>NZ_KI911559.1:2564793-2865692 GCF_000515255.1 Rhodovibrio salinarum DSM 9154 | reverse complement strand
ACAGCCGCCTGAACGGCCTGCCGTTCATCATGGTGACGGCTGAGAGCAAGAGCGAGAACGTGGTCGCCGCCAAGCAGGCCGGTGTGACCAACTACATCATCAAGCCGTTCAATGCAGCCACGCTGAAGACCAAGCTAACCGCGTCGATCGGGCATTTCTAGGCGCGCCCGGGTTGGCCGGCGCCACAGGTAGGAGGTTTGAGGCCATGACGGCTCAAAAGGGACGTAAGACGGGGCGCGGCCAAGACGACGACGCGGCGCGCGTCCAGTTGGAGACCCAGTTGGCAGCCCTGGCCGCGCTCGGCCCGCGTGCGGAACCCGAGGAGATCACGGACGCGGTCGAGAGTGTCATGGCGACCGTCGAGGGCGATCTGTCGGCGGTGAACCTGAAGCTCTACGCCGAGATCGAAGCGCTGTCCCGGTTCATCGCCTCGGCCAAGGCGGAGATCGCATCGGTCCGGCCCGACGAGATCAACACCGAGCATTTGCCCACCGCCACGGACGAGCTGGAAGCGATCGTCGGCGCTACTGAGTCCGCGACCAACACGATCCTGGAAGCGATGGAGACCATTGAAGGCATCGGCGACGAGTTGGGGGGCGAGACCGGTCAGAAGCTGTCCGACAGCGTTACCAAGGTCTATGAAGCCTGCAACTTCCAGGACATTACCGGCCAGCGGATCACCAAGGTCGTCACCGCGCTCAAGCAGGTGGAGGAGAAGGTGGACACGCTTCTGGCCGCGTTCGGTGAAGATGCCGCCGAGGCCCGGAGCGAACGTAGCGCCGCCTCGGAAAAGAAGAAGGTCAGTGCGGACGACGAGGCGTCCCTAATGAACGGGCCGACCTCCCCCGGTGAGGCGAGCGTCAGCCAGGACGACATCGACGCACTGCTGGCAAGTTTCGATTGATCCCCTGCCGGTTCGTGGCCGGTTTCAGGAGAGCTTCTCGTACGGATGACCCCGCGGACCTACACCGCACCGGGGCGGAAAGACATCCTTCTAAGCCATGACCCTCGACAGCCGGCTCGCTCCGTCGACCAAGAGTTCGCCCAACGCCAACATCGTCGCGATGTTGAGCCTAAAGCTGCTGTTGCTGGCGTTTTTTATCCTGCTGTCGACCATCTCGAAGTATGAGGAAGAACGCAGCCGTGCGGTGCTGGAAAGCGTCGCCGTCACCTTCGCCGGCGCCGTTCCGGCCACCAAGAGCCGCGCTGTGCCGGACGCCGGGATCGGCGCGCTGGACAAGCAGGCGAGCCTGTCCGACCGAATCCGCGCCCTGTTCAAGCAAACCTTGCCGTTGGTCGAGGTGGAAACCTCGGCGGACGGGCGGGTCCTTCGGCTCGAGGTACGCGCGCGTGAGCTGTTCGAGATGGGGCAAGCCGAGTTGCGCCCGCAGCGCGACGTTCTGCTCCGCCGGTTGGCCAACGCCCTGACGAATTCCCAGCAGGCGCCGGAGCTTTACACGGTCGAGGTGCTGCACGCCGTGCCGCCAGGCGATGATGCGTCCGCCACCCGTCTGCCGGTCGCGCGCAGCGGCACGATCGTGCGTGCGCTGGATACGCTCGGCGTCCCGAGGGAACGCCTCAGCTCCGGTTTGTGGCCGACCCGCGGTAACCCTGGCCGGATCGCCTTCGAGATCACGCTGCCGAGTGAAGAGATTCCGCCGAACCCCTTGGCACCCCAGGAGGAGCAGGCCGGCCGGGAGACGGTGCAATGACCGACATGCCCCCGCCGCCGCCCAGTACCCAGAGGCGTTCCGATGGTCAATCGGAGCTCCCGCCGCCGCCGGGCAGCGCTTCGGGCAAGCAAGGCGGCGATACCGCCGGTGCCTGGATGGTGACCTTCACCGATCTGGTCGCGCTGCTGTTGACCTTCTTCGTGATGATCTTCGCGATGTCCAACGTGAAGACGCAGGATTGGTCCAGCCTGACCGAAAGCCTGCGTCGGCAATTGAATTCGGTGGCCGGGCAGCGGGTGGCGAGCCCGTCGATGCGCATGGACGTGCCGTCGCCTGAGCGCACGCCGGGCGATGACCTGGATTACCTCGCGGAACTGCTGGCCGGGCACCTGAGCGAGACGCCAGCGCTGGCGGACGCGCGCTTGCGCCGGGGCGAGGACCGTCTGTTCCTCTCTTTGCCGGCGGACTTGCTGTTTGCCAGTGGTGATTTCACCCTGACGCCGCAGGCGGCAGAGGCGGTTTTTCAACTGGGTGGGGTGTTGCGTAACATGCCGAACGCGCTGGCGGTGGTCGGCCATGCCGACCCGCGTAAGCCGGTAACCCGCTATCCCTCGAACTGGGAACTCTCGTTGCTGCGTGCCCAAGCAGTTGTGGCCGCCCTGCGTTCCGGCGGTGTCGAAGGGCGTATCCGCGCCCGCGGGCAGGGTGATTCCCGCTACGACGAACTGCCCGCCATGGCGGACGAGGCGGAGCGCCGCGCGCTCGCCCGTCGCGTGGACCTGGTGATCCATGACACCGCGCGGGAGCCGGTCGAATGAGCTCTCCCGCGCGCGTGTCTTGCGTTCGCATGGCCGGGGCCGTTCTTGCCGTCATGTTGTCCATGACGGCGGGTGCTGTACTTGTGCCAGCGGCGTGGGCGCAGGGAACGCAAGGGCAGGCGTCAGGGACCCAGTCGGCACCTGAGTCCATCCGTGTGCGTGGCGGCAATCACGGATCTTACGGCCGCATCGTGTTCGATTGGCCGGACAGCGTGCAGTATGAGGTCGAGCGGTTCGACAACACGCTCTACATCTCCTTCGCCCGCCGGGCCGATTTCAAGTTCTGGTCGGTGTCGCCCGTCCTCGACGATTACATCGGCCAGCCGGCGCCGGGACCGCACGGCTATCGGCTAACGATCCCGATGAAGGACGATTTCCTCGTCGAGGATTGGACCTACGGCACTAAGGTGGTGATCGATCTCAAGAAGATCGACAAGCCCGAGACCCCCGAGCGTCCCCCGCGCGTGCGCGTCGAGGCGGCAGCGGGAGCGGAGCGTGCGCGTCTGACCTTTAACTGGCCGTTTCCGGTTGGCTACGACCTGCAGCAGGATACCAAGGCCGGCACCGCGCGCCTGAGATTCCGCCGTCCCGCCCGCTTCGACTTCAGCGGCTACTCGGAGGTTCAGCCTTCGCAGATCCTGAGCCTTGCGCCGATCGTTTCCGCCAAGCAGAGCGGGGTCGACCTGAAGGTCCCCAAGGGGGCGCGTATCCGTGCGGCTGAAAATGGCACCCAGATCCAAGTGACGATCGAGGCGCCGGCACGCGACGCAGCGAAGGCCGCAACCAAAACAGAAGACGCCCAGCCCGACCGGCTGACACCAAACGACGAGACCTCGGGCACGGACGCGTCGGAAGCCGTCCCGGAGTCTGTCGAGACAGCGGAACTGCCGGAGCAACCGGGAGAAGAGGAGTCCGGCGCGCAGGCCAACGATCAAGAGGCGGACGATTCGGGCGATGCGCCGCTGGACGTGCTGCCAGAGCTCAAGCCGGAGTTGCGCGCACCGGAGGTCGCCGAGGCGGCGTTGGCGGGCGCGCGTCGGTTCACACCGCAAGAGGTTGCGCAGGGCATTCTGCCCTCTCCTGGTGAGGTGGCGCCGTCGGTTCGCCAAGCGCGTGTGGAGATGCCGTGGGCTGGTCGTGCCGCGGCTGCCTTCGCGCGTGCTGGTGCGCAATGGCTTGCCGTTACCGGGCAGGCGCCGAACGATTTCACCGCACAACTGAAGCAAGCGCTGCCAGACATCGAGAAGGTCGAGCGGCAGAACATCAATGGCACCACACTGCTGCGCATGACCGGCGGGCCCGGTTTGCGGGTCCGTCCGGAGCTGGATGGCGGTTTGTGGCGCGCCATTCTATCGCGGCAGCCGGTTCTGCCGACGCAGCCGATCGAGGTACGGCTGGCCGAAGGCCGGGCGATCCTGCCGGTCGAGGCGTCGGGCGCGGTGCTGAACCTACGCGACCCCGCGACCGGTCGACCGCTGTCGGTGGTTCCGGTTGCGGCGCCGGGTCAGGGGATGGCGGTCGAGCGGGAGTTTCCGGAGTTCACGCTGTTGGCGACCCACACTGGCATCGCCGTGTTGCCGAAGGCCGACTATGTCACCGTCACGCGTCGACAGGGCGAGGTCGTCGTCGAGGGCGAGGGGCAGGCGTTGATGATCAACCCCGAGCCCGAGGGTGAGGTCCAGGAGGTGCGCACACCGGCTACGGCCGGGGATTCGCTGCTGGACCTGGAGGCTTGGCGTCGACCGGACATGAGCTTTGTCGAGGCGAAGCAGCAACTTCGCCAGAAGCTGGCGGACGCGGCCCCGGCGGAGAAGCCGCTGGTTCGGCTGGAGCTGGCACGGTTTCACTTCGCCCACGGCATGGCGGTGGAAGCGCTCGGCCATCTCGAACTGTACGCGAAGAACGCGCCGCGCCGCGCTGACGACCCGCAGGTCAAGCTGATGCGTGCTGCCAGCCAGCTACTTGCCGGCGATTGGAACACGGCTGCGACGACCCTGAACGACCCGGTGCTTGACGGAGTCGCGGAGGCCCTGCCTTGGCAGGCGGCCTATGCTGCCTTGACCGGCGCGTATGAGTCGGCGGCCGCCGCCTTCCACAAGGCCGAGCCGATGTTGGACTCCTATCCGCCCAGTGTGCGCAAGCAGTTGCGCCTGTGGGCAGCACAGGCGCGGATCGAAAGCGGCGATCTGCCGGGCGCCGAGGTCGACCTGGATAAAGTCCGCGCGCAAGACCCCACGCGGTCTGAAGCCGCGCAGGTCGCTTTCCTGGAAGGCCGCCGCCAGTTGGTTGCGGGGGAGCCCGATGCCGCGGAAGCGAACTGGCGCGAAGCCGCGGCGAGCAGTCATCCCCCCAGCCGAACCCGTGCCCGCTTGGTTTTGACCGAGCGGCAATTGGCTGCCGGGGAGATCGAGATCCCGGAGGCGATCGCCGAACTGGAGCGGTTGCGTTACGCTTGGCGCGGCGACGAGTTCGAGGGCGTGCTGCTGCATCGTTTGGCAGACCTTTACATTGAGGAAGCGCGTTACGGTCGCGCCCTCTCGGCACTCAAGCAGGCAGCTTCCCACTTGCCGGAAAGCCCGCTGGCCCAACGCGCGACCGCGCGCATGCGTCGGCTGTTCACCCGTCTGTTTCTGGATGGCGAGGCGGACCGCATGCCGGCGCTTAAGGCGTTGGCGCTCTACGAGAGCTTCCGCGAGTTGACCCCTGCCGGCGATTCCGGCGACGAGATGATCGCCCGGTTGGCCGATCGTCTGGTCGGCGTCGATCTGCTGACCCGGGCGGGCAGTCTGCTGGAAGGGCAGGTGCGTCGGCGTCTGTCGGGGCTTGAGAAAGCCGATGTGGGAACGCGCCTGGCGGCTGTTCGGTTGCTGGATCGCAAGCCGGAAGACGGGCTCGAAGCTCTGGATATCTCGAAGATGCCGGACATGCCCCCCTCGCTGGAGGCCAGGCGACGTTTGTTGCGGGCCCGCGCCCTGGCCGAGACCGGCAAGCCGGATGCCGCGCTCAGCCTGCTTGCCGGCATGGACAGCGAGCCGGCACTGGAACTGGCCGTCGATATCCATTCCGAACAGGGCGACTGGGGCAAAGCCGTGGCCGTACTGGACCGGTTGCTGCCTGATTTGGACGGGGATGCTCGCTTGGACCCAGCCGGCGCCGGACGTGTGATGCGTGCAGCGGTGGCGATGACCCTCGCCGGGCAAAGCGCGCGGCTGCGCGAACTGTCGGCAACCTACGGGACGGCGATGGCGGCGAGCGAACACGCCGAGACCTTCGATCTGCTCGACCCGTCGACTGGTGGTGGACCGGTGACGGTGGCCAAGCAGCTGGCGGAGGTGCAGACGGCCAAGGATTTCATGAACAGCTTCAGCGCACGCCTCGAAGACGAGAGCACCCGCCCGGCGGGTGGGGGCGGAACTCCCTGAGACACGGGACAGTTCGTTAAATCACGCGAACCAACCCGAGAGTCGGCTTTGTGCGTCAGATGCGATGTCCTACTTACCTCCGGGCCGTGCGCCTGAGCCATTCTCCGCTGTTCTGGTTCCCGGGCGGAGGAGATTGATGATCAGATGCGTTAAGATTGGCCCCCAGTTCTGGCTTAAACGCGTTCAGGTTGATTCCGGAGCTTGAACCGATGCGATGCTTGCTGCCGCAAGCAAAGTCCCCAGTAATTTTATCGTCTGGGTTGGCAGTTATTTCGATATAGTCCGCACTTATACCGGGGATTGCTGCCGCTAGGGCTTCGAAGTTCCGTCGGATGAAGTGCTGGTTGGGCCAAGGATGGCATGGATGATCTCGGCCACGTGCTGCACGACGGCATCGTGGGTTTGCCGGGAATGCCAGGCAAGATGTAGCGGAAAGCCGTCGACCTCGACTGGCGGCTGGCGGATCGCCAGATCCAGATTGGCATTCGCTTCGATACTTTGCCGCGGAAGCATCGCCATGTAGTCCGTTGTGGAGAGCACAGACGGCACCAACTGGAAGGAAGGTACGACAAGCCTAACCCGGCGCCGACGCCCCAAACCCGCGAGCCGGGTATCGAGTGGCGTACTTAGGTCTCCCCGGCCCGAAACGATGACATGTGGCTAGGCGCGCTATCCCGATGGCGTGATCGACATTGTCACGGACGCGGAGAAAGAAGCGCGTGCGCTTCTCGACGCTGATCGGATCGTGCTGCAGTTCCCAATTCAGTGGTATTCCACGCCCGCCCTGTTCACGCCCTCAGCACGCATTCTGCTGCCACGGCGCTTGCCAAAGGGGCTTTGACGGCGGGCGCCGCTGCGCAGGAGCCTAGTTTCCCGACCGCTCAATTCGCCACTTGAAAATCGAAACCGAGGGTTTCGGTTGTCTTGCCTGAGCTTTCGGGCCGTTATCGCCGCAATAGGCATGACCTTGTGTCGCTCGGCAATGCCAAGGCATTTCATGTTCAGAGGCTCGTTTTCGGGCGCTCTACATAAAATCGTTCAAAACTGTATTAACCTTTCTCAGCGAAACTTTGGTCGGTTGCGGCGTCGGGTCGCACAACAACGGACGGGCGCGGTCCCCGCGCCCGGGAACCAGGAGTTTCGAGGATGCGGAATAGGGGCGGTCAGCAGGATGCACGGCAGCTCGGCGCCACCGTCAAACTTTCGATCCGTCAGAAGATTTTTGGCGGTTTCGCTCTGATTCTTGCCATCATGGCCGTGGTGGGGGGCGGTACCTACCTTACCTTCGAGCGTACTGCCGAGACATTCCATGAATATACGCAGACGGCTAACGAGGTGGTGGCGATCGCCCAGCTGGAGCGGCGACTCGCGCAAACCCGCGCACACGTCGACCAGTACGTCCTGAGCTCCCGCCCGGAGGAAGCAGCCGACGTCCGCGCATTGGTTGGAAAGATCGAAGATCAACTCGCCAACCTCGGGACCGTACAATTAACGCCGGCGCAGACCGAGGCGCTGACCGCCCTCGAGGCTTCGTTCGACAGGTACATCGCAGAATTCGAGGGCGTTGAAACGGTCGTCGCGAAGCGGACCAGCCTAACGGGCGAGTCCATGCCGGCGCGCGCCGATTCCGCCCTCGAGACGATCAAAAACCTGCGCGGTCGATTGTCCGCGGCCGGTGCCGTGGCGATCGATCTGGGCCAGACGGTCGAAAAAGATCTGTTGGCTGGCCTCTATCGCATCAATGCCGTGCTGCGCGCCGATACCCCTGAAACCCGCGAGCGCGCCGATGCGGCCTTTGCCACGCTGAATACAAGCCTGGACAAGATGGCCGACCTCGACCTGGACGGCCGCGCCAGTACCCAACTCGACACTCTGCGTCAGGAACTGGAGGCCTACCGGGCCGACTATCGCACGGTGTTGGAGCTCAATGCCCGTCTGAGTGAACAAGTCGATGTCAAGATGGTTGGGCTCGCCGACTCGGTGATCGCCGATGCCGATCGCATTGCCGAGGCAGCCCGTGCCCACGAGGCGGAACTGGAAATCTACACGCTCTCCAGCATCGCACGCACCGAGACGATGGTTGGCGGTGCCGTGCTGATCGCCATAGTGGCGGGAACCGCTATTGCCTGGACGATCGGTCGCGGCATCGCCGGGCCTGTCAGGCGTATGACCGAGACGATGCAGCGCCTGGCCGGTGGTGATATCACCGCGGAGGCGAAGGTCGGTCGCCGGCATGACGAAATCGGGCAGATGGCGCGCGCGCTGGAGGATCTCCGGGAATCGGTCATCAACGCTTATGTGGTCAATCGCATGGTCGATGAGATGCCGATCAACGTCATGATGTGCGATGCCAAAGACTTCCGCATCACCTACTGCAACAAGGCGACGAAGGAGACGGTCACCAAGCTACAGCACCTGTTGCCCGTGGGGTCGGACGAGATGATTGGCGAGACGATCGACGTCTTCCATAAGAACCCAGCTCACCAGCACGCCATTCTGCGCGATCCGAACAACCTGCCGTGGCACACCAAAATCAAGTTGGGTGATGAGACGCTGGATCTGAAGGTGGAAGCGATTCGGGACCAGGCCGGGCGTTATGTCGGTCCGATGCTGACCTGGGCGGTAATCACCAAACAGGTGAAGCTGGCAGCGAATTTCGAGAGCCAGGTGATGGGTGTGGTCAACGCGGTGTCCTCCGCGGCGTCCGAGATGCAGCATTCCGCACAGTCGCTTTCCGCGACATCCGAGGAGACCAGTCGGCAGGCGCAGGCCGTGTCCACGGCAGCTGAGGAAGCCAGCTCCAACGTCCAGACGGTGTCCAGCGCTTCCGAGCAGCTGGCGGGTTCGATCCGCGAGATCAGCCGGCAGGTCAGCGACTCTTCGCGCATGTCGAGTGAAGCCGCCCAGCAGGCCCAGCGGACCAATGCGCAGGTCGAAGGCTTGAAGGCGGCGGCCGATAAGATCGGCGAGGTGGTGGAGATCATCTCCGAGATTGCCGAGCGGACCAATCTGCTTGCCCTGAACGCCACGATCGAGGCCGCGCGCGCTGGCGAGGCCGGCAAGGGCTTTGCCGTGGTGGCGAACGAGGTGAAGTCGCTCGCCAACCAGACCGCCAAAGCCACCGAGGATATCAGCGCTCAGGTGGGACATATCCAGGGCGAGACCGGCGCGGCTGTGGACGCCATCCAGGGCATCGCGACGACGGTCGAGCGGATCAACGAGATCACCCAATCGGTCGCTTCGGCGGTCGAGGAGCAGGGCGCGGCGACCCAGGAGATCGCCCGCAATGTGTTGGAAGCCAGCGAGGGGACGCAGGAAGTCACGCGCAATATCGCTGGCGTCAGCGAGGCGGCCGATGTCGCCGGGGCAGGGTCCAACGAGGTGCTGTCTGCGGCCTCCGAGTTGGCCACCCAGTCCGAACGCCTGCGCGGAGAGGTGGACACTTTCCTGCAGGAGGTCCGCGCCGCCTGATTTTCGTCTGATCGACCGTTCAACGAGATTCGTGCAATCGGCTGAATACTGTATGGGGCAGAACGTTCGCCCCAACACATTTTGAGCCGCCCCGGTCGGGGCGGCTCAAACCTTCGGCATCGGCCTGTGCGTGATCGTCACACCGATATGGTGGTTAAGGAGTGAGCGCTCCTATGATGACTCTGGTGGCACGGCCAGCGACCTAGATCGAGAAGGAGGCGCCGCAGCCGCAGGAACTGCTGGCGTTCGGGTTGCGCACCTCGAAGTAGGAGCCGATCAGATCGTCGACGTAGTGCAGCTCCGAGCCGCCGAGAAGCTCCAGCGAAACCTCGTCGATGACGATCTTCACGCCGTCGCGCGTGAAGGTGTGGTCGTCGTCGTTGATCTGCTTGTCGAAGTCGAAGCCGTAACGGAAGCCGGAGCAGCCGCCGCCGGAAACCGACACGCGCAGCATCAACTCCCGGTCGCCCTCCTGCTCGATCAGGAAGGCGATCCGCTTGGCCGCGGCTTCGGTGATGCTGATGGGCTTCAGGCTGCCGTCGCCCGCCTCGACCGTCGACGGGGCTTCGCCGGCGGTGTCGCGGTTGCGCATCGTTTCCTGCTGTAGGCTTGCGGTCTCGCTCACGGCTCTTGCCTTTCGACGCTGCCAGGAACTCCATCCTCTAATGTAAACGCCCGTGGATCGCTGTCAAACGACGGCCGTTCACTTCGGGCCTACGGGAATCTCTGAACCGCCTCGATTGCGGTGTTTCGGGTGCCGGCGTAGTCTCCCGTCCGTCATGACGGTGAAAACGGCCAACGCAGATACATTGGCGGCGTATGCGAGCGCGCCTGCGGCTTCGCGGGGGCGGTTGCACGCCGAGCCGGAAAGCGCGACGCGCAGCGTCTTTCAGCGCGACCGCGACCGGATTGTGCATTCCGGGGCGTTCCGGCGGCTGCAGTACAAGACCCAGGTGTTCGTCTATCACGAGGGCGATTACTTCCGCACGCGCCTGACCCACAGCCTGGAGGTGGCGCAGATCACCCGCTCGATCTGTCGCCAGCTCGGTCTGAACGAGGACCTGGCGGAAGCGGTCGCGCTCGCGCACGATCTCGGCCATACGCCGTTCGGCCACGCCGGCGAGGAGGAACTGAGCCAGCAGCTCAAGGCCGCCGGGGCTGGCGGTTTCGACCACAACGTCCAGACCTTCCGCATCCTGACGGCGCTCGAGCATCGCTATGCCAATTTCGATGGGCTCAACCTGACATGGGAGAGCCTGGAGGGGGTGGTGAAGCATAACGGTCCGGTCCACGCGCCGGCCCCCGAGCTGCGCGCTTTCTCACAAACCTTCGACCTGGAGCTGGATACCCACGCCGGACCGGAGGCGCAGGTGGCGGCGCTGGGCGACGACATCGCCTACGACAACCATGATATCGATGATGGTCTGCGCGCCGGTCTGTTCACCCTGGCCGACCTGGCAGATTTGGAGCTGGTCGGTCCGGTGCTGGCGGAGGTGCGCGCGGCCCACCCCGGGATCGACGATGCGCGGCTGATCCACGAGGCGGTGCGCCGGCTGATCGATCTGATGGTGGGGGACCTGCTGGCCGAGACCGAGCGCCGCCTGCGCGCGCTGGCGCCTGCCAGCCCAGAGGCGGTGCGCCGGGCATCCGAGCCGGTGGTTGCGTTCTCCGACGCCATGCGTCAGAAGGAGCGCGCGCTGCGCCAGTTCCTGTTCGAGCGCATGTACCGCCACTACAAGGTCAACCGCATGACCGAGAAAGTGCGGCGCGTGGTGCGCGAGCTGTTCGAGCAGTACACGCAGGCTCCCAATTGCCTGCCGCAGGAATGGCGCACGCATGCCGAGGCGCTGGATGCGCCGGCGCGGGCACGGGTGATTGGCGATTACATCGCCGGCATGACCGACCGCTACGCCATCGAGGAACACCGCAAGCTGTTCGATGTGACGGCTGCGACGTGACATATCATCACTCCGCCCGAGGCGGGGTCGAGACGCTGGGTACGCGACATCCGATGAACTTCTACACCGCCTTCCGTGACCGCATTGTCCGGGAGCTTGCGGCCTTGCAGGACGCCGGCACCCTGCCGGGCGACCTCGACTTGGCCAACGTCAAGGTGGAGCCACCGCGCGAGTCTGCGCACGGCGACCTCGCCACCAACGCGGCCATGGTGCTGGCCAAGCCGGCCGGGATGAAGCCGCGCGACATTGCCGAGCCGCTGGCCGAGCGGCTGCGCGCCCTGGACGAGATCACCGGGTGCGAGGTTGCCGGGCCGGGCTTCGTCAACATGCGGCTGGCCAACGCCTACTGGGCGGAACTGCTGGGACAGCTGTTGCAGGCCGGAAAGGCCTGGGGGGCAAGTGACCTGGGCCAGGGCACCAAGGTCAATGTCGAGTACGTTTCGGCCAATCCGACGGGCCCGCTCACCGTCGGCCACGCCCGCGGCGCGGTGGTCGGCGACGCGCTTGCGGGTCTGCTTGCCAAGGCTGGCTATGACGTCTGCAAGGAATACTACGTCAACGATGCCGGCGGGCAGGTCGACACGCTCGCCCGCTCCGCGTATCTGCGCTACCTGGAAGCCCTCGGCGAGGAGATCGGCGAGATTCCAGAGGGGCTTTACCCTGGCGCCTATCTGAAGGATGTCGGCCAGGCGCTTGCCGCGCGCGACGGCGCCAAGTGGCAAGGTCTGAACGAGTCCGACTGGCTGCCCGAGGTTCGGGCGTTTGCCATCGACCAATTGATGGCCACGGTCCGCGACGACCTCGCGGCGATGGGGGTCGAACACGACGTCTTTACCAGCGAGCGCGAGCTGACGCAGGCCAGCGCGGTCGAGGAGGTGCTTGGCTATTTAGAGGCGCGCGGGCTGATCTATACCGGCGTGCTGGAACCGCCCAAGGGCAAGAAGCCCGAGGACTGGGAAGAGCGCCCGCAGACCCTGTTCAAGGCGACCGAATTCGGCGACGACGTCGACCGGCCGATCCGCAAACACGACGGGTCCTGGACCTACTTCGCCGCCGACATGGCCAACCACCTGGCCAAGTACCGCCGCGGCTATGCCAATATGATCAACGTCTGGGGCGCGGATCACGGCGGCTACGTCAAGCGCATGCAGGCCGCCGTGAAAGCACTGACCGACGGCGAGGGGCACCTGCACGTCGCGCTGTGCCAGTTGGTCAAGTTACTGCGCGCGGGCGAGCCCGTGAAAATGTCGAAGCGCTCCGGCAACTTCGTCACGCTGCGCGAGGTGGTCGACGAGGTCGGCAAGGACGTCGTGCGGTTCATCATGCTGACCCGCAAGAACGACGCCCAGCTGGAGTTCGACCTGGAGAAGGTGGTCGAGCAGTCGAAGGATAATCCGGTCTTCTACGTTCAGTATGCGCACGCGCGCTGCCACTCGGTGCTGCGCCACGCGGAGAGCGAATGGCCGGACATCGCGCTGGACGGGATGTCGCTGTCTCAGGCACAGCTGTCGCGCTTGACCGACTCCGAGGAAATCGGGCTTATCAAATATCTAGCCGGTTGGCCGCGCACGGTGGAAGGGGCCGCGGAAGCATACGAGCCGCACCGTCTGGCGTTTTACCTGCACGACTTGGCGGCGGCTTTTCACGGGCTGTGGACCAAGGGCAAGGACGATACCACACTGCGTTTCCTGCAGCCCGATGATCCGGAGCTGACCCGGGCGCGTCTCGCGCTGGTGCGCGCGGTACAGCAGACGATCGCCTCCGGGCTGGAAATCATGGGCGTGGATCCGTTGGAGGAGTTGCGCTAGATGCCGTCCGATCAAGGCCCGAACGGCCCTCGCCGAGACGACCCGCGTTACCCGGAGCCGCATGGCGACGACTGGCGGGAGGCTGACGACCTCGGGCCGATGCCCGACCAGCGCCGGCCGCGTGCGGCGTATGACGAGGAATCCTACGACGACGCCTATGACTACATGGACGAGGACGACGGGCCGCGTCTGCTGGCCCGTCGGCTCGTGCAGGTTGGCGTGGCGCTGCTTGCGGTTGTCCTGTTCCTGGGTGTCGTCTGGTACGCCTACACCTGGGGGAGCCGCAGTGCGGCGACCGGCGACGTGCCGGTCGTTGCCACGCAGGATGGCGCGGAGAAGGTCGAGCCCGAAGATCCCGGCGGGATGGACGTGCCATACCAAGACAAGCTGGTGATGAACGAGCGCGACGGCGACGACAGCGGCCAGGTCGAGCGCCTGCTGCCGCCGCCCGAGGAGCCGCAGCCGCCCGAGCCAAGCCAAGCCAGCCCATCCGACCAGCAGGGTCAGGCGCTCCAAGGGCAGGGCGCCGGATCGTCCACTGGCGGCACGGATGCGCAGGAGGGCGAGCAGGTCGCGGATCTGCCGGAGACCACTGTCCCCGATCAGGACATGTCGGGCGACGGCCAGGCGGCGGCTCCGAATGACAATAGCACCGCCGAAGATACGTCCACGACCACCGATGCGCCGGCGGAGTCAGCAGCCGAGACACCGTCGCGGACCCCCGAGCGCAAGCCCGGCGGGGACGGCGCCGCCAGCCAGAGCGAGACGCAACCCCAAACGGCCGAGGCCGAGCCGACGCAAAGCGCGGCGGAAGCGACGCAAGACCCTGAGCCGGCGCAGGGTCGCTATGCCGTGCAGTTGGCGGCCGTCAAAAGCGAACAGGCGGCCCGCCAGGCTTGGTCGAACTTCCAGCAGCGTTTCCCCGACCTGCTCGGTGGCCAGAGCCTGCTGCTCCAGAACGCCGAAGTGAACGGCCAGATGTACTGGCGCGTGCGCACCGGCCCGTTTGGTGAGCGGTCGGCGGCGCAGCAGCTGTGCGATCGACTGAAGGCGCAGGATCAGGCCTGTCTGCCGGTGACCCGCTAGCTGGATGCCCCGCAGCGCCATCCTGGGCTGTGCCGGCCCGCAGCTCGACCGTGACGAGCGTGCGTTTTTCGCCGAGCATGACCCGCTTGGCTTCATCCTGTTCGCGCGCAACTGTGAGACACCGGCGCAGGTCGGCGCCCTGGTCGATCAGTTGCGCGATGCGGTTGGCCGTGCCGACGCGCCGGTCCTGATCGATCAGGAAGGTGGCCGGGTGCAGCGCCTGAAGCCGCCGACTTGGCGGCAGGCGCCGGCGCCTGCGCGCTTTGCCGAGATGGCGGCGCGCGACCTCGATGCAGCGTGCACGGCGGCCCGTCTGAACGCCCGCTTGCTGGCGCATGAAGTGAGCGAGCTGGGTATCACGGTGGACTGCCTGCCGTGCCTGGACATTGCGGTGCCCGGGGCAAGCGCGGTGATCGGGGACCGGTCATTCGGCGCGGACCCGCAGGTGGTCGCGGCGCTGGGCAAGGCGGTCTGCGACGGCCTGCTGGCCGGCGGGGTGTTGCCGACGATCAAGCACATTCCGGGGCACGGCCGCGCGCTGGTCGACAGCCACCATGAGTTGCCGCGTGTCGACGCCGATCTGGAGACGCTGCGCGCCAGCGATTTTCCGGCCTTTACGGCCTTGGCGGGCGAGGCTTGGGCGATGACCGCGCACGTGATCTACGAGGCGATCGATCCGCAGCGCCCGGCAACCCTGTCGCCGGAGGTCATTGGAACAACGATCCGCGCGGAAATGGGCTTCGACGGTGTCCTGCTGTCCGATGACCTGTCGATGCAAGCGCTCAGCGGCGGGTTCGATCAGCGCGCGGCGGAAGCGTTGGCCGCTGGCTGTGACCTCGTGCTGCACTGCAACGGTGCGCGGGAGGAGATGGCCGCCGTCATGGCGGGAGCCGCGCAGATGACGCCCGAGGCCGTGCGCCGGGTTGCGATGGGCGAGCGCACGCGTCAGGCGACTGTCGCCCCGTTGGAGGATCCTGTCGCCGCCCGGCAGCAGCTTGACGCCCTGCTGGCGGGCGCGTAGCCACGGTCCGAAGGCACAGCACGCCTGGGTCCGGGGTGCGAGAGAGGAGCCGAGCAGCCGTTGAGCAACGTCGTCCCGTTCGAGGAAGACCCACCGCACCGCGATGCCGACGGCAATCCGGAACGCCTGGTCGTCGACCTGGGCGGCTTCGAGGGGCCGATCGACGTTCTGCTGCAGCTGGCGCGCGACCAGAAGGTCGATATCACCCAGCTCTCCATCCTGTCGCTGGCCGAGCAGTACCTGGCTTTCGTGCGTGAGGCGCGTCGTCTGCGCCTGGAATTGGCGGCCGACTATCTGGTGATGGCGGCCTGGCTCGCCTATCTGAAATCGCGCCTGCTGCTGCCCGAGCAGGAAAGCCAGGAGGAAGAGCCGTCGGGCGCGGAGATGGCGGCGGCCCTGCGCTTTCAGTTGCAACGCCTGCAGGCGATGCAGGACGCGGGCAAGAAACTGATGGCCCGCCCACGCCTGGGCCAAGAGGTGTTCGCGCGCGGTGAGCCGATGGAGATCCCGGTCGTTGACCGGCCGATCTACGAATGCTCGCTCTACGAGTTGCTGCAGGCCTACGCCCGGCAAAAGGTGCACCATCAGGCCGAAAGCCTGCGCGTCGATCCGCACGATCTCTATTCGGTGGAAGACGCGTTGGGCCGGCTGAAACGTCTGCTCGGCGTGGCGCCGGACTGGAGCACGCTCGCCGCTTTCCTGCCACCCGGCATGGACAGCGGCCTGCAGCGGCGCAGCGCGTTCGCCGCGACCTTCGCCGCGAGTTTGGAGATGGTGCGCGACGGCAAGATCGATCTGCGCCAGGAGGATACCTTCGGACCGATCTTCCTGCGCCCGCGCACGCCCGCCGAGACGGACGAGAGGGATGGTCCGGGCGAGGGCGAGTCGTCATGACGGAGTCCCAGTTCGAGCGCCTGCGGCTGTTGGAGGCAGTGCTGTTCGCGGCGGCGGACCCGAAGACCCCGGGCGAGTTCGCGCGTTACCTGCCGGAAGATGCCGACATCGACGCGTTGCTGGGGGAGTTGCAGCAACTCTACACCAATCGTGGCATCGAGCTGCGCCGGATCGGCAACGCCTATGCCTTTCGCACCGCCGAGGATCTCGCCGGGCAGCTGCGCATCGACCGGGAAGTCACGCGTAAGCTTTCCCGCGCGGCCGTGGAGACGCTGGCGATCGTCGCCTATCACCAGCCGGTGACCCGTGGCGAAATCGAGGAAATTCGGGGGGTTAGCCTGAACAAAGGCACGCTGGATACGCTGTTGGAGGCGGAGTTCATCCGTCCGCGTGGGCGTCGGCAAACCCCGGGGCGGCCGGTGACCTGGTGCACCACCCAGAACTTCCTGGATCATTTCGGGCTCAGCGAAATCAAGGACCTGCCGGGCCTGGAAGAGCTCAAGGCCTCCGGCCTGATCGATCAGCGCCCGGCGATGGCCTCCCTTTCGGCCCGTGGCCTGCTCGGCGAGGCGGCGGAGCAGGAGGGCGATGACGACCAAGCCGGCGACGACGAAGACTCTGAAGAGGCGCTCGACCCCGCGTTCGGTGAGGATCTGCTCGACGACGGGGAGGGCGCTGACACCCAGGAGAGCGACGACTCCGCGCCCCCGCGCTAAGTCGCGCTATCGCCGAAGATGGGGTCGCTGCTTGAACCGGCCCGTCGGCTGGCATAGGTAGGCGTTGAGCGCTGTGTCTCACGTCTCATCCGAACAGCGCAGCCCACCTCTCTCGTCCGGGATACCGGCCGTTTCATGGAAGTCCTCAAACTCGAGCACGTCAGGCACGATTTCGGCCAGGTCCGCGCGGTCGACGACGTCTCCCTATCCGTCGGACGCGGGGAACTGGTCTGCCTGTTGGGGCCCAGCGGCTGTGGCAAGACCACCGCGCTGCGGGTCGCTGCCGGCCTGGAACGCCTGCAGCAGGGCCGGGTGCTGATCGATGGGACGCCGGTTGGCGATCAGAAGCGCGATGTGGCCCCGGAAGACCGCAGCGTCGGTCTGGTGTTCCAGGACTACGCCCTGTTCCCGCACCTGGACGTGAAGGGCAACGTCGCCTTTGGGCTGCGTGGCTGGTCGAAGAAGGAGCGGGAAGCGCGGGCGCATGCGGTGCTCAAGCAGGTCGGCATGACGCACCTGGCCGATGCGCACCCGCATATGCTGTCCGGCGGGCAGCAGCAGCGCGTCGCGTTGGCCCGGGCGCTCGCGCCCAACCCCAAGGTCATGCTGCTGGACGAGCCCTTCTCCGGGCTCGATGTGACGCTGCGGCAGAGCATTCGCGACGAGACGCTGACCGTGCTCAAGCAGGCCGGTGCGGCGACCCTGATGGTCACGCACGATCCCGAGGAGGCCATGTTCATGGCCGATCGGATCGCCTTGATGTGTGATGGGCGACTCGTCCAGCTCGGCCCGCCGGCGGAGCTGTACGCAAACCCGGTGAACAAGTTTGTCGCCAGTTTCTTCGGCGAAATCAATCGCCTGCCGGGCGTTGTTAAAAATGGATCTGTGCCCACGCCATTTGGCCAGCTGGATGCCGGCCAACTGGCGGACGGGCAGGCGGTGGAGATCCTGATCCGCCCGGAAGCGCTGCGCGTGCAGCCCTGCCAGGCCCCGGAAGATCGCGCGCCCGGCCAGCGGCCGGCACGGGTGCGCACGGCCCGGCTGCTCGGGCGCTCGTCGATGCTACACTTGGCCCTGCCGGCCAACGGCGCGCAGGCGTCGGCTCCGCAGGCCGAGGAGGACGATATCCAGCTGCACGCCCGAATCCCGGGCCGTTTCCTGCCGGCCGAGGACGAACTGCTGGACGTCCAGCTCGATCGCAGCCAAACCTTTGTTTTTCCGGCAGGTCACGTTACATAATTCAGAGACGATAAGAGGCCCGGACAAGTTGGCGGGGCGCGGCGTTGCGGCCCCCCAGGCTTTCTGCAATAGTCCGCTCCGGCGCCGATAACACTGGCGGACGACGACCTTCTCTCTAAGGAGATCCCGGTATGGGAACGTTTAGTATCTGGCACTGGCTCATCGTCCTGGCCGTCGTGCTGATCCTCTTCGGTGGGGGCGGCAAGATCCCGAAGCTGATGAAGGACATGGGCAGCGGGATCAACGCTTTCAAAAAGGGGCTGAAGGACGACGACAAGAAGGACGAGGGCGACGAGGCCGATCCCAAGAAGATCGAGGGGGAGGCAACGACGGCTCAGTCCAGCAGCACCGAGAGCAGCGACAGGCAGAGCCAGGACAAGGACCGCCAGGCGGCCAACGGATAAGCCGCCGGGCGTTCGATGCGTTTCTGACGCCGAGCTTGCGGCCCGCGCGCCCTGTCTAGTCGGGGGCGTGGACTGCGCTCGCCTTTCCTAATCTTTACCGCCCGCGCTTACAGGCCCTGCCATGTTGGACATCGGCTGGTCCGAAATGGCGATGATCGCTTTGCTGGCGCTCATCGTGATCGGACCCAAAGACTTGCCGACCGTGATGCGCACGATCGGCCAATATACGCGCAAGGCGCGGATGATGGCGCGCGACTTCCAGTCCAGCCTCGATGACATGATGCACGAAGCGGAATTGGACGAGGCCCGCAAGACGGTCGAAAAGGCGCGCACCTACAATCCGAAGGACGAGTTCGAGCGCGAGGTCGACCCCGATGGCTCGGTGCGTCAGACCGCGGCCGACTTCGATCGGGAGGCCCGCGCCCACGGCGCCGATACCGCCGGGTCGCAGGAAGGCGCCTCGACCTCTACGCATGCTGCGAAAGACGACGCGAAGCAATCGGCGACTGAAACAAGCACGGAAAACGCCGACACCAAGACGAGCCAGGCAAAAGCGGCGGAGACGCCCAAAGGCGGAGCGTCGCAAGCCGGCGGAAGCGCCTCCGCCAACAGCGGCGAAAACGGCGCGGCGGCCTCTGGCGCGAGCGGCTCTGGCAACAACAGCAAAGCCGACACCACCGCTTCCAGCTAGGGCGGCATCGCCGAGCGCCGTCTAGCGCGTGTCCGACAGCTTGTCGAACCGGCACGTGGAGCGGTAGGCAAGACTTAGATGCAGGTGAGGCGTTTTCGGGCACGAAGGGCCCAGGGGGCGCCGCGGCAGGCGAGCAGAAAGGCATATTCGGGCGTGAGCGACGACACCTACGACGACCGCAAGATGCCGCTGCTCGATCATCTGATCGAGCTGCGCAACCGCATGCTGTGGAGCATCGGCGCCCTGGTTGTCGGCTTCCTGATCTGCTTCTACTTCGCCGAGCCGCTGTTTAATTTCCTGGTCGATCCGCTGGCCGACATTCTGCAGCGCCGGGGGCTCGATCAGGGCTATCGGCGGATGATCTTTACCGACCTCACCGAGGTCTTCTTTACCTATATCAAGGTCGCCTTCTTCTTCGGCGCCTTCATCACCTGCCCAGTGTTCCTGACACAGTTCTGGATGTTCCTGGCGCCGGGGCTGTATCGCCACGAGAAGAAGGCGTTGGCGCCCTTCCTGATCGCGTCCCCGGTCCTGTTTTTCCTAGGCGGCGCGCTCGTCTACTGGGCGATCTTCCCCCTTGCCTGGGAGTTCTTCCTGTCGTTCGAGACGAGCGGAACGGGCGGCGGCCTGCCGATTCAGCTGGAAGCCAAGGTCAACGAGTACCTGGGCTTGGTGATGAAGCTGATCTTCGCCTTCGGCCTGTGCTTCCAGTTGCCGGTGGTGATGACGCTGATGGCCCGCGTCGGTCTGGCGACCAGCGAAGGCATGCGGCGTAAGCGCAAGTACGCGATCGTCGGCGTGTTCATCGCGGCGGCAATCTTCACCCCGCCGGATCCGCTCAGCCAGATTTCGCTCGCGGTGCCGATCATCCTGCTCTACGAGATCTCGATCTGGATGGCCCGCCTCACCGAGCGCAAGCGCGCCGAGGCCGAAGCCGAGACCGAGCGCGAGATCGACGAAGAGTAAAGCCGGAGGCCCCGCGGTCGCACCAGCAAGACCGCGGGGCCGGCGACTCGTTGCCCCGGTCGCATGCGCCGGTCATGGACGGGTAACCTCCGAGGCCTTATAACGCCTGCGGTTTTTGCCGCCCGCGATCAGGGCGGGTCGGAACGGCGAATCGCGAACGAAAGACGTCATGCACGACCTAAAATGGATACGCGAACAGCCCGAGGCGTTCGATCGGGCGATGGCGCGCCGTGGGCTGGACGCGCCGTCGCCCAAGATTCTGGAACTGGATCAGGAGCGCCGGCGCCTGCATCAGGATCTGCAGGAGATGCAGACCCGCCGGAACGAGGCGTCCAGGGAAATCGGCCAGAAGATGAAGGCCGGCGAGCAGGAGGCGGCCGAGCAGGCCAAGCAGGAGGTCGCCGACCTGAAGCGCCGGATGGCCGAGGTCGAAGACCGCGAGCAGCAGCTGCAGGGTGAGCTGGACGACTTGCTTGTCGGGCTGCCGAACACGCTCGCGGACGATGTGCCGGACGGCGAAGACGAAGACGATAATGTCCTGGTTCGCCGTTGGGGCGAGCCGCACGCGTCGGACGCCGCCAAGCAGCACTTCGAGCTGGGCGAGGCGACCGGCGAGATGAACTTCGAGCTGGCCGCCAAGCTGTCGGGTAGCCGGTTCGTCGTCATGAAGGGCGAGATCGCCCGGCTGCACCGCGCGCTCGGCCAGTTCATGATCGACCTGCAGACCAGCCAGCACGGCTATCAGGAGGTCAATCCGCCGGTCCTGCTGCGCGACGACGCGCTGTTCGGCACCGGGCAACTGCCCAAGTTCGGCGACGACTCGTTCCGCACCACCAACGGCTACTGGCTCTCGCCCACGGCCGAGGTGCCGCTGACCAATCTGATGGCCGATGAGATCGTCGCCGAGGATGATCTGCCGATCCGCTACACCGCGCTGACGCTGTGCTTCCGCGCCGAGGCCGGGGCCGCCGGCAAGGACACGCGCGGCATGCTGCGCCAGCACCAGTTCGAAAAGTGCGAGATGGTCTCGGTCGCGCACCCGGATAAGAGCTGGGAGGAGCTGGAGCGCATGGTTGGTTGCGCGGAAGCGGTGCTGCAGAAGCTGGAGGTACCCTACCGCGTGGTCACGCTGTGCACCGGCGATACCGGTGCGGCGGCGCGCAAGACCTACGACCTGGAGGCTTGGCTGCCGGGGCAGGGGCTGTACCGGGAAATCTCCAGTTGCTCCAACACAGGCGACTATCAGGCCCGCCGGATGAAGGCGCGCTACCGCCCGTCAGAAGGCAAGGGTACGCGCTTCGTGCATACCCTGAATGGCTCCGGCATTGCTGTCGGACGCGCGCTGATCGCGGTGCTGGAAAATCATCAGCAGCCGGATGGCAGCGTACGCGTGCCTGAGGCGCTGCGCCCCTATCTGGGCGGGCGCGAGACGATCCTGACCGGTGGGTCGGTCGCATGAGCGCCCTTCGCCCTATCGATCCGCGCGGCGCGCGCATCCTGATCACCAACGACGACGGTGTGCATGCCCCCGGCATCCGGGTGCTGGAGGAGATCGCGCAGACGCTGAGCGACGATGTCTGGACCGTCGCGCCGGAAACGGAGCAGTCGGCGACCAGCCACTCCCTGACCGTCCGTCATCCCTTGCGGCTGCGCCAGCTGGGGGCGCGGCGCCATTCGGTCGATGGCACGCCGACCGACAGCGTTGTCGTCGCCACCGCCAAGGTGCTGGCCGACCGCAAGCCGGACCTGGTGCTCTCCGGCATCAATCTCGGCTCCAACCTGGCGGAGGACGTGACCTATTCCGGCACGGTGGCGGCTGCGATGGAGGCGGCGCTGCTGGGCTTGCCGTCGATCGCGCTGTCGCTCAACCGCCGCGGTGACCACGATTTCCGCTGGCAGACGCCGAAAGCCCACGCCGCACGGGTGATCCAGCAAATCTGCGCGGCTGGCTTTGCCGCGGATACGCTGGTCAACGTCAACTTCCCGGACGTCGAGCCCGAGGACGTGCAGGGCGTGCGTGTGGTCCGGCAGGGCCGGCGCGATGTACAGACCGAAATCGTCGAGGGTAAGGATCCGGGCGGTCGGCCATACGTCTGGATCGGCGATTACATGCGCGACGAGGCGTTGGCCAACGACACCGATCTGGCCGCGATCGCCGAGGGGTACATATCGGTGACGCCGCTGCATCTAGACCTCACCGCGCGCGATCTGATGAGCTCGCTTGGCGAGGCATTCGACTGAACCACGCCTGGGGGTGGGCAACGACGTGAGCCTGGCGGCGCGCAAGATCCGGCTGGTGATGCAATTGCGGCAGACGGGGGTGGTCGATACGGCCGTCCTGTCGGCGATCGAGCGGATCCCGCGCGAGGCGTTCGTCCCCGAGGCGTTCCAGGACCGTGCCTACGAGAACATTACCTTGCCGATCGGTCAGGGTCAGACGCTGAGCCAGCCGCAGGTGGTTGCCAAGATGACCCAGGCGTTGAAAGCCGACCGGCGGATGAAGGTTCTGGAGATCGGGACCGGCTCCGGCTATCAGGCAGCCGTGCTGTCGCGGCTGTGCCGTCGGCTTTACACGATCGAACGTTACCGCGAACTGTTGCAGACTGCGGAAAAGCGGCTGGCCGAGTTGCGTATCCACAACGTCACCAGCCGCGTTGGCGATGGCTGGCAGGGCTGGCGCGAGCAGGCTCCATTTCAGCGGATCATCGTGACCGCGGCGGCGACCAGCTTGCCCGAACGGCTGATCGACCAGCTAGGTCCTGGTGGAATCATGGTGTGTCCGGTGGGCGCGGAAAGCCGGGTCCAGCGGCTGATGCGGATCACCCGGGACGACAGTGGCAACGTGCAGGAGGAAGATCTGGGCGAGGTGCGGTTCGTTCCGCTGGTCGCGGGTCTACCGCAGCAGCAATCCCGGGCTGCCGGCGGCCCGCACGGCGGATGAGAGGCAGGAGAAGACCGATCGATACCCCGCATACGCCCGAAAGCACCGCACCGATGTGCCGGTCTCGACGGGCCTTGCCTTTGATTCTGGCTGTCGTCTGCGTGCTCGGTGTTTCCAGCTGCACGCGTTCGGGGCCGCCTGCGCCGGTCGTTTACGGCAGCGGCGGACCTGGGCAGAACGAGTCGGCGGGTCGCGCGTCCTCCGGCAACACGTCGCAGAGCGGCCGGCAAAGCAGTCGACAGCGCAGCCGGCAAACCATCGATCGTTCCGGCCGGTCCAGCGCCCCGCGCGAGACTCGCCAGCGCGATACCGGCAGCCGCCAGGCGAGCCAAGCGCAATCCCGGCGTACGAGCAACGACGTGAACTGGGTCCCCACCGGGCGCGCCGGCATTCACACGGTGCGCAAGGGCGACACGGTCTACGGCCTGGCGCGGCGGTATCAGGTGCCGATCCGCGCGATCATCGACGCCAACGACCTGCAGCCGCCCTATACGCTGTTCGTCGGGCAGGAGGTCCGCATCCCGGTGCCGCGCCGCCATGTGGTCGAGCGCGGCGATACCGTCTACGGAATCTCCCGGGCTTACGGCGTCGACATGAGCGAACTGACGCGTCTGAACGACATTCAGCCCCCCTACCAGATCGCGCCGGGCGAGGTGCTGGTGATCCCTGGGCCGGGGCGCGAGACGTCGCCGACTCGCACCGTCGACAGCCAGGAAAGTGGGTCGCAGACGGCAAACACGCGGACTTCGGAAGAGGCAGAGCCAGCGCGGAAAGCGCCGCGCACGCAAACCTCTGAGCAGCCCTCGTCGGCGCCTGAGACCAGGACCTCCGCGTCAAGTGCGGATACAAGAGCCCTCGCCAGCTTGCCGGATGCGCCGGCGGGCACGCCGCGCCCGCCAACGCCGCCAGAAGCCAAGACCGCCGGCGCGTGGCAAACACGTACTGCCGATGCGTCCTCGCCCCCGTCATCGTCGGCCCCGAGTTCGGCATCGCAACAGTCCAGCACCCAGCGCGCTTCCGCGCCGCAGCCGAAAAGCATTCCGCAGCCGCCTCCACGGGCGCAGTCGCGTTTCCTTTGGCCCGTGCGCGGCAGGGTGCTGTCCAAGTTCGGCCCGATGGATGGCGGGCTGCACAACGATGGCATCAACATCGCCGCGCCTGCCGGCACGCCGGTCAAGGCTGCGGAAAATGGCGTCGTGGCCTACGTCGGTAACGAGTTGCGTGGCTTCGGCAACCTGCTGCTGATCAAGCACGCCGATGGGTGGGTCACGGCCTATGCGCATACCCAGGAGATCCTGGTTCGTCACGGCCAGCGGGTCCGGCGTGGTCAAGCCGTTGCCCGCGTTGGCGCGACCGGCGCGGTCAGCCAGCCGCAGCTCCACTTCGAGGTGCGCAAGGGCTCCAAGGCCAAGGATCCGGCGCAGCTGTTGGGTAGCCAGCAAGCCCAGCGGTAGCGGTCAAGCGCAAGCTCCCTGACCAGAATGATGTTTTTTAATACCAGGGATTTAAACGGTAAACATCATCCAGGTCTGGTCTGAGTAGCCGTGTCGAAAGAAGCCCTGAGGGCCACGCTGCGTCTCAGTCGAGTCGTTTGCCCTGCCGCCCGGCCAGATCCTGGATGTACTGCCAGGCCACCCGGCCCGAGCGGGCGCCGCGGGTGGTCGCCCATTCCTTCGCCTCGGCGTGCAGCGTCTCGCGATCGAGGTCGAGGCCGTAGCGCTCGGCGTAGCCGTCCACCATCGCCAGGAAGGTGTCCTGGTCGCAGTTGTGGAAGCCGAGCCACAGGCCGAAGCGATCGGAGAGCGAGACCTTCTCCTCCACCGCCTCGCTCGGGTTGATCGCGCTGGAGCGCTCGTTTTCGATCATGTCGCGCGGCATCAGGTGCCGGCGGTTGGAGGTGGCGTAGAACAGCACGTTATCCGGCCGTCCTTCGACCCCACCTTCGAGCACGGCTTTGAGCGACTTGTAACTGCTGTCCTGCATGTCGAAGGACAGGTCGTCGCAGAACAGCAGACATCGCCGCTCAGATCCGGCGAGGCCGTACAGCAGCCGGGGCAGGGAGGGGATCTCCTCGCGGTGGATCTCGATCAACGCCAGCGGCGCCCCGTCGAGGGTCGCATTGACGGTGGCATGGACCGCCTTCACCAGCGACGATTTGCCCATGCCACGGGCGCCCCACAGCAGCGCGTTGTTGGCGGGCAGCCCCCGGGCGAAGCGTTCGGTATTGGCGTAGAGCTGGTCGGCTTGACGGTCGACGCCGCGCAGCAGGTCGAGTTCCACGCGGTTGACCCGGGGAACCGGCTGCAGCGTCTCCCACTCGGCATGCCAGACAAAGGCATCCGCACCCGTCGGCTCCAGTGTGCTGGCCGGCGGGGGGCTCATGCGCTCTAGCGCTTCGGCGATACGGGTGAGGATCGGCAGCTGGGGATCGGCGTCGGTTGGCATGGCGATTCCGGAAATTGGGTGACGGGTCAGCACGTCGCGCTCGGACGCTAGCGGGGGCCTGTCAGGGCGTCAATTTGCGCGGCCTGGACGCTCATTGCATTCCGTCGCTTGGCCGTTATAGTCCGCGCAAATTCGCGTTCTTGAGAGGGAGATTCCATGCTCATCAGTCCGGCCTACGCGCAGGCTGCCGGCGGCGAAGGCGGTGGACTGCTCGTGCAGCTACTGCCGATCATTCTGATCTTCGTGGTCTTTTACTTCCTGCTGATCCGCCCGCAGCAGAAGCGCATGAAACAACACCGCGACATGGTCGCCAACCTGCGTCGCGGCGACAAGATCGTCACGAGCGGCGGTCTGATCGGCCAGGTCACGAAAGTCGTGAACGAGAACGAGATTCAGGTCGAGGTCGCCGAGGAAGTCCGGGTGCGCGTGGTTCGGAACAACGTGCAGGAAGTGCTGTCCAAGACCGAGCCGGCCCAGGGTGAGGGCGGCCAGAAGCAGTCGGCCGCCAACGACCAGGGTGGCGCCAAGGGGATGCTCGGTAAGCTCCTGGGCGGCGGCCAGTCGGCTGGTCAGTCCGGCGGCACGGACTCCGGGAAGTCCTCCTCCGGCGGCGGCCAGAATAAGAGCTAGTCTCCCGCCCCTGCTGTTGCGCGCGGTCGGTCCATTGCCGACCGCGCGATCAGGCGCTCCGCGAGGCCGCGTATATCAGTGCCGCCAGCCTGGGCATGAAACGGCCGATGTCGAGCATGTCCCGACGCGCGAGCGATGCGCCTGAGCCGACCTTTCGGGCCCGGTCGTTCGACACGGGCCTCAACGGAACCTAGAGAACCGACCCGATGCTTCAGATACCGCTCTGGCAGAAAGTGCTGATCTTCCTGGTCCTGCTGGTGGGCGTGCTGTTCGCGGCGCCGAACCTGGTCAGCCAGGAGCGCGCCCGCAGCCTGCCGGACTGGGTGCCCAACCAGCAGATCAACCTGGGCCTGGACCTGCAGGGCGGCAGTTATCTGCTGCTGGAGGTCGAGACCGATGCGGTGATCGACGACCAGCTGAATAATCTGGTGGATACTCTGCGCGAAGAGATGCGCGGCCAGCGTATCGGCTACCGCAGCCTGGGCGTGGCCGATGGGGCGATCAGCTTCACCCTGACCGATCCGGCCAACGCCGGTCAGGTCGAGCAGATTGTTCAAGACCTGGGCCAGCAGATCACGATCGACATTGCCGACAACGGGCAGGCGACGGTCGACCTGACCGACCAAGCCCGTCGGGAGCGGGTGTCGAACGCGGTCAGCCAGTCGATCGAGATCGTCCGCCGACGGATCGATGAGACCGGCGTGCGCGAACCGACGATCCAGCGTCAGGGCGACGCGCGCATCGTTGTGCAGTTGCCAGGCATCAACAATCCGGAGCGGATGAAGGATATCCTGGGCAAGACCGCGCGCCTGACCTTCCGTCTGGTCGATCAGGACGCACGGGTGGGCGGCGATGTCCCGCCGGGCTCGGAGGTGCTGCCGTCGGACGAGGCGGGGCCGGAAGGGCAGCCGACGCGTCAATATGTGGTCCGCAAGCGGATCATGGTATCGGGCGAGAACCTGACGGACGCGCAGCCGACCTTCCAGCAGGGACAGCCAGTCGTGTCTTTCACGTTCGACACGGTGGGCGCCAAGCGCTTCGGCGAGACCACGCAGGAGAACGTGGGGCGGCCGTTCGCCATCGTGCTGGACGGTAAGGTGATCTCCGCGCCCGTGATCCGGGAGCCGATCCTGGGCGGGCAAGGCGTGATCTCCGGGGACTTCACGGTTCAGGAGGCCAACGATCTGGCGCTGCTTCTGCGCGCGGGTGCGCTGCCTGCGCCGCTAACGGTCGTCGAGGAACGCACGGTCGGCCCCGGGCTGGGCGCTGATTCGGTGCGCGCGGGCGAGTTCGCCGCGATCCTGGCGCTGGTCGCCGTGGTCGTCTTCATGGTGGTGTTCTACGGCATGTTCGGCGCGCTCGCCGACGTGGCCCTGATCGCCAACCTGATCCTGATCATGGGGGCGCTGTCCGGCCTGCAGGCGACCCTGACGCTGCCCGGCATTGCAGGCATCGTGTTGACGCTCGGTATGGCGGTCGACGCCAACGTGCTCGTGTTCGAGCGCATCCGTGAAGAGCAGCATAACTTCAAGAAGGTGCTCTCCGCGGTCGACGCGGGCTACCGCCGGGCGCTGACGACGATTTTCGACGCCAACATCACCACCCTGATCGCGGCGATGCTGCTGTACTACTTCGGCTCGGGGCCGGTGCGCGGCTTCGCGGTCACGTTGGCGATCGGTTTGGTCACCTCGATGTTCACCGCGATCATGGTCACGCGCCTGATGGTCGCTGGCTGGCTGCGCCGTTCGCGCGCGCAGACCCTGCCGATCTAACAGGCGCACAGGAGCGAGCGAGACGATGGCACTGGTCAAGCGCTTCCCAACGGAGCCGCGCTTCGATTTCGCGGGCAAGCGGCGTTTAACGCTGCCGTTTTCGGGCGCGCTGATGGCGTTGTCCCTGATCGCGATCCTGGTGATGGGGCTGAACTTCGGCGTCGACTTCCGTGGCGGCATCCTGCTGGAGGTTCGCACCAAGGCCGAAACCGCCGATATCTCCGGCATCCGCGACGAGATGAACGCGCTCAACCTGGGCGATGTGACGATCCAGCGGTTTGGCGAGCCCGATACCGTGCTGATGAACGTCCAGGAGCAGGAAGGCGGGGCGGAAGCCCAGCAGGCGGCGATCGAGCAGATCCGAAGCGAACTCGACGCCCGCGTGGCCGATTGGCGGCGTGTGGAATTCGTCGGTCCCAAGGTGGGTGAGGAACTGAAGCAGGCCGGTATCCTGGCGACCGTGCTGGCGCTCGGCGCGATGGCGCTCTACATCTGGTTCCGGTTCGAATGGCAGTTCGCCGCTGCCGGTCTGGCCGCGCTGGTGCACGACGTGGTCGCGGTGCTTGGCTTCTTCGCGGTGACCCAGTTGGAATTCAACCTGGGCACGGTCGCCGCGGTGCTGACGATCGCCGGCTATTCGATCAACGACACGGTGGTGATCTTCGACCGGGTGCGCGAGATCCTGCGCAAGTACAAGCGCAAGCCGATGCCGGAACTGCTCAACATCGCGCTGAACTCGACGCTCAGCCGGACCTTGTTGACCTCCGGCACCACGCTGGTGGCGCTGATCGCGCTGGCGATCTTCGGCGGTGCGGTGATCCGGTCCTTCACCTGGGGGCTGATCTTCGGTGTCGTCATCGGCACCTATTCCTCGGTCGGTTTCGCGGTACCGCTGTTGACGCTGTTCGGCGTCAAGCCGTCGACGGTGGCGGTCACGCAGGAGACGGACAAGGAAACGGCTGCGCGCGTGAGCGGGCAGGGCGGCAGCTAGACGCCGCCCCGCCTGCGGGCCACCTCTTCCCGAAGGTCGAAGGTTCCGCAAGGCCGACAGGAGACCGCCACGATGGACGTCACGCCCGAAGTCCCGCAGGGCAAGCAGATCGTGCAAAGCTACGGCGATGGCCGTTTCACGATCTCCGGCGAGGTGTACGAAGGGTCGGTGTTGGTCTTCCCGGACCGGGTCGTCCCCTGGCCGGTCAGCAGCTTCGATGAGGTGACGCTGGAAAGCTTGCAGGCGGTTACCGCCGAGGACGCCGACGTCGGCGTCCTGCTGCTCGGCTGCGGTCAGCGCATGCAACTGGTCACGAAAAACCTGCGCGATCCCGTGCGCGAAGCGGGCGTGGTGATCGAGCCGATGGATACGGGCGCGGCTGCGCGTACGTTCAACGTGCTGTTGATGGAAGAACGCCGGGTCGCGGCCGCGCTGTTGGCGGTATAGCAGTTCTTCCGGCCCAGATTGGAGCGCACCAGCCTTCCGTGCTGAGCCCGCCCGTCAGGGTCGGCCGGAGCGCGTCGATGGGGCAGGCCGCACGGCCTGGCGCCGGCGACATCCGAGCAGCCGATGGCATCCTTCGACCGGAGTTTATGCGCCCGGGTTAGGATAAGCCTGGGCAAGAGGTATGAGGTCGACGAAAAAGGGCCGCCCTGCGCTGCAGGACGGCCCTGATGCTTTGCCCGTGTGAGCCGGCCGCTTACTTCATGCGGCTGGCAACGGTTTCCCAGTCGACCAGATTGTCGAGGAAAGCCTTCACGTAGTCGGGACGGCGGTTGCGGTAATCCAGGTAGTAGCTGTGCTCCCAGACGTCGACGCCGACCAGCGCGTGGTCGCCGAAGCACAGCGGGTTCACGCCGTTGGGCGTGCCGTAGATCTTGAGGGCGCCGCTGCCGTCCTGGACGAGCCAGCCCCAGCCCGAGCCGAACTGGCCGACGCTGGTGTTCACGAACGTCTCGCGGAACTGATCCCAGCCGCCGAAGGCGTCTTTGATCGCCTTCTCGACCTCGCTCGGCAGCTTGGTGCCGCCGCCCGGCTTCATCGACGGCCAGAACAGGTCGTGGTTCCAGTGCTGCGAGGCCTGATTGAAGATCTTACCCCGGGACTCGTCCTTGTAGGTCTTCTTGACGATGTTCTCGAGGCTCTCGTTCTCGAGGTCGGTGCCCTCGATCAGGCTGTTCAGCGTCGTGACGTAGGCGTTGTGGTGCTTGCCGTGGTGGTACTCGAGCGTCTCGGCGGACATGTACGGCTCGAGCGCGTCCTTGGCATAGGGCAGGTCGGGTAGCTGGAAAGCCATCGCGCTTTTCTCCCTCCTCAAGCTTTTGTCATTTGGCGCATGGAAGGCGGACGCCGGGCGAGTATTCGGTGGCGACCGCCGCTACTCCCTACATAGGCAGGACAGGGCGCTTGTTAACCAGCCCGCAGCGGAATCTGTTTGTGAAGTTTCCTTGGTCGGGCTTGGCGCGCGGGTGTGCGTCAGCTATCTCGCTGCCCGTCATGGCCGATGCATCCGACCAACTATCCTACTGCGCCGAGCAGATCCGCGCGAACGATCACGACCGGTTTCTGACCTGTCTGTTCGCGCCAGCGGGCGCGCGTGAGGACCTGTTCGCCCTCTACGCGTTCAACCTGGAAATCGCCAAGGTCGCCGAGGTGGTGAGCGAGCCGATGGCCGGGCAGATCCGCATCCAGTGGTGGCGCGAGGCCCTGGATGGGCTCTACAGCGGCGCGCCGCGCAAGCACCAGGTTGCCGAGCCGTTGTCGGCGGCGATCCGCCGGCACGACCTCAGCCGCGATTTGTTCGAGCGCTTGCTGGACGCGCGCGAGCGCGATCTCGACACCGATCCGCCGGCGACGCTGGAAGACCTGGAAGGCTACGCCACCGAAACCTCCGCCACGCTCGTGGAACTCGCCTGCGAGGTACTGGGCGTAAGGGACGAGGCCAGCCGGACGGCCGCCCGGCACGTTGGCATCGCGCACGCGCTGGTCGGCCTGGCCCGCGCGGTGCCGTTCCACGCCACCCAGCGGCGGATGATGTTGCCAGGCAACCTGGCCTGGGAATACGAACTGGACCCGCACGATCTGTTCGAGCTGCGTCAGCCTGCGGCGGTGCGGCCGGTGGTGCGGGAGATGGCGACCCGCGCGGGGGAGCACTTGGGCAAGGCGAAGGCCGCCCGGCCGCCACGCAAGGCCGTGCCCGCGCTGCTGCCGGCGACCCTCACGCGCCGCTACCTAAGCCTGCTGGACGCCCACGACCACGACGTGTTCGCGCCCAAGGTCCAGACCCCGCCGCCGGGGCGCCCCTGGCGCCTGCTGTGGGCGAATGTGCGCGGGCGGTTTTAGGCCGGAGGCACAGGGACGCCTTACTCAGCCGCCGCCTGGGCCGGATCGCGCGCTAGCCAGGCGTCCAGCGCCTCCAGCGCGCGGCGGGAGAGCATTGGCTTCTTATCCTTGCGCTTGATCTTCTTCTGGCCGGCGGGCGGCTGAATCTCCGGCAGTAGGCCGAAGTTGATGTTCATCGGCTGGAAGGTCTCGGGATCGCCGCCGCCGGTGATGTGGGTCAGGAGCGCGCCCAGCGCGGTCGCCTCCGGGGGTGGGCTGTGCGGTTCGCCCAGCCGCTCGGTGGCGGCGAAGCGCCCGGCGAGCAGGCCGATCGCGGCACTCTCGATGTAGCCCTCGACGCCGGTGATCTGTCCGGCGAAGCGCAGGCGCGGTGCCGCTTTCAGGCGCAGGTGCGCGTCCAGAACCTGCGGCGAGTTGATGAAGGTGTTGCGGTGCAGACCGCCCAGGCGCGCGAATTCCGCCTCCTCCAGGCCGGGGATCAGGCGGAAGATCTCCTTTTGCTGCTTGTAGCGGATCTTGGTCTGGAAGCCGACCAGGTTGTAGAGCGTCCCCAGCGCGTTGTCCTGGCGGAGCTGCAGGACGGCGTAGGGGCGTTCGCCGGTGCGTGGGTCGGTCAGGCCGACCGGCTTCATCGGCCCGAAACGCAGTGTGTCGCGCCCGCGCGCCGCCATGATCTCGACCGGCAAACAGCCCTCGAAATAGGGCGTGTCCTTTTCCCAGGTCTGGAACTTGGTGGTCTCCGCCTCCAGCAGCGCGTCGATGAAGCGCTCGTACTGCGCCTGGTCGAACGGGCAGTTGATGTAGTCGCCTTCGCCCGCCGCGTGCTTCGCCCCGTCGTTGCCGTCCTTGTCGTAGCGCGACTGGAACCAGGCTTTGTCGAAATCGATCGTCTCCTTATAGACGATCGGCGCGATCGCATCGAAGAAGGCCAGATAGTCCGCACCCGAGAGTTCCTGAACGGCTGTCGCCAGCCCGGGGGCGGTCAGCGGTCCGGTGGCGACGACCACGCTGTCCCAGTCCGCCGGCGGCAGCGCGTCGATCGCCTCGCGCCGGACCTCGATCAAGGGGTGATCGCTCACCGCCTGCGTAACGCTGTCCGAGAAGACGTGCCGGTCGACCGCCAGCGCGCCGCCGGCCGGCAGGCGCGCGCGGTCGCCCGCGGCCAGGATCAGGCTGCCGCAGCGGCGCATCTCTTCGTGCAGCAGGCCGATCGCGTTCGTTTCCGGATTGTCGGAGCGGAAGGAGTTGGAGCAGACCAGCTCCGCCAACCCCTCCGTCTGGTGGGCGTCGGTCTGCCGCTCGGGGCGCATCTCGTGCAGGATCACCGGCACGCCGCGGTTGGCGAGCTGCCAGGCGGCCTCGCTGCCGGCGAGTCCGCCGCCGATCACGTGGACGGGAGTTTGGACGGCTGCTTGGGTCTGCTTCGGGCTCAGGGTCATGGGCGGAGAGATAGACGCGCACGCGTGCAGGCACAAGGTTCCAGCCGACGCGCGTGCGTGGCAGACTACATCGTGTCATGGAACGTCTGCGTGATCCTGAACTCGACACTGGCACGACGCCGCTGAGCCATGCGGTGATCGACGACCGCTATGTCTTCGTCAGCGGCCTGGTCGTCGCCGACACGCCGGCGGCTGCGACGGCCCTTGGCGACGTGGCGACCGAGACGCAGGCGGTGATGACCGCGCTGGCTACGCTGCTCGGCCGGCTGGATCTTTCGCTTGCCCACGTCGTGCGGGTGACCGCGCACCTGCGCGATTTGGCCGAGATGCCCGCGTTCGACCGCGCCTACGCGGCGTTCTTTCCGAACGGGCAGTATCCGGCGCGCACCTGTGTCGAGGTTGCGCGCCTGGTCGGCGACTGCCGGGTCGAGATCACGGCGACCGCGCGCCGGCACTGACGGTTACGGCTGCCCCCAACACCGCATATCGCGGGGCAGCCGCCTGGGGCGGCAGCAGCCGTGGAGGACGGGCGTGTGTGAGAACGCTCGACCCAGGTGTTCTCCCAAACCTCAGCGCGCCGCGCGCTACGCGCCCTTCCACTCCGGCGTACGCTTTTCCAGAAAGGCGTCGATGCCCTCTGCCGCGTCGCGCGCCAGCATGTTCTCGGTCATCACCTGGGCGGTGTGGCGGTAGGCCTCGTCGAGCGACTGGTCGAGCTGCTCGTAGAACGCCCGCTTGCCGATCTTAAGCACGTGCGGCGACTTGGAGGCGACCGCTTCGGCGTATGCGGTGACCCGCTCTTCCAGGGCCTCGGCATCGACCGCCTCGTTGACCAGGCCCCAGTCGGCGGCAACCGGAGCGCTCACCAGCTCGCCTGTCAGCAGCATCTCCATCGCGCGCTTGCGCGGCACGTTGCGCGACAGCGCGACCATCGGGGTGGAGCAGAACAGGCCGATGTTGACCCCGGGTGTGGCGAAACGCGCGGATTCCTCGGCGACTGCCAGATCGCAGGTGGCAACCAGCTGACAGCCGGCGGCGGTGGCGATGCCGTGGACCTTGGCAATCACGGGCTGGGGCAGGTGGGTGATCGTGCTCATCAGCTGGCAGCAGGTTTCGAACACCTCCTCGTAGAAGGCGCGGTCGGTGCGGCTGCGCAGCTCCCGCAGGTCGTGACCGGCACAGAACCCCTTGCCGGCGCCCTCGACGATGACGCAGCGGATCGTGGTGTCCTGGCCGATCGCCTCCAGCGTGCGGGTCAGCGCCCGCATCATCTCCAGGGAGAGTGCGTTGTAGGCCTTCGGCCGGTTGAGTGTGACCCGGGCGATTGTGCCTTGGTCCTCGCGCAGGACAAACTCGTTGTCCTGGGCCGCCGGCATCGGCTGGCTGTCATCGGGCATGCCGCGTCTCCTCCACCACGGGTGTTGTGTTGCGGGCCTCGGCCGGTCCGCTTTCTGGTCGAAGCCGACCATGCCATAAGATGGGACCGGGGAGGAACGCGAACAGATGAGCCGAATATCCAATACCGATCTGCAAGAGCTGATCGACACGCAACTGCCCTGGGTGCGCGCGATGGGCATGACGGTGGAAACGATGGAGGAGGGGCGGTGCAGGGTGCGCCTGCCGCACCGTGACGAGCATTTGCGTCCGGGCGGGACGGTCAGCGGTCCTGCGATGATGGGGCTGGCGGATTATGCCATGTACGTCGGCGTCTTATCCGCGATTGGGCGGGTGGAACTTGCAGTCACCACCAACCTGTCGATCAACTTTCTGCGCCGGCCGCAGCCGGCGGCAATCCTGGCGGACTGCCGGATGATCAAGGTCGGCCGCCGGCTGGCCTATGGCGAGGTGTTCCTGAGCGCCGAGGGGGCGGAGGACGAGGGACCGGTTGCGCACGTCACCTCGACCTACTCGATTCCGCCTGATCGGGCCGATTAAATTTGGGGTATCTGAACACCGTTACTATAACTCACTGTTTTTCCGGTGTTCTTGGCGACGGTTCGCGCTTGTTTGTGTTGACAGGCGCGCGACGCACCCCTACAACCCGCCGCAGTCACGCCGCCGAACGCCGGGGACGTGCCCGTATGGCATGTCGTCTCCGGCGCACGGCGCCTCGACACCCGAACATCCACCCAATGGCCACGGGCGATCTACGATCATGAAGACCTACAACGCCAAGCCGGCCGACGTCGAAAAGACGTGGCACGTGGTCGACGCTCAGGACGTCGTGCTCGGGCGGCTCGCCGCCAGCATCGCGATGATCCTGCGGGGCAAGAACAAGCCGACCTTCACCCCGCACGTCGATTGCGGCGACAACGTTATCGTCGTCAACGCCGACAAGGTGCGCATGACCGGCAAGAAGCGCACCCAAAAGACCTATTACTGGCACACCAACCATCCCGGCGGCATCAAGTCCCGGACGGCCGATCAGATCCTCTCCGGCAACTATCCGGAGCGGGTGATCTACAAGGCGGTCGAGCGGATGCTGCCGAAGACCAAGCTGGGCACCCAGCAGCTCAAGAACCTGCGCGTCTACGCCGGGCCGGAGCATCCGCACGACGCCCAGCAGCCGCAGCAGCTCGACATCGGGTCGATGAACCCGAAGAACCGTAGGAGCGCGTAATCGCGATGGCGCAGGAAGAAGAACAGACCCTGAGCGACTTCTCCGAGCTGAGCGGCGCTGCCGCCCCGGGCGTGGGCGAGAGCGAGGCGCCGCTGCCGGAGCCGAAGATCGACGGTCATGGCCGCTCGTACGCCACCGGCAAGCGCAAGGAGTCGATCGCGCGCTGCTGGATCAAGCCGGGTAGCGGCAAGGTCACGGTGAACGGGGCGGATCTGGCTGCCTACTTCGTTCGTCCGGTGCTGCGCATGATGGTGATGCAGCCGCTGGCGGCGGCCGGGCGCGACAACCAGTTCGACGCCTACATCACCGTTACCGGCGGTGGTCTCACCGGCCAAGCCGGCGCGGTCAGCCACGGCCTGTCCAAGGCCCTGACCCGCTACGAGCCGGCGCTGCGTCCGGTGCTCAAGCAGGGCGGCTACCTGACGCGCGACGACCGCAAGGTCGAGCGTAAGAAGTACGGCCGCAAGAAGGCCCGCCGCAGCTTCCAGTTCTCCAAGCGCTAAGCGGCGCTGCCGCCACGTGCTTTGGAGGCGCGACAAACGCCCCGTCACGACATGTTCGTGGCGGGGCGTTTTCGTATGCGCACAGTGCCTGCGCGACCCATGCCCCCCAAACCCATGTGCAATGTCATCAAGCTTTGATGCACCGGTGGCGGGATCATCCGGTATTCTTGGGATGCCATTATTCCTGGGGATGGGAGGACCGGTGCCATGGCCCCCTTGCGGATCGCGACCTTCAATCTGGAAAACCTGAGTGTCGACCCGGCGGATGACCGCGACCCCACGCTAGACGACCGGATCCCCGTGTTGCGTCCGGCGTTGCAGCGCCTGGAGGCGGATGTGATCTGCCTGCAGGAGATCCATGGCCACCGCGAGGGCGATCAAGGTTCTTGGACCCTGGACGCGCTTGACCGGCTGATCGCGGGGACGGACTACGCGGCGTTTCACCGCGCGGCGACCTGGAAGGGGAACGATGCGGCGCAGGGGGCCGCCTATCAGCGGAATCTGGTGACGCTCAGCCGCTACCCGATCGTCGAACAGCAGCAATACCTGAACGATCTCACGCCCGCGCCCAGCTGGCGGCCGATCACGGCTGTAGACGACGACGGCGACCGCCCGGAGACGCGCGATTATAGCTGGGAACGGCCGGTGTTACGGGCGCGCCTGGACCTCAGCGCGATCGCGGGCCAGAACCGGCAGTTGGATGTGCTCAACCTGCATCTGAAGTCCAAGCTGCCCACGGCTGTGCCGGGCCAGCAGGAAACCTGGTACCGCTGGAAGACCGCCCGCGGGTGGGCGGAAGGCTACTACATCTCTTCGATCAAGCGGGTCGGGCAGGCGATCGAAGTGCGCACGCTGCTCGACCAACTGTTCGAGGCGGCCGCGCAGGAGGGCCACGACGCCTGGATCGCCGTCTGCGGCGATTTGAATGCGGACATCGAGTCCGTACCGGTCCGCGCGATCCTCGGCGCGGTCGAGGATCACGGTAATACCGAGTTGCTGGGTCAGGTGATGGTGCCTTGTGAGCGCACGGTGCCGGACAGCAAACGGTTCACGCTCTACCACCACGGCATCGGCAACATGATCGACCACATCCTGGTTAGCCGGTCGATGATTGCGCACTACCGCGACACGCAGGTGCACAACGAGCTGCTGCATGACGAAAGCGTCGGCTACGCCTACGATTCCAAGTATCCGGAAAGCGACCACGCGCCGGTGGTGGCGCATTTCGACCTCGACGGTTAAGCCGCCGCCCTTTCCCGTTGCCAGGGGCGTGCGCTAGAACGCACGTCCAACCGCAACGGCGACCACAAGAAGGGCGGAACGGCATCATGGCGGACAAGCTGAAAATCGGCGTGCTCGGGGCGAGCGGCTATACCGGCGCGGACCTGGTGCGCCTGCTGGCGACCCATCCGAACGCCGAGATCCGTGTGCTGACCGCCAACCAGCAGGCCGGCCAGCCGATGCGCGCGGTCTATCCCCACCTGGGTGGGCTCGATCTGCCGGATTTGGTGAAGTGGGAAGACGCCGACTGGTCGGGTCTCGACGTCGCCTTCTGCGGTCTGCCGCATGGCACCACGCAGGAGATCGTGGCGCAGATGCCGGACCATCTAAAGGTGGTCGATCTGTCGGCCGACTTCCGGCTGCGCGACCCGGACGTCTATGCCGAATGGTACGGCCACGAACACCGGGCCCTGCAGCTGCAGGAGCAGGCGGTCTACGGCTTGACCGAACTGAATCGGGATGCCGTGACTGGTGCGCGGCTGGTGGCTTGCCCGGGGTGCTATCCCACGGCCGTGCTGCTGGCGCTCGTGCCGATCGTGCAGGCTGGGCAGGTCGACGCCGGCGATCTCGTGATCGACGCCAAGTCGGGGGTTACCGGTGCCGGGCGCAAGGTCGCTCAGCAACTGCTGTTTGCCGAGGTGGGCGAGGGCATCCATCCCTACGGCGTCGCCAAGCACCGTCACGCCCCTGAGATGGAGCAGGAGATCGGCCTGGCCGCCGGCGGGCGTCCGGTCCACGTTTCCTTTACCCCGCACCTGATGCCGATGAACCGGGGCGAGCTGGTCAGTTGCTACGTCCGGCTGAGCGACGGCGAAACCGCAGACAGCCTGCGTGCCCGCCTCGCCGAACGCTACGCCGGCGAGCCGTTCGTGCGGGTGCTGGAGCCCGGCGAGAGTCCAGCGACCCGCAACGTCCGCGGCTCCAACTATGCGGTGATGAACGTCTTCGCCGACCGCATTCCGGGCCGGGCGATCGTGATCTGTGCGATCGACAATCTGGTGAAGGGCTCGAGCGGCCAGGCGATCCAGAACATGAACCTGATGACCGGGCTGCCGGAGACGACCGGCCTCGGTCAGCAGCCGCTGTTCCCTTAAGCGCATCCCCTTTCACGGACATCTCGATAGCGAGGCGCGCCATGACCGGTACCATCCTGAGCTTCAACGGCATCACGCCGAAGATCGCCGATGACGTCTTCATCGCGCCGACCGCGGTCATCATTGGCGACGTCGAGATCGGGCCCGGCAGCTCGATCTGGTACGGCTGTGTTGTGCGCGGCGACGTCAACCGCATTCGCATCGGCGCGCGCACCAACGTCCAGGATGGGACGGTGATTCACGTCAACCACGATCCCAAGGGCAGTTACCTGGAGACGGGTGGCGGTACGCCGACCCACATCGGTGACGATATCACGATTGGCCACATGGCCCTGATCCACGCTTGTACGATTGAAAGCGGTGGCTTCATCGGCATGAACGCCACGATCATGGACGAGTCGGTGGTAGAAGGCGGCGCGATGGTCGCCGCCGGCGCGCTCCTGACCCCGCGCAAGCGCGTGCCTGGAGGCGAGCTGTGGAGTGGCAGCCCGGCCAAGAAGATGCGGGAACTGACCCAGGAAGAGCGCGACTACATTCCCTATAGCGCCCAGAACTACGCTCGCCTGGCGGCCGAGCATCTGCGCCAGCACGGCTGAGTTTGGCCGGGGTGGTCGGAGTTGTGTGCGCTACCTAGCTCGTGGGTATGAGTTCACGCAGGGACCACGGTACCCGTTTCGACCGACCGTACGTACGAGCAGCCCCAACCCGATGACCGCCCACGCCGTTTCCGACCTGCCGCCCTTCCGTCCGCGTCCGCCGTGGCTGACCGGCGACTTGCAAACGCTGCGCAACTTCCTGCTGCGTCCCCGGATCGATCTCAGGCCCTGGCCGGGGGAGCGTCTATGGTTGCCGGTATCGGGTGGGGATCAACTAGCTGCCAGCCTGCACGCACGCGACTGGCTGGGCGAACAGCCGCTGGTGGTATTGATCCACGGATTGAGCGGCTGCGAAGATTCGGTCTACGTCCGCGCCAGTGCGCGCTTTTGGCTATCGCTCGGCCATCCGGTGCTGCGGCTCAACCTACGCGGCAGTCAGCCGTCGCGTCCGCGCTGCCGTGGCCACTATCACGGTGGGCGCAGCGAGGACCCGTACGCGGCCCTGGACGCTCTGCTGTCGCGCGAACGCGCGGCGGCACGCCAGGGGCTGGTGCTGGTCGGCTATTCGCTGGGCGGGAATGTGCTGATCAAGCTGGTGGCGGAAGCCGGCCGGCGATTGCCAGTGCGCGCGGCGGCAAGCGTGTCGGCCCCGATCGATCTGGAGGCGACGTCCCAGCGCTTCCACGCTCCACGCAACCGCGTCTACCTGCGTTGGCTCTTGGGCTTGCTGAAGCGGGAGGCGACGGCGCCGCCAGCCGAGCTCAGCGACGCCGAACGCCAGGCGATCGCGCAAGCGCGCACGGTGCGCGAGTTCGACGACCGCTTCATCGCGCCCCGCTTCGGGTTCGACGGGGCGGCCGGCTATTACCGCGACTGTTCCGGACTACGTTTCCTGCCCGATGTCGAGACGCCGCTCATCGCTCTCCACGCGGATGATGACCCCTGGATCCCGGACGCGGCGTATGCCGAGGCCGCCCGGGTCGGGAACCGCAATGTGCGCGTCCATCTGACACATGGCGGGGGCCATGTCGGCTTCCACGCGATCGACGATACCCAGCCCTGGCACGACCGCGCGATCCACGCGTTCATGGGCGAGGTTGGGTAGACGCCTGTCTTGGAGGTCCGATGCCTCTCTACGGCCGGTCGTACCAGCCTTTGTTCAGCTGTTCGGCAACCTCGACCGCCAGGTAGGTCAGGACGCCGTCGGCGCCCGCGCGCTTGAAGGCAAGCACGCTTTCCAGGGCGACCTTGTCGTTGTCCAGCCAGCCCTGCTGGGCAGCGGCCTTGAGCATCGCGTATTCGCCGGAGACCTGATAGACGAAAGTCGGCGCGCGGAAGGCCTGTTTCACCCGGTGCACGATATCGAGGTAGGGCATGCCCGGCTTGACCATCAGCATGTCGGCGCCTTCCTGCAGGTCGAGCTCGACCTCCCGCAGCGCCTCGTCGGTGTTGGCCGGGTTCATCTGGTAGGTCGCCTTGTCGCCGGTCAGCGCCCCGCCGGAACCGATCGCGTCGCGGAACGGGCCGTAGAACGCGCTGGCGTACTTGGCGGCATAGGACATGATCTTGACGTCGGCGTAGCCCGCGCGGTCGAGCGCGGCGCGGATCGCGCCGACGCGGCCGTCCATCATATCGCTGGGCGCGATGATGTCGCAGCCGGCCTGCGCCTGCACGATCGACTGCTGGATCAGCGCATCCACCGATTCGTCGTTCAGGATTTCGCCGTCGTACACCAGCCCGTCGTGGCCCAGGGCATTGTAGGGATCGAGCGCGACGTCGCAGATCACCCCGATGTCGGGGACCTGCCGCTTGATCTCGCGTACTGCCCGACAGACCACATTGTCCGGGTTCCAGGCTTCATCGCAGTCGGGCGTCTTCTTGTCGGACTCGACGTGCGGGAAGATCGCGATCGCCGGGATGCCGAGTTCCTTAGCATGCGCGACCCGCTCGACCAGCCGGTCGATCGACCAGCGGTAAACATCTGGCATCGAGGGGATCGGCTGTTCGACGTTCTCGCCTTCGGTGACGAAGACGGGCCACAGCAGGTCGTTGACGTTCAGCTTGGTCTCCGCCGTCATCCGCCGGACCCAGCGGGTCGAGCGGTTGCGGCGCATGCGCACGGTGGGGTAGGCGCCGGCCGGGTAGCCGGGGGCGACCTCGGCGCTTGCCGCCGGGCCGGGGCGCGGGGCGGTGCTCTCGGCACTGGCCGCGTGCGGCGCGCTCGCTAGTTTGTGACCAGCATTGCGCCGCGCGGCCGGGCTTTCGCCGTGCTCGGCGTCAGGGCGTCCGCCGCGGCGGACGGCGGGATCGGACTTCGGGTGTTCCATCGACAGGCTCGCTCGCGCGAATTCTTGTTGCAGGCGGCCCAGCGACGGACGGAATGCCCGGGGTCGAAGCCGCTCTTATTCGAGCGATCCTAAGTACCCCGTGCCCGCCCAACAACCCCGGTCCGCATTGCTAAGTGCGGCGTGTGCGCACGGGAGCGGGCAAGGCGCCTGCGCCAGGCGAGGAGGACATGCTGCGGAAAAGGCGAGTGTGGCCAAGGATGACGTGAGTAGGAGAGTGCTCCCAGTGGTCGTAGCTCGAGCCCATTCCGCATCTGCGGGGTTCGTCGTACACTCTCTGGATGACCGTCGGCCGCGGGCCGGCTGCCCGCCGATGGCGATATCTGCGGGCGGTCGCGTGCGTCACTGCCGTCCTGGTGAGCGGCCTCCTGGGAGGTGCGCTGGTCAAGCCGCGTCCAGGTCTGGCCCAGACGGCCCTGACGCAAACGGCGGTTGAGTTGGAACTGGTGCTGGCGGTCGACGCTTCCTCCAGCGTTGATCAGGCGGAGTTTGTCTTGCAGATGCAGGGATTCGCGCGCGCGTTCCGCGATCCGGACGTGCTGGCGGCGCTGCGCGCGGTCAACGGCGTGGCGGTGATGTTGATGCAGTGGGCCTCGACCAGTCGGCAAAGCGTTGTGGTTCCCTGGACCCTGCTGCGGGGAGAGGCCGACGCGCACGAGTTTGCGGCGGCGCTCGCCAGCGCGCCGCGACAGGTCCGTGCCGGGGGTACCAGCATCGCGGCGGCGTTGGATGCCGGCTATGCCGCGTTGGCCGGCAACGCCTATCTGGGCCGGCGCCAGGTGATCGACCTGTCCGGCGACGGGCGGGCCAACATGGGCGCGCGACCGAGCCGGGCCCGTGACCGAATCGCTGCAACGGGGGCGACGATCAACGGTCTGGCGATCCTGAACGAGGAGCCAGCGCTCGATCGCTATTACGTCGATTACGTGATCGGCGGGCCGCGCGCCTTTCTGATCACGGCGGTCGATTACGAGAGCTTCGCCCAGGCGATTAAGCGCAAGCTGATCCGCGAGATCACCGGCGCCCAGATGGTCCAGGCGCCGGGCGGGCCTGCCGGCGCCGACGCGCCGCGGACCGAGTCGTCCCGCCGGTTCGCCGCGCCAGCCATGGGCCCCGTGGCTCCGCCCGCCCACGTGCACTAACCGTATGACTTTCCTTGCATCGCGCGCGCACGTGCGGTACATCGCCCATGGCGTTGTCAGACGCCCTGTCGTGTCCCCATCGTCTAGTGGTTAGGACACCGCTCTTTCAAGGCGGAGACCGGGGTTCAACTCCCCGTGGGGACACCACTCTCTATCCTCGTAAATCTGGTTCTTTGCGGTCTTGGGTCGGGTTTCCTGTCGTCTGCTCGGGTGGGGCAGGGGTTCTGCAAGGTCACCTAGCGGGGCCGTGGGATTTGACGCGTCACCGCCGCTGGCCTAGGCCTCTGTCATGGCTCTGACCGCCCAAGCCAAGCATCCCGTTGCCCCGCGGCCGCGCGATGCGGTCAGTGCCGGCGTTTACGCGGCGATCCTGCTGGGCGGTGTGGGGCTGTGGTACGTCGCGCGGGCCTATCCCGCGGACATGCCGGCGGTTGGGCCCTATACCTTCTACTGGCCGGTCTGGTTGGCGACCACGTTGAGCGCCTTTTGGTATCTACGCGGTCTGCGCAGCCTGGCGCCCGAACGGCGGCCGGCGGTGTGGCGGCGGCTCATGTTCCTGCTCGGTCTGCTCGCGCTCTACGCGGCGGTGCATACTGGATTCGAGTACGTCGCCCAGCGGATGTTCTTCCTCAACCGGGCGCAGCACGTGGTCATGCACCATCTGGGCCCGCTGCTGCTCGCGTTGAGTGCTGCGGGGCCGGTGATTCTGGCCGGCGGGCCGCGCTGGCTTGCGCGGCTGTGCGCGCACAGCCGCGTTCAGACGGTGTTCCGCTGGGTGCAGCAGCCAGTCATTGCCGGTGTGCTGTTCGTCGGCCTGTTCTTCTTCTGGCTGATCCCGCCGGTGCACTTCGTCGCGATGCTCGACCCGTTGTGGTACCGGGTGATGAATTGGTCGATGATCCTGGATGGGATCCTGTTCTGGGCGCTGGTATTGGACCGGCGGCCGGCGCCACCGGCGCGCACCGGCTTTGCGGCGCGCGCGGTGTTGGCGGTGGCTGTGATGTTCCCGCAGATCGTGGGCGGCGCGTTGATCACCTTCGCGCCGATGGACCTGTTTCCCTATTACGCCTTCTGCGGCCGCTTGTATCCGTCGATCGGGCCATTGACCGACCAGCAATACGGCGGCCTGATCATCTGGCTGCCCCCGGCGATGATGAGCGTGATCGCGCTGTTGGTCGTGCTCGCCAATCTTCGCCGGGCGGAAGCTGCCGGCCGTTAGCGTCCGGCCCGCGGACGCGGAAGACGATCAAGCGCGGATCAATCGGTTGATTTCTTTGACGGCGCCATCGATGTCGGCATCGCTGCTGCTGAAACGGGGCAGCAGAAGCTGGGCGGTCCCATCAGGGGCGAATAGGTAGACCGATTGCCCGTGCGTCACCCGGTATCCCCCGGGGGCTTCGGGGTCGACGTCGTAGGTCACGCGATAACGCCGGGTGATGGCGGCAAGCTGGTTGTCGCCGCCGCGCAGACCATCGGCCCGGTCGGTGAAGCCGCCAACGTAGTTGGCCAGCGCCGTCGGCGTGTCCCGTCGGGGATCGACCGTCACGAACAGGATCGACAGATCCTGGGCGCGCGGGCCCAGTTGGTCGGCCACGCGGCTGAGGTTTTGCAGCGTCATCGGGCAGATGCCCGGACAGTGCGTATAGCCGAAGAACAGCGCGACGACTTGACCGGTATAATCGGCATCGGAAACCTGGCGGCCGTCGCGCACGCGGGTCAGTGTGAACGACAGGTCGGGTAGGATGCCTGCGACATCGACCCCCAGCGTCGACGACTGCTCCCGGCAACTTGCGGCGGTCAGCAGCGGTGCGGCGGCGATCCCGGTGAGCACGCTGCGTCGGGTGATCGGAGGATTAATAGGGGCCATAGGCAACTAATGCAGCGACTCCGAATGCGGTCGCCAGGAAGATCACTGCGACGGCGATCAACGCTAAGGCGAGGGTACGGTTGGGCCCGTGCGTTCGCGCCCGCAGATGTGTGGCGGACAGTGGTGTGGCGGAGGTGTTGCCTGGCTCTTGTTCGCTCATGATTGATCGATAGCGCGTTTGTCTCGTGGGGCCGATGTCCTGCGATCCGGCATGGCGGTCGTAGCGGCTTGTGCGGTCACCGTCGCGCTAACTAGGTGAGATGTCCACGCCAGGAGGATCATCAAGGGCACCGGCGCCGCCATCCAGGTGAAGGGGCTCAGTGGGGCGGGCGCCCAATGCGCACACCATCCAGAAAGGTGCGGAGAATCAGCCTCGCGTTCGCTGCGAGATCGACCTGATCCGGGGCTTTCAGCCAGTTACTGTGGACGCCCTGCATGTAGCTGTCGAACGTCCAGGTCGCGAGTTCCGGGGTGATGTCCGTGCTCAGCGTGCCCTGGGCGCGGGCCTTCTGGAACAGCCTTAGGACGACGTTATGGATATCGGTTTTGACGGCATCTTCCTCGGCAATGAAAAGGTGGTGATGCCCAAGGCGGACGCAGCCATGCAGTAGGATCCGGCAAACGCGTTGGTGGCGCGGGTCCTGGGCCAGACGTAGTAGGGCTTGTTCACTGACTTGGCGCAATTCTTCCAGGGCATCGGCCGTTTCTGCCCGGACGTCGGCAGCACGCAGCTCATCGAGCGGAAAAGCGGCGCGCGCGACCATGGAGTCGAGCAGGTCTTCCTTGTCCTTGAAGTGCCAGTAGATTGCGCCGCGGGTGACACCTGCCTCGCGCGCAATCTGGTCCAGCGTCGTCGCCGGAATGCCGTCGCGCTCCATCACGTCCTCGGCCGCGTCGAGAATCGACTCACGCGTCGCACGCGCTTCGGCCTTGGTTTTTCGCGCCATGTTCGCTCCAGCTCGGTACCAAGTTCTGCTGGTACCGGAATTCTGACTAATTCATTCGAGGATCTATTTACATACCCACGTGTATGTATATTTTCAACGTCAGTTTTCCATTCGGCATGTGCGCCCGAGGCAGGCGCACGCCCCCTATACCGGAGCCCTGGATGATCGACATGCGTCTTATCGCCCGCCTAGGCGCGGCTGTATGCCTTGGCGCCGTCTTGACGGCGTGTGGTGACAGCCAAAGCCAAGGGCAGGGCGGCAGCCGTCCCGCGCCCCAGGTGACGGCGCTTACCATCCAACCGCAGGCCGTCACTGTATACGAGGAGTATGCCGGGCGGGCCCAGGGTGCGCGCGAGGTTGAAGTGCGCGCCCGCGTGGAAGCCCCGATCATTGAACGCCGTTACACCGAAGGTGCCTTTGTCAAAGCCGGCGAGGCCCTGTTCCGGCTTGATCCGAAGCCGTTTGAGGTTGCCGTCGAACGCGCCGAGGCGCAGGTCGAGAGTGCCGAGGCGAGCCTACGACAGGCGCGTCGGCAATGGGACCGCGTCGAGCGGCTTTACGAAAGCAAGGCCGTGAGTACCCGCGAACGTGATGAAGCACAGTCTCAGCTTGAACTCGCGCGCGCGGATGTTGCGCTGGCGGAAGCTGGACTCGCGGACGCGAAGATTGATCTTGGCTATACCGAGATCACGTCCCCGGTTTCCGGCGTCACCGACCTCGAGGCATTGCCGGAAGGCGGTCTGGTTCAGCCGGGCGACCTTCTGACCACGGTCACGCAGCTCGACCCGATCCACGTGCGTTTCGCACTGCCTGAAGACGATGCCTATGCCCGGGAGCGGGCCGAGGAAGCGCTGAGCGGTGGGGGGAGCAGCAGCAGCCACACCGCGCGTCTGATCATGCCGGACGGCAGCCTCTACGCTCGCAAGGGCAATGTCGACTTCACCGACAGTTCGGTAGATCCGCAGACTGGGACGGTGCGTGCGCGTGCCGTGTTCTCGAATCCCAACCAGAAGATCCGGCCGGGGCAGTTCGTGCGCGTGCGTCTGGAGACGGCCACCTTGTCTGATGCGCTTGTCGTCCCCGAGCGTGCGATCGCGACGGATCAGCGCGGTGAAGCGGTCTATGTGATCAACGATGAGGAGGTCGCGCAAAGGCGGGCCATTGAGTTGGGACCAACTGTGGCGGCCGGTCGCGTGATCGCGGACGGTCTCGAGTCGGGCGACCGGATCATCGTCGACGGTTTGGTGAGTGTGCGCGACGGCGCGCCAGTTCAGGCGAAACCGCTACAGGCCGCTGATCGCGGTGAGGCCGGCGAGGAATAACCCCATGCTCTCCAAGTTCTTTATCGAACGGCCGGTTTTCACTGCCGTCATTTCGATCGTGATCGTGCTTGCCGGTCTTGCCGCCACGCGGGCGCTGCCGGTGGAGCAGTATCCCAGCATCGTACCGCCACAGGTCGTTGTGAACGCCACCTATCCCGGCGCCAGCGCGGACACGCTGTCCCAGACGGTGGCTGCTCCGCTTGAGCAGGAGATCAACGGCGTCGACAACATGCTGTATATGGCGTCGACCAGCACCGATGCCGGGACCAGCGAGGTCACGGTCACCTTCGAGATCGGCACCGACCCAGACCAGGCGACGATCGACGTCAACAACCGTGTCCAGGCCGCCGAGGCGAGCTTGCCGGAACCGGTGCGCCGTCAGGGGATCGAGGTCCAGAAGCGCTCCAGCAACATTCTGCAGGTGGTGACGCTGACGGCACCTGAAGGCGACTACGATACCGTCTTCATCAGCAACTATGCCCTCTTGAACGTGATCGACGAGCTCAAGCGCGTGCCCGGCGTGGGCGACGCGCGCCTGTTCGGCGCGCAGGACTACGCCATGCGCGTGTGGCTGCAGCCGGACAAGCTGAGCCAGTACGATCTGACCCCAGGGCAGGTCGCTGAGGCGATCCGCGAGCAGAACCGTCAGTTCGCCGCCGGTAGCTTCGGTTCTGAGCCGACTGACGAAAACCTCGCGTTCACCTATCGCGTCACCACCAAAGGGCGCCTCACCACGGCCGAGGAGTTCGGCAAGATCATCCTGCGCGCGCGGTCGGATGGTTCTATTCTGAGGCTGTCGGACGTCGCACGGGTGGAACTGGGCGCGCAGGATTACGGATTCTCCGCGACCTACAACGGCGATCCGACCGTGCCGATCGGCCTTTACCTGCAACCGGGCGCCAACGCGCTTGCAACGGCGGAGCGGATCAGTTCCACGCTGGAAGAAGTCTCTGGCCGGTTTCCCGAAGGACTGGACTACAACGTTCCCTTCGATACCACGAAGTTCGTCCAGATATCGATCGAGGAGGTTGGCAAGACCTTTGTCGAGGCGCTGATCCTGGTGGTCGGCGTGATCTTCATCTTCTTGCAGAAATGGCGAGCAGCGTTGATCCCGCTGTTGGCCATCCCGGTGTCTTTGATCGGCACCTTTGCCGGGATGCTTGCGCTTGGCTTCTCGATCAACCTGCTCACCCTGTTCGGCATGGTGCTGGCGATTGGCATCGTCGTCGATGACGCCATTATCGTGATCGAGAACGTCGAACGTGTGATGCACGAGGAAGGATTGTCACCGCGGGACGCCGCGATTAAGGCCATGCAGGAGGTGGCCGGGCCGATCGTGGCAATCACGCTCGCCCTGATCGCGGTGTTCCTGCCAGTGGCCTTCCTGGGCGGCCTGACCGGGCAGCTCTATCGGCAGTTCGCGGTGACGATCGCGATCTCGGTGTTCATCTCCGGCGTGGTCGCTCTGACGCTCAGTCCGGCCTTGTGCGCCCTGATGCTCAAGGCGAACGACAAGCCGCCAATGAAGCCGTTCCGTTGGTTCAACAGCGGCTTCTCGAAGGTGACCGAGGGCTACCGGCGGACCGTCTCCTTCTTCCTGCGCCATGCGGTGGTCGGCGTCGCGCTGTTCTGCCTGCTTGTCGGCGGTACGTTCTATCTCTTCGAACGTTTGCCGAGTGCGTTGTTGCCGCAAGAGGACCAGGGGTACGTTTTCGTCTCCTTCTCCTTGCCTCCCGCCTCAGCGCTGAATCGGACAGAGGCGGCGCGCGATGAGATCAACGAAAAGATCCTCGGATTGCCGGAGGTCGGCAAGGTCACCAGTTTCGCGGGCTTTGACCTGATCGCCAGTGCGCAACGCACCAATGCCGGCATTTCGTTCGTTAACCTCGATGACTGGAGTGAACGCCAAGAACCGGGCCAAAGCTCGTTCGCTTTGACGAACAAGATCATGGGGATCGGGGCCGGCATCGAGGAAGCGCAGGTAATCGCCTTCAACCCGCCGCCTATTCAGGGTATCTCAACCACCGGCGGTTTTGAGTCCTACATTCAGAGCCGCGGGGGCGGCGACATCAATCGGCTGAAGGAGGTCGTTGACCGGTTCGTCGCGGCGGCCAACCAGCGCCCCGAATTGACCCGGGTGCGCAGCAATCTGACGACGGATGTGCCGCGCTTCCGTGCCCAGCTGGATCGGGAGAAGGCGAAGGCCCAGGGTGTGCCGATCGATCAGGTGTTCGACACCATGCAGAGCACCTTCGGCGCCCTTTACGTCAACGATTTCACGCTGTTTGGCCGCAACTACCAGGTGAATCTGCAGTCGGAGTCCGACTTCCGCGACCGGCCCGAGGATCTGCGCAAGGTCTCGGTCGCCTCGGATTCGGGTGAACTGGTGCCCTTGACCTCGCTGATCGATGTAAAACGTCAGCTGGGCGCGGACATCATCGAGCGGTTCAACGCTTTCCAGGCTGCCAAGATTCTGGGTGAGCCGGCGCCTGGCTACAGCTCCAGCCAGGCGTTGCAGGCGCTCGACGAAGTGGCGCAGCAAACGCTGAGCAATGACGAAACCCTGTCCTGGATCGGCCAGGCCTTCCAGCAGCAGCAGGCCAGCCAGGCCTCTCAGCTCGCCTTTGTCGCGGGTATCGTCATGGTCTTCCTGATCCTGGCGGCGCAGTACGAACGTTGGACCATGCCGCTGGCGGTGCTGACGATCGTGCCGTTCGCGGTGTTCGGCGCGGCCCTCGCGGTGCTGCTGCGTGGCATGCAGACGGATCTGTACTTCCAGATCGGCCTGTTGGTCCTGATCGGCCTCTCGGCGAAGAACTCCATTCTGATTATCGAGTTCGCCATGCTGGAGCGGAAGGAGGGCCGGACGCCGTTCGAGGCGGCGCTCAACGCGGCGCGTCTGCGCTTCCGGCCGATCGTGATGACGGCCCTTGCCTTCATCATGGGCGCGCTGCCGCTGATGTTCAGCACGGGCGCCGGTGCCGCGGCCCGGCAGTCGATCGGCACCGGTATCGTCGGCGGCATGCTCGCTGCGACGCTTCTGGCGCCGATGTTCGTGCCGATGTTCTTCATGCTGATCGAAAAAATGTCGTTGTGGCTGCGTGGACACCGCGGCAACGCGAAGGAGGAACCGCAACATGGCTAGGCATCCTTGGCGAGCTCATCCCGGGGTCGCGACCCTGGCCGCCTGCCTGCTGATCGCTGGCTGTACCGTGGGCCCGGACTACGAGCGGCCCGAGTCCGACATGCCGGAGGCTTGGCAGTCGGAGATTCTAACCGGCGGCGATCGCACCCAGGAGCTGGGGGCGTGGTGGACGCGGTATGACGATCCCGTGCTGATCCGGCTTGTCGAACGGGCACAGCGGGAGAACCTCGACATCGCCGCCCAGGCCGCCCGGGTTCGCCAGGCGCGTGCGGAGCTGGGGCTGCAGAAGGCCGAGCAGTACCCGACGGTCGACGCCCAGGCCGACGCCGCGCGCCAGCGCAATAGCGAGGAGGGAACCGCGAGCGGTCCGGCCGCCGGGATGACCTTCAATACCTTCTCGCTTGCGGCTTCGCTCAATTACGAGCTGGACCTGTGGGGGGAGACTGAGCGGCAGGAGCAGGCCGCACGTGCACGTCTGTTCGAAAGTGCGTTCACGAAGGACGCGGTGCGTCTCAACGTCGTCACGGACGTTGTCACCACCTACTTCAACCTGCGCGCGGCCGAGCGGCAGTTGGCCATTGCGCGGGAGACCGCACGCTCGCGCGAGGAGACGCTGCAGTTGCAGGAGTCCCGGCAGGACGCCGGCGACATCGCGAGCCTGCCGGTGCAGCAGGCGCGTGCGGAGTTGGAGACGACACGCGCGGCGATCCCGCCGCTGCGCGAGCAAATCCGACGCCAGCGCACGGCGCTCGCCATTCTGGTCGGCGCAACGCCGAGGGAGATCGTTAACGAACTGGATACGCAGGGGCCCCCGCTCACCGAGGCCCAGGTTCCCCAAGGGATCCCGGCTACTCTCCCGTCGAATCTGCTGGAGCGTCGCCCGGACGTGCGAGCGGCAGAGGCCACCCTTGTCGCGGCGAATGCGGATGTCGGCGTCGCGAAGTCGCAGTGGTACCCCAACGTGAACCTTGCCGGATTGCTGGGGGTCGAGGCCCTTGAGACCAGCGATCTTTTCCAGGGGAGCGCACGGACCTGGAGCATCGGGGGATCGGTCTTGCAGCCGCTGGTCTACTTCGGGCGGATTCAATCCAACGTCGACAGTGCGGAAGCAGCCCGCGATCTCGCTGGTGTCAGTTACCGGCAGACTTTGCGCACGGCGTTCCAGGAGGTCGACATCTCTCTGACCGCGTTGCAGGCCTCGCGAGAGCGGCTTACCGCGCGCCAGCGTCAGGTGTCAGCTTTGCAGGAAACCCTTGAGGTCGCAGACCGGCGGTACGAGGGGGGATTCACCAGCTATATCGACGTGTTGGATGCGCAGCGTGGCCTCTTTGACGCGCAGCTGGCCATGGTCGAGGCGCGTCGCGACGAACTGACGGCGGTTGCGACGCTGTACAAGGCGTTGGGCGGTGGCTGGTCGAACGACCGGGACATCGGCGCCACCTCGCGCGACACAGCCGGTTCAAACGAGCCGACGAGTTTCATCGAGGGCTTGTGAGGGCGCACCTTCGCGCCCGGTTGCCCGGTCCTGCTATCGCTTTAATGAGATCAAGCGCGATCGCTGAAGGTGAGGTTTACTTTCAGCGATCGCGCTTTTTTGAGTCCGCGCCCTATACGGGATAGGGACTCGATGCCTATCTGATCGCGAAGCGTACGGGGACGGTCAGTTGCATGCGGTCGCGGTCGAGATCGTCGGGGAAGGGCGGCAGCGGCTCGGCGCGGCGGATCATCTCGCGGGTGGCCTCGTCGAGCATCTCGTGGCCGGAGCTTTTGACGATCTTGAAGGACACGACCTGACCGTTGCGGGTCATTTCGAACTGTAGGGTGACGGTGCCATTCATCCGGCGCATGCGCGCGCGCCGGGGGTAGCGCTTATGCCGTTCCAGCCATGCCTTCAAACGGGCCAGGTAATCGGGGTGATCGCCGGGCGCCCCGCCGCCCGCCGACGATGGGCCGGTTCCGGCGCCCTGGGAGGTACCTTCGCCGGCTTGTCCGCGGGTGCCGGCGACATCTCCTTCGGTCTGCTCGGCGTCGGTGGTCCCCGTTTGAGATTCGCTCGTGGTGTCGTCGCGGCGTGATTCGGCGGTCTGTTGCGGCACCTGAGTGTCGGGTTTTTCGGCGCGTTCCACCTGAGCCGGTTTCGAGGGTGGCGGCGTGGGCGCGTCGGCGCGTTGTTCGGTCTCTGGCGCTGGCTTTTGGGGTTCTGGCTTCTGGGCAACCGGCTTGCTGGGCGGCGGGGCCGGAGCGTCCGGGGTTTCGGCTGCCGGAGCTTCGGCCGGTTCGGTCGGTGCCGGTTCGGCTGCATCGACGGGGTCGGACTCTGCGAGCAGCGCTGGGTCTGCGCCGTCGACCGCTGGGGCCGTCGTCGGTGCGGCGGTTTCTGGTGCTGCCGATGGTTGAGCGGTCTCGGCGGGGGCGGGGGGCTCCGCCGGCTCCACCGGTTCGGCCGTTTCCGTCTCGGACGGTTCGACCTCCGCGGGCTTGGCCTGGGTCGGCTCGGCTTCAACCGGTTCAGCCTCGGCCGGGGCTGCGGCCGTCTGGGCACCCGCGGGGCCGCCGGACGGGCCAAGACCGACTTGGATTCCGCCCTTGCCCGCGCCTTGGGCGCCACTGGTGGGGGGCTGCCACACGGCCGCAAGCGCAAGCAGATGTCCGCTTACCGCCAGCGCCGTGCAAGCCAGCCAGTGCCGTCGGCGAAGATGCATGGCTTAGTTATCCCGCACGGTCAGCAGACTGATCCGCTTGACCCCGGCGGCGCGCAACTCGCTCATCAACGCGATCACGCGGGTTGCCGGTACCTGTGAGTCGGCCTTGAGGCGCAGGCGTTCGGGAATACCGCCATCGCGTTCGCCGAGCGCCTTGGTCAGCGTCTCCAACGTGACGCGCGCGCCGCCGAGGGCCAGCTGCCCGTCGGTGCCAACCGCGAGCGTTGCAGGGCTGTTGTCCGCCGCGTCCTCGCTGTCGGAACGTGGCGGTGCGACCTCAAACGGCGGGCTTTGGCGCAACTGGCCGGCCAACATGAAAAAGATCAGCAGCAAGAAGACCACGTTGATCAGGGCGATGGTGCTTTCCGGGGCGGGCCGGTGTGTCGGGCGCTGCAGCTTCATTGCGCGTTCCCCGCCGTGTGCACGAACTGCGCCTGCGTGATTCCGCTGCCGCGCGCCTGGTCCAGGACGTCGACCGCCCGCTGGGTTGTGACCTCCGGCCCCGGTTGGATCAGCAGCCGCGCTTCCGGTCGGGATTCGGCCAACTCGCGCAGGCGCGCGGGGAGGTCCGCCGGGGCGATCCGCTGTCCGTTCAGGTCGAGCTGTCCGTCGGCGTGGATGCGCAGCAGCAACGCGCCCGTCATCTCGGTCGAGGCGCCGCCGCCGGCCGGCGTCTGCAGATCGATCGCCCGCCAGTCGAGGAAACTGGAGGCCAGCATGAAGAATACCAGCAGGATGAAGACGACATCGATCAAGGGCGTCAGGCTGATCGCCGCTCGCGCGCGTCCGCTAGGACGCCGCAGACTGAGCGGCCGGGTACGCACGGGCATGGCGTGGGTGGCTTTCGGTGTCGTGAGTATCGGGCGCGTGCGCAAGCTCCGCGGTGAACACCTGCGTGACGGCGTCCTCCATGGCATGGGTCGCCCGTTCCACGCGCCGGTCCAGCCAGCTGGCTGCGGCGGTGGCGGGGATCGCGACGCCCAGGCCGACGGCCGTGGTCATCAGCGCTTCCCAGATACCGCCGGACAGCACCGACGGATCGACCTGATTGCCGGCGGCGGCCATCTCCTGGAAGGCATCGATCATGCCAAGGACCGTGCCGAACAGGCCGAGCAGCGGGCTTAGCGTCGCGATCACGTCCAGGACGCGCAGGTGCGAGCGCAGCGCTTCCAACCGAACGCCGGCCTGGCGCAGCGCTTCCTCACGCTGCAGCTCGCCGGCATCCGGCCGGTCGCGGCGGAAGCGGATCGCCGCGGCTACGGTTTGAGCGACCGGGTTCGGGTGATCGTCGAGCGTGGCGAGCGCGCTCGGGACGTCGCCGCGGCGATAGGCGGCAAGGCTGTGCTCGACCGTGCGCCGGTCGCTCAGGCGCAGGCGCCGGAACTGCCAGAGCTTGGCCAGCACAACTGCAAGCGCGGCGACCGACATGGCGGCCAGGACGGCGACGACCGGGCCGCCGAGCTGCAGCAGTTCGCCGCCGCGGGCGAACGTATCCTGCACGGCGGTGAGGAAAGCGGAAAGGTTCACGGCGAATCGGCTCCTTGCCGGGCAGGCCGGCTATGCGAGGCCGGCAACTTGAGACGGGCTATTTGATGAAGCTGGCTGCGGCGCGCGAGGCTGGTGTGCTGCGTGGGCCGCAACGGGGCAGGGGGCCGTCCGGGGTCCGGCAGGCCAGCACATCGTTCAGCAACACGCGCTCGATCTCGCCGCAGGCCAAGCCGCTCAGGTCGAACGGTTTGACCCGGGTCTTGCCGGCCGGTAGCGGCCCAGCGTCGATCGCCATCCGCTGGGCGATCACGCCGTCGGGATCGAACAGCACGAGATCGAGCTTGTAGTCCTGCAGGCGCTGGTCCGTGGCGTTGGTGAAGACGAAGTACGCCCGGCAGGCGCCTTCGCGCGGCTCCAGCTTGTTGAGTTCGACACGGATCGGCGCCGCCTCCGGCGCGCCCTCGGCGGACCCACTCTCGGCTAGCGCCGGCTCCACCGGCAGCATCGCCAAGGCCAGCGTGAGCAGACAAGCGACGGGCTTGAGCATGCGTTTCTTTGCTCCGATGAATGGCTCGGGATTGCCAACCGCGACGTACCGGATGCACGGCACACAGCCCGCCTCGGCCTCGAAGGGAACCGTGGCGCGCGTTTGGTCCAAGACCGGCGTGTGACCAGGGTCGGACGGCGGTCTGTCCTGCCGGTCGGCCGGGCAAATCGGTTAGCGGCTGGTTCGCGAACTCCTCTTGATCGGTCGTGGTGAGCGGGTGACAACGCCGATGCTGCTGTTGCCGGTTCCGTCGCGAAGATGCAGGCAGGCTCACGGGCTTCACGTCATCCTGCCTGCGGTGTCGCGGTTCCCTGGAACGTCGAGGTGATGCGTGCCAGCTGCGCGCAAAGCGCGTGGGCGCTGGCAATCCGTTTCTACCGCATCCACCGCGGCGATCTCAGAAGGGATCGCGGGACCGCGAGCACGGTCGACGACACCGCAACCGCGCATTCGGCGTTGCGCGCCCGGCACGTTAATGCAGATGCATATTAGGTGCAATTGCGAAAAAAGGCGTGCGCGCGGGGGGGAACGAGGTTTCTGTGTCGGTGATCAGTGTGGATATCTATGTGCGCGTGGTCTCTGACAGGTTCCGCTGCACTGTCGATCTACCCCATGAGCCTCAGCGCGTCGGTTGGACCTTTTCGGGAGCCCCGGCATGCCAGGTGATGGCGAGATCCTCCCGCCAGGCAAACCGGACCAGATGGTTTTCGACGATGCCCTGGACCTGTTTGAGCGACTCGTCATCGGCGGCCTGACAGACGATGGTCAGGGTCGTGTCGTCCGATTCAAGGCGGCACTGGCCGCTCGCGAACTCGATCTCGCCCCAGGTCTGGTCCCATTGCGCCGGGACTTTATGAGCGAAGTGTTTGCACAGCTGGGCGAGATAGCGGCTGGCCTTGTCGCTTTGGATATGCGTGCTGGATGTCAGCATGACGAGGCTTGTTCTCCTGAAGAGGTGTGAGATCCCCCGGCGTGCTGCAGGGCAAGGGGAAGGGAATGATCGAGCGCGTCGCGATGACCGCACCCGGTCAGGATACGGGTGGTGACATCGAGGTCGGAGCGCCGCTGGAGGCGAGACGCAAGCGCCAGCGTTGCGGGTGCGGGGCCCGGGTTGGCCGGTTTCGGCCGATCACTGCGCGATTCGCGATCGCCGAGCATGACGTGGACGGATGCCGGGGCGCGGGACCGCGTGGCCGCCGCGCGTTCCAGCGTGACCATGACGTCATCGCCCCACCAAAGCGACGGACTGACCGGCAGATAGCTCTGGAAGGCTTCCGGTCGGGTGAACAGGGTATAGAGAACGAACAGGCCGCCGAAGGAATGGCCCCACAGGCTGCGTCCCGAGGGGTCGATGGGCACGTCGCGTTCGGCTGCCGTTCGGAGCTCACCGAGGAGGTCCTGCTGGAAGGTCGCGGCGCCGCCGGCCATATACTCCGGGCGCTGCGGGTCGAGCGCGGGCCCGCGACCGTCACGCGGGGGCGTGTAGTCGCACCGCCGTCGCGCATAATCGAATAGCCCGTCGGTGTCGTAGCCGAGCCCAACCACCAGCAGGTCCGGCACCCGCGCCAACAAGAACGGTGTGAGCCCTGCGAACGCGGCATTGCCATCGAGCAGGTAGAGGCTTGGGTGTCCGGCCGGGTTGGGACAACTGGGCACAGCACGGTAAAGGCGGTAGCGACGGCCACCCGAGGTTTCGACCGTGTGCTGGGAAATCTGGTGGCTTGCTGGGCTGTCTGATGTTGGCCAAGCGGCGGCTGTGGTCATTGAGGACGCGCCTGTCGCACCACCTGGCTGGGCGTTCGTCCGAAATGCCGACGGAAGGCCGTCGAGAAGTTGGCGGCGCCCGAATAGCCGGCAAGGTGCGCGGCTTCCTTGATGGAAACACCCTCGCGCGTCAGCGAGTCGTGCGCACGTTCCAGGTTGTAGCGACGGATATATTCGAACGCGCTGATGCCGTGGATCGTCTGGAACAGCCGCTGGACGGTCCGGTTACTGGTGCCGGCAAACCGCGCCAGTTCGTCGAGCGACAGCGCGGTTTGGTCGGCCGTCGCGATGTACGCCTCGATCCGGCGCATGCGGCGTAGGTCACGGGGGTCGGCGCGCCCCGTTTCCGGGCCGGTTGGCCTGCCAATGAGATCGCCGAAGGCTTGGGCGACCAGCTCGATCGTCGTGCTTTCGAGATGCAAGCGGTAGAACGGTTCGGGCTGCCGGGAAAGTTGCAGAATCCGCTCGGCAAGGGCCACCACGCCGGTGCTTGGGATCCAGTTACGCTGGGCGAGGTGGACCTGCGCGAACCGCTCAAGGTCGAACGAGGGACTGCGGCCGACCAGTCCGCAGTCGGCCAGCCAGTCCTGTGAGAGCGTGACGCTGACCTTGCGGACGCGGCTACCGCGGCAGCCGCGGCGCTCAAGCAGTTCCGGCCGCACCCGGGTCGTGATCAAAGCGCGCGGGCCGGCCCCTTCGACGAGGCCTTGGCGGACATCCGGAAACAGCGAACGGCCGCCGAGGGTCGCCGCCACGGAGCCGTTCAGGAACACCTGGATCGTGATCCCTGGACGCTGTTCGATGCGCGTGACCAGGTCGTACAGATCGACGGCATCCGAGTACTGCACGAGCAAACCGGGACGCAGGGCGCAAACGCCGAAGTCGCCATCGAGGAGCGGTCCGTTGGCAGCGTGTGGTGTCACCACACGGAAGTTGCGCCCCAGCGGCTGTGAACATGCAGCGAGTGTCGCGCCGTCCACCCTGCGGGCGGGCTGTCCGTTCGATAATCCCATTCAGTGCTCTCCGTACCTGGCCCAGCAGGGGGCTGGGCCCGCCTGACGCAAGGCGGCGCGCTGCGGCGTGACTTCCCGCCAAACAACTTTGGCATGCCCGCAAAGCTCTCAGGCGTACCGGTGTCCGCGTTTCTCAGGTACGAGAATGAAACTCATTCGCAGTAGAGTGCAAGTCCGGTGTGCGCTTGGGGGCGGCTTTCGCCGGAGATTGCGTTGAAAAGCGAACGCGTGCCTGGCGGAGCATCCGGCCTCGCCGTGTCCAGACCTAAAAGGGGGGTCCGACCTACAATGACTGTCTACACCGTTTCCTGGCGCCATCGCCCGTCCGTCCGGGTTCTGGCCGCCGTGCTGTTTTCCAGTCAACTGGCCGTGCCGGCTCTGGCGCAAGAGGCCGGCGCGGAGGCCGAGGCCGCCAGCCCCGCAGCCGATAGCGGGGCCATCGAGCTGCCCGAAATGGTGGTGACTGGATCCGGCTACGAAACGGAAACCACGGACAGCTATACCACTGACTTCATCAGTGTGGGGGAAAAAGACACACGCCTCTGGCGCGAGGTGCCGCAGTCGACCACCGTGTTGACCCGGGAATACCTGGAAGACCGCAACGCCAGCTCACTCGATACGGCGCTGCGTGATGCGCCGGGTCTCCTGGTGCTGGACAATGACAATGGTCGTTCGAGCCTGTACTCGCGCGGGTTCGAATTCGACTCGCTGTCCTTCAATGGTCTGCCGGCGCCGCTGTCCAGTATTTACGGCACCCAGCCGGATATGGCGATCGTTGATCACGTCGAAATTCTCAAGGGTCCGTCGGGGCTGTTCGCCGGCGCCGGCGAGCCGGCGGGTGCGATCAACATGCACCTGAAGCGGCCGCTGCGCGAGTTCCAGGGCAGCAGTGAGGTGTCGGGCGACAGCTGGGGCGGGGTGCGCGGCGAAGCCGACCTGTCCGTGCCGTTCACCGAAGACGGCGATGTGCGTGGCCGGCTCGTCCTGGCGCGCGGGCATGACGAGGGTTGGGTCGATAATAACGACAACGACGTGTCGGTCGGCTATGGCACGATGCAAGCCGACCTCACCAACATGACGACCGCGTCGCTCACGATCAGTCACATGCAGCGTGATATCGAGCCGTATAACGGTCTGCCGACCTATGCCGACGGCACGCTGCTCGACATCGACCGGTCGACCACGACCGGGGCCGACTGGAACGACTTTGACAACCGCGTGACCGATTACATCGGCGAGTTGGAGCATCGTTTCGCGGATGGCGGCCACGCCAAGGTCTCGGCGCGCTACTCGGACCGCGATGTCGACTTTCTCTACGGCTATGCCGGCAGCGCCGCCGCGGCCAACGGGGATATCTCCAGCGTCAGTTGGCTGGCGCGCGATTACGAGGAAACCTCGCTTGCGCTCGACAGTCATATCAGCAAGCCGATCCGGCTGTTCGGCCAGGAGCATAATGTCCTGGTCGGGGCGGATTACCAGCGTTTCGAGAACACCTTCAAACAGGGCCGCGGCGCCACCGGCGACACCAACAACATCTTCCACTGGAACACCAACCTGACGCGACCCAGCGTCACCTACAGCTCGCAAACCGAAACGGAGACGGACCAGTACGGCCTGTATGGCCAGGTTCGGATCAAGCCGATCGACGACCTGACATTGATCGGTGGCGGCCGTTCGACGTGGTACCAGTCGGAAACAACAGACCTCCTCACCTCGACGCAAACCGGCGAGCAGGATGTCGATGCCGAGTTCACGCCGTATGCCGGTGTCGTCTACGACCTGACCGAGACCATCTCGCCCTATGTCAGCTACACGGAAATCTTCCAGCCGCAATCGCAGGTCAATGCGAGCGGTCAGACGCTCGAGCCGCGTCAAGGCTCGCAGTACGAGGCCGGTGTGAAGGCATCTCTGCTGGACGGTGGGCTGAACGCCTCGGCGGCGGTGTTCCATCTGACCGACGAGAACAGGCCGATGAGCGATGGGGCCGGCAATACGGTCGCCGGCGAAGAGGTCGAGGTCGAAGGCGTCGAGTTCGAGGTCAGTGGCAATATCCAGCCGAACTGGGAAGTCCTCGCGGGCTATACCTACAGCCGCTCCGAATATGTCAACGGCACCAACTCGGGCGACGTGTTCAGTACCTACACGCCCCGGCACATGGCCCATCTTTGGACCAAGTACCGCTTTAACACCGGCGGCTGGATGAACGATCTGTTCGTCGGCGGTGGCGTGAAGGCGTTCAGCGATTTCAAGTCGATCAGCCGGGGCACGACGATCAACGCCGACGGGTACGTCGTGGTGGACGTGATGGCCGGCTACGACATCACCGACTCCGTCACCGCGACCCTGACGGTGAACAACCTGTTCGACGAGAAGTACTACTCCCGCGTCGGTGGCGCGAGCGTGTTCAATTTCTACGGCGAGCCGCGCAGCGCGCTGCTGAGCCTTAAGGCCGTCTTCTAGAAACCAGCCGATAAGGACGCGATCAGGATGGTGCGGCGGATTGCAACGGCGCTTGCGGTGGCTTGGCTGATGGTCGGGGGCTGCCTGTCCCCCGATCCGGTGCGCGCGGAGATCGCGGTCACCGATCTCGATGGCCACCGCGTCGTGCTAGAGCAGCCCGCCCGCCGAATCCTGATCGCGGACGGCCGGTTCCTGATGGCGCTGGCGCTGATCCACCCGGATCCGGTCAGCCTCCTGGTCGCCTGGCCGCACGACATCGACCATATCGGCCCGGCGACCTACGCGCGTTTTCGCGCGCATGCGCCTGAAATCGCCGACTTGGCCAAGGTCTCTACCGGCGCGCGGGTGCAGTCGGTGGAACGGATCGTCGCCAGCGATCCCGATCTGGTGATCGTCTCCGCACACGGGCACTTGGCCGACAGCCAGCGTCGAGCGATCGAGCAGGCAGGGATCCCGGTGCTGACCCTCGACTTCTTCATCCATCCCTTGCGCAACCTCGCGCCCAGTCTGCGAATCCTGGGGCAGGTAACGGGTCAGGAGGATCGGGCTGAGGCGTTCCTCGCGTTCCGTCGGGCGCACATGGATGCGATCGCGGACCGGTTGACGGGCGAGGACGTAACTAGGCCCAGCGTGTTTCTCGAACCGCATGCCGGCTACACCGAGGACTGCTGCAACTCCGTTGGCGCCGGCAACATCGGCGAATACATCGCGTTTGCCGGGGGCGAGAACATTGGCGCAGCGGTGATCGAGGGCGCGCGCGGCACCCTCAACCTCGAATACGTCATTTCCCGCGCGCCGGAGGTCTATATCGCAACCGGCGGCCCACACATGGAGGGGCATGACGGTGTCGTCTGCGGGCTTGGATATCAGGCGGTGCGCGTCCGGCAGTCGCTGGCGCGCGTCGTGGCACGGCCTGGTATCGCGCAACTGCCGGCTGTCCGAAACGAACGTGCCTACGGGCTGTCCCACCAGTTGCTGAATTCGCCGCTGGATATTCTGGCGCTGGAGATGCTGGCCAAAGCCATCCACCCAGAGCGGTTCCAGGCCCTCGACCCAGAGGCGACGAAGCAGACGATCAGCGATCGCTTCCTGCCGATCCAATTGGATGGCGCGTACTGGGGTGGCCTGGCGCCGGGGCAGTTGACCATGACTTCGGACTAACGGCTAGGCTGTCCAGTCGCGTCCCCTGTGTCCAACACATCCTCCACGATCACCTGCAAGGCGTCGTCCTGCGCGTCGCCAAGCACGCGGGCGCGGACGCCGTAGACCTGCGCCAGGGTATCCGCGGTCACGGCCGTTGCCGGGGGACCATCCGCCACTACGGCGCCGTCCGAAAGCACCACCACGCGGTCGCACCAGCGGCTGGCGAGCGCGATGTCGTGGAGCACCACCACGGCAATGATGCCGCGCTCGCGGACGAGTGCGCGCACCAGATTCATCACCCGGAACTGATAGTTCAGGTCGAGCGCGCTGGTTGGTTCGTCCAGCAGCAGCACCGTTGGCTCCCGCACCACCGATTGGGCGAGGCTGGCGAGTTGGCGCTGTCCCCCGGATAACTCGGTCAATGGGCGGTGCGCCAAGTCGTCGATGCCGAGCCGTTGCAGTGTTTCCATGACCTGGATGTGGGACTGTTGGGCCGGTTGCCGGGCGCCGGGTGCGACCTTGAGCGCGCTCAGCGTGGCCTCGAACACGGTGAGCGCGACGCGTGGCGGCAGCGACTGCGGCATGTAGGTGACGCGTGCGGCATGCGCCGAGCCGGGCAGGGAAAGCAGATTATCGCCGCCCAGATAGAGCGCCCCCTTGGCCGGCTGCAGTCCGGCCAGCGCGCGTAGCAGGGTGGTCTTGCCGGTGGCATTCGGCCCGATCAGCGCGGTGATCTCGCCGCTGTGGAAGGGGGCCAATGTCAGGTCCCGGATCACCGTGCGTCGGTGGTAGCCGACCCGAAGCCGTTCGACCTGAAGCGAAGTGGTGTCGCGTATCATCAGCCCTGTTCCCGACGCAAGTAGATCAGCACGACGAAAAAGGGGATTCCGATCAACGCCGTCACGATCCCCACGGGGAGCAGGGCGCCCGGCACGATCGTCTTGCTCGCGACGGACGCAAGCGACAGCACCAACGCGCCGCTGAACAGGCTGGCCGGCAGCAGGAACCGGTGATCTTCGCCGACCAGCAGGCGCGCGATATGCGGCCCGACCAGGCCGATAAAGCTGATCGTCCCGACGAAGGCCACGGCGGTGGCCGCGAGGATGCTGACCCGCAGTAGGGATAGGAAGCGCAGGCGGCCGACACGAATCCCGAAGCTGCGCGCGCGGTCCTCGCCCAGCCGCAGGGCGGTCATCGTCCAGGCGCTGGCGAACGACCAAGGCAGCATGACCGCGACGATCACGGCCAGAACCTGCAGCTTTTGCCAGTTCGCCCGGGCGAGGCTGCCCATGCTCCAGAACACGAGCTGCTGCAGCGCTTCCTGGCTGGCGACGAACTGCAGCAGCGCGACCAGGGCGTTGAAGGTGAACACCAAGGCGATGCCGAACAGGATCAGGGTCTGCACCCCACTGCCGCGCGCCTGCGCCAGCGCCTGCAGCAGAAGCACCGAGCCGAAAGCGAACACGAAGGCGTTGCCGGAGATGATCCAATCATCGGCGACGCCCGGCAGGCCCAGACCCAGCACGATGGCGACCGCCGCCCCGAAGGAGGCGGCCGAGGAGACGCCGAGGGTGAAGGGGCTGGCGAGCGGGTTGTCCAGGATCGTTTGCATCTCCGCGCCGGCGAGCGAGAGCGCACCCCCGACCAGCAGGGCCATGACGGCATAAGGCAGGCGCACGTCCCAGACGATGACCTGGACGGTCCGCGCCACCGAATCGGGCGCGAGGATCGCACGGACGACATCCAAGGGATTCATATTGGATGGTCCGGTCGCGACATCGGTCACGAACGCCAAGGCCGACGCCCCCGCGAGCGCGATCAGGACGACGGCGTGGCGTTTGACCTGGGCACGGTAGCGGACCAAGCCTGAATCTGTTTCGGCGGTTTTCGTCAAAGGACAGGGGACGCGGTCAAATGGGGTCAGATGGTCTCGCGGACATGCGCATCATCACGTATACCGCTGGTCGATCGAGTCGGGTGTCGAACGAGTTGCCATCCCCATAGCATGGGTGCGCAGCGCAACGGACCCCTCACGGCAAAATTCCCCTGCCGGTGCGGCTTGCAGTGGCGTATACCGGGCCGCGCAATGCGCGATAAGGGGATGCCCTAGAGGTCGGTTTACTTGTGGCAACTCAGTGTCAAGGAATCTGGACACTAGATGTGTAATTTTTCGTTGACACCTGGCAACGCTTGCGGGACCCTTTGCCCGCTACGTGTATCCTGAGATGTGATGGTGTAGGCATGCAACTGGCGAAATACGTCAAATTCCGGCAGGAAAAGTTCGGTGGGGTTTTGTTCGAAACCCGGTCGGAGAAGGTCTACGCCCTGAATCCAACCGCGGCCGCCGTCGTGCGCGAGATCCAGGCTGGCACCCCAGAGGACCAGATTCCGGCACGTCTGAAAGCCTCCTATGATGCTGACGAGGCGGCGCGGATCGACCGCGAGGCGATGGTCTTCGCGCAGCAACTGCGTGAGCGCGGTCTGATAGTTGAGGACTAGGCGTCATGGATGGGTTCGAAGGTGATGGGGGTGTCGGTCACGCCCAAGACGTCGGTGTGCGTCCTCAGCCCGCGACCCCGGGGACGACCACCTCGGGGGCGCTCGGCGCACCGCTCTATCTCGCTTGGCAGCTGACCAACGAGTGTAATTTTGCGTGCCTGCACTGCATTGAGGAGAGCGGTCCGGGGCGTGCCTTCAAGGACGAGTTGAGCGACGCGCAGGCGTTCGACGTGCTGCGCCAGGCGATCGATCTCGATGTGCCCTATATCTCGCTGTCCGGCGGCGAGCCGATGGTGCATCCACGCTTCTTCGATCTGGTCGAGTATGCCGCCGGCCGGGGTGCCCAGCTCAAGATCGAGACCAACGGCCAGTATCTGACCAAGGAAGCTTGTCAGCGGCTCAAGGAACTCGACGTGAAGTCTGTGCAGGTCTCGATGGATGGCGCCAGCCGCGAGACCTTCAACAAGATGCGCGTGCGCGGCGATTTCGACCAGGTGATGCAGGGCATCCGCAATCTGGTCGAAGCGGGCGTGCCGCTGGAGATCAACTACTCGCCGACCAAGTTCAATACCCACGAGATCGCCCGCGCCGTCGACCTTGCGCATGAATTGGGCGCGCAGAACTTCTACACCGGCCGGACGATGTACACCGGCAACGCGGTGAAGACGTGGCAAAAGCTGGTCCCGAACGAGGACCAGTACATGCACTATTTCAACACGCTCTACCTGAAGCGGCTCGAGTATATCGGCCGGATGCGTGTGCACTATCACGAGCTTGGCCTGCGTCAGGAGATGCGCGAGCGGCTGGAGAACCCGGCGGCGCTGCTGATCGTGCTACCCAACGGTCTGGTCAAGCTGATCAATGCGCTGCCGTTCATCTGTGGCGACCTGCGTACCGAATCGCTGGCGCAGGTTTGGTCGAACTTCCAGCGCGCCTGGCAGGACCCGCGTGTCGCGGACTTCGTGACCGAACTGGAGCAGGATTCGACCAAGACGGCCGAGCTGCACCGTTGGATCTATGTCTAACGCGCCAGTGAGCGGGGTAGGGCCGTGAGCGAGCACGTTCAGACCTATGCGCCACGTCCGTCCAGCCTGGTGATCTTGCTGGGCCGGCTCGCCAGCCTCGTGCGTTACCGCTTTTTCCTCTACGCCGGCTTGCTGCCCTACCTGCTGGGCGCGGCCTGGGCCTGGGCGATGCTGGGCACGTTCGATGGCACGCTGTTCTGGATCGGCCTGGGCGGGATCGTGCTCTCGGTGGTCGGCGTCGAGGCGTTCAACGAGTACTTCGACAGCCGCATGGGCACCGACCGCGTGTTCGATCCCGAGGACACGCCGCCGATGTCGTCCGCGGTGTTGTGGCTGGGCGTTGCCGCCTTCGCTGGCGCGCTGGCAGTCGGGCTGTACCTGACCTGGCTGACCGGCTGGCCGATCCTGCTGTACGCCGGTCTGGGCGGAATGGCGGCTGCCTTCTACGTCGCGCCGCCGATCCGCTTCGCCTACCTCGGCCTGGGCGAGACCGTGATCGCGCTGTCGTACGGTCCGCTGATGGTATTGGGCAGCCTGCATCTGCAGGTCCAGAGGTTTGATGCGGACGTGATCGGGCCGGCGTTGCTCGCCGCGCTGGTGCCCGGTTTCCTGATCATGGCGCTCGCCGTCACCAACGCGATCCCCGACTTTCATCAGGACCGCCTGGTCGGCAAGCGCAATCTGGTCGTACGCCTGGGCCGGGCGCGCGCGGTCTGGCTGTACAACGGCCTGGCGGCGCTGGCGCTCGCGGTCGTGGTCGTTGGGGTGGCCGGTGGCGTTTTCCCCTGGCCGACGCTGGCGGCACTCGCCGCTGCGCCGCTGCTCTGGCGCAGTCTGCAGTGCGCCCGCACCACTTGGCAGACGCCACGGGCCTTCCTCCCGGCGGTACGCGCGATCGTGCGCTGCTACCTCGTCACCACCGTGCTGTTCACCCTTGGGCTGCTGAGCCAGCCTTGGCTGGCTGGATAGGGGAGGGCGCAATGACAGCAAGCGCGACTGGCGCCCACCAGATCGATCGACTGGGCGCACCGCTGTTCGTCTCCTGGCAGCTGACCCGGGACTGCGATCTGGCGTGCGTGCACTGCTGCACGGAAAGTGCCCCTGGCAAGCCGATGGCGAACGAACTGTCGCGCGCCGAGGCGCTGGCGTTTGCCGACGAGATCGTCGCGGCGGGCGTGCCCTACGCCATGCTGTGCGGCGGCGAGCCGATGGTCGTGCCGCACTTTTTGGAGGTTGCCGAGCGGCTGGGCCGGGGCGGCGTGCAGCTGAAAATCGAGACCAACGGGCAGCGCTTCGGTCCGGCGGAGGCCGTGCAGTTGGCCGAGTTGCCGGTACGCAGCGTGCAGATCAGTCTGGATGCGGACGACCCGACCACCTACGCCCGGCAGCGTCCGGGCGCGTCGCTGGAGAAGGTGCACGCAGCCTGCCGGGCGGTGCGTGCGGCCGGCCTGCCGCTGGAGGTCACTTTCGCGCCAACCCGCGTTACGATCACGGAGCTGCCCGCGGCGCTCCGGCGGGCACGGCAATTGGGGGCTTTCCGGTTCAATACCGGCGCGCTGATGCGGATCGGCAATGCCGCGCGCAACTGGCGCAAGCTGGTTCCCACGGCTGAGCAGTACGACGCCTTCCGGGCGGTTCTGGATCGGGAGGCCGAAAGCGGCGAGGCGGGCATGGAACTGGCCTACCTGCCGTTCCGCATGGAGGACGGGCTGCGTCAGACGGCGGCCGAACCGCCGGCGACCCTGCTCGTGTTGCCCGACGGCCGGGTCAAGGCGTCGGCGGCGCTGCCCTACATCGTTGCCGACGTGCGTCGGGACGGCCTGGCGCAAGCTTGGCGATCCTACTGCCAGGCCTGGCATACATCGGCGCTCCGGGAGGCCATCGAGGCGGCAATCGCCGACGGCGCCCGGCACGCCCAGGCCAATGCCTGGCAGGAGCTGGCGGAATCCACCGCCTGAGCAGTAAGAAAGGAGGTGACGTATGAGCGAGAGCGTGACCGAGACGCGCGAAGCGCGTCAGGAGGAGCGGTCGGCGGCCGTGCAGGAGAAGACGGCCTGGGAGACGCCGGAGATGGAAGACGTCTCCGAGCAGGTTATGGCACAGCCGTACATCCGCTTCACCTAAGCCGGGTCCGGGGCCGGTCCTGCCGACCGGCCCCGGCCTTTCTTGCCGCCTGTTCCATTTTCGCCCATTAGCCAAAGTCGAGTTGTTTCGATGCGTCCCGGTGCCGCCGTCGAGGACTTTAGCGCCCCTTTGTTTATCGCCTGGCAGCTGACCAATAGCTGTGCCGGTCGTTGTCCTTCCTGTTGCGAGGAGTCCGGGCCGGACAAGGGCTGGTCGGACGAACTGACCCGCGAGGAGGCGCTGGACGTCGCCCGGCAGATCACCGAGGCCGGCATCCCCTACGTCGCCTTTGGCGGTGGCGAGCCGCTCGGCGTGCCGCACGTCTGGGAGATCTTCGAGACGCTTTCCGAGGCCGGCACGGCGATCAAGATCGAAACCGATGGGCGTTACGTCGACGCGGCGGCCGCGACCCGGATGGCGGGGCTGCGGGTCGATAACGCTCAGATCTCGGTCGATGGCGCCCGGCCGGAGACGCACGCGCTGATGCGTCCCGGTTCCGCCAGCTTCGAGCAGGCGACCGGCGCGCTGCGCCGGTTGAGTGACTGCGGCGTGCCCGCGGAGATGGTATTCACGCCGACCACCCACAATCTGGCTGAGATGGCGGACGCGTTCGACCTGGCCGTCGAGCTTGGCTGCAGCGCGTTCGTCACCGGTCCGTTGATGCGCCTCGGCCGCGCGGCGGCGTCCTGGTCCACGCTGATGCCCGATCCGGAAGCCTGGGCCGAGGCGGTTACCGAGCTTCGGATGCGGGCGGCGCTTCATCGGAACGCGCCGACCCGCCTATCGATCTATCCCCACGACATCGAGCAGGAAATCGCCGACCGGCTGGACAGCCCGCAGGCGATGATGCTGATCGTCCCGAACGGTCGGGTGAAGCTCTTGAACGCCTTGCCGTTCGCCCCCGGCGACCTGCGCCAGCAAAGCGTGCTCGAAGCCTGGGGCAGTTACCAACGGGCCTGGCGCAGCCCGCAAGTGGCGGATTTCATCCACCGCTGCGCGGACCAACCCGATCTGCTGCTGCACGCGAACGAGACCTGGTCGGTAGCCTAGCCGGTTCCGCCGCCGCGTCGATCTCCAGCAGGTCAGTCTGGACTACGCCTCCTCGTCAGGCTGGTTCTGCGGGCGATGACCGCCGATCACGTCGGAAAGTGCGCGCCGGACCAGGGACCGCGCGCTCGTCCGCCTGGACGTCGAGGTTGGCACCGGGCGGCACGCTTCCATCGCCGCCAGCCCCAGACGCGCTGTCAGCAACCCGTTGGCGATCGCACTCGCCATCGAGGTCGAGACCCGTCCGGCAACGCCCCCGCTAACCAGATCGTTGACCGCGTCCTGAACCGTCTCGAACAGGCCGGCGGCCAGCACATTGCCGAAGGCGGTGCGCGTCAGGCGGAGCGACGCGGCAACCCGGGGACGGGCGCCGTACAGGGTGGCGACCTCGCGGATCATCCGGAGGCTTGTCCAGGCCGTCACACTCGCGTCCAGGAGGGCGAACGGGCTCAACGCCGTTGCCGTCGCGTTCCGCCGTACGGCACGTGTGATCGCCAACTGCGCCCGCTCGTCGAGGTTGGCCAGCACATGGATCTCGAACGCGGCGAGCTGGTTCGCGGCATCCCCGATGCCCTCCGCGTCGCGGCGGAATGTCCGCAGCTTGCCGTCCAGGTCGGGTCGGGAGGCGTAGACGGCCGTCAGATCCCGGATCAGTGAGGGATCGTCGGCCACCGCGTCTTCGCGGACCTGCCGCGCGCGGTCGTTCAGGCGGTCGAGCCGACGCAGGTCGCGGAACCCGCGCAGCTCGCCGACGCAGCCGAGGACCAGACCGGCGATCACCAGCCCGACCCCGCCGGTGACGAGCCAGCCCGCCCAGTCGGTCGGGTTCATCACGGTCGCCACGGCTTCCTGTACATAGGCACCCGCAACGGCGACTCCGAGCAATCCGAGCCCGGCGACACATACCCGAGGCCAGATCAATTTGCCCCGACGCGGCGACGGCGCGTTTGGCGCGCCGGCCGACGCGGTCGCCGGCATGCCCGCGTCGGCCGGGCGCGTGTCGGGCCGCGCGGGCGCGGGGGACGGCGTTGCAGCCTGGTCCAGCCGCCGGGTGTCCGGGCGCGGGGGCCTGTGCGTCATGCCAGATCGTCTCCAAGCAGGAACTCGATGGCGCGGTCGAGGCGCTTGTGCGGCCAGGCATCGCGCCGGCCGAGTCCCTTGGGGGGCAGGAAGCGTTCGAGGGCGAACAGGGCCTGCGACTGATCCGGCGTGCGAGTCCCGTCCATCGGCGCGTTCGCGAGGTCGCCTGGATCGTGCATATAGGCGTTGCCGTCGGTCTGCAGGCCGGCGACGTAACGTCGCCCCGGGCGGTCCTGGGCCGTGACTTCGCGCGTCGCGGCGAGGGCGGCCAGCGTCATCACCCGGGTTTCGGCGCCACGGAAGCGCGCGGCTTCGTGGCTCTGGCCAACGGCCGCGCGCATCCGTTCGAGCAGCACGTCGTGCTGGTCGCTTGGCACCAGGTCGGCTTTCGTACTGGCGTAGAGGACCTTCTCCACGCTCGGCCGGATCTGTCGCGGCAGCCAGCCACGCCCGAGGCGCATGGACTCCTGCAGGTCGCCCAGCTCGTCGTCGAGCATCGGCATGCCGATGCCGTCGCGGGCGAGATGGCCCAACAGGTCCACCAGCACGACCTGCCGATCGAGCTTGGCAAACGTTTGGTCGAAGAACGGCTGGACGATCCGGCGCCGGTAGGTGTCGAAGCGTTCGGCCATCACCTGGCGCAGGGTGCGTCCGCCGAACTCGCGCACGAACGGGATCGCCTGGAGGACGCCGTTGACGGCGTCACGGCCCGCCGGCGGCAGGGGCGCGAAGGTCAGGCTCGGCATGTCGGGGTCCATCCCGGGGCCGGGCAACAGCAGCCGCCCGGGATGCAGGCGGTTGGCCCGGCCGGTGGCGTCGCGTCGGGCCTCGACGTATTGCTTGAACAGCCGCGCCGCCGTGCCGGCCCAATGGTCCAGGTCCTGGCGCGTGGTCGCATTCGTCTGATTGACGAAGTCGAGGTAGGCGCGCGCTTCCGGGCTGTCGCCGGTCGTCTGCATCTCGCCCAGGAGCGCTTGGGACCAGGTGTCGTAGTCGGACCGGGCGAGCAGGACGTCCAGGAGCCATTCGCCCGGGTAATCGACCAGTTCGATCCGAAGCTGCCGGTCGCCCAGTTGCCGGGTGAGCGCGTTGGTCGGGGTGTACCGGACGGCCAGCACGATCTTGGAGATCCGGTCCGTGCTCTCGGGCCAGCGTGGGGCGCCCCCGTCCGCGCCGGTAATCGCGTCGGCGTTCGCCTGGTAGGGGAAGGCGGCGACCCCGTCGGAGGCGTCGAGCGGCATCACCTCGACCCCCTTCAGTCGGCCGTCCCGGATGGCCGAGACGTTCGCGATGGCGCCGCGATGGCGAAGCGCATGCACCAAGGACGTCAGGAAGACGGTCTTGCCCGCGGTATTGAGGCCGGTGACGCCGATGCGCACCCGGCGGTGCAAATCCAGATCCAGGCCGAGCATAAGGCTCCTGTTCGCGACGCGCGCTGCTACCCTCGTCTTTGACCGATGATCTTATAGGCGACGCCCGCGCCTCCTCGATAGGGGCAGGTGCGCGCATGCGCGTTGGGGCGCTGGGTCAGCCTTGAGCGCTGGCGCCGCGGGACGCCTTCAGGGGGGAGCGATAGAAGACCGATAAGGCGGTCTCGTTTGCGCCAACAGTGCCCGTACATACCCGTCGTCGGGCGGAGAGGGCCTCTATTCGGATCTCAACCGGGGCAGAGCGAATGCTTCTCTTAATACTTGGCTACTCTGCGCGTTCCATCGGCTCTATAAGGTCATGTCGTCCAAGCTCAAGGCTGGACCCCAAGCCCGAACGTCGTCGATCTCCAGGAACCGCTCATCCATGTACTCCGGCGGCTGTTCCCAGTTCTCCCGGCGACCGCCACCGTAATCTGTTACACCAAATAGGTGTGTCGCTTTCACACCGTCATCTGACAGCGGCAGGATCAAGCGCTCGCCCTCGCGATAGCCGCCGATGCGCATGTAGACGCGTCCGACGGCGTACACAACGCCCGGTGTGTTGAGGACATGCAGGTAGCGCTGGCGGACGGTGTCGAGCATGTGTGGCTCGATGATGTCGCACAGGCGCTTGCCGCGCAGTGAAAAGCCAAAAACGACGTTCACGTGCTCACCGGAGAGGCGGTAACGGAAGCTCTCATCATCCGGGACGTGTTCGACGAGCCAGACGTAGGGCAGTGCGTGCCGGATCGCGTCCAGGTCGATCTCTCGCCGGCTCGGCAGGCGATCTGGGGTATACGCACTGATCCACCAGCGCGCGACAGCACGAAGGGCGGATGACTGAATTGGGCACGCTTGGTTGGGCAAGACGGCTATACGCTTTCGTTTGAATGTATGTCCGTGACACTGAGGCGCCAACTTTGGGCAAGGTTGTCAATCGGAAACATTAGCCGGGGATTTTGCTTTCAAAATAGTCCCATCGCCTTTTCTTGAAGTCGACACCGGGCGCGGAGTCTCGTGTCTAGTCAGACTTTCAAAGAGATGCGGAGACGGGAACGCGCGGGCTTCGTTCGTACCCTTCTTTTGCAGTGACGGGGGATCAGACTGTAGCGGGCAGTGTGCGTTCCCTACTTGCGGCTCAGACATCCTGAGCCTCTCCGGCCACACAATGGTTAAGCGGCTTGTGCTTACCTTTGCGCCTCGCAATCACCGGGACGATCCTGTCGGGATACCCTTCGACCACCTCTGGGACGCGCTTTGCCAGGTCGGACGGGTTCAGCCATGCCTCGTGTTGTTCGTTCAGCTTCCGGGCCGCCTCATCGATGGTGTCCGTATCATCTCTTGCGTTTAGTAGGCCCCACAGATGGACATCATAAAGGTGTCCTTGCCAATACCAACGAACACCAATGCTCCGGCAATTTTCAGTTGCAGACGGCACCGAATCGGAAGTCCGGTTTGAACCCCAGTTCGTCAGTTGATAGTTATACAACTGCGGGGTTTCCCTTTGCATACGCGCTGTGGTAACCGCGGCGTAAGATAAAACGTCTGCATATATCGTGTACGCTGGTCAGCAATCTTTATGACGCCGGCGTGATTGAAGGGGAAGCCCCGCGCCAGATTGGGTACCGATGTTTGGCAAGAATATTCGCATTGTAATTCCTCCCGAACTCGCTGACGAAGCGGCGCTCCTCGCTTATCTGAATCTCGGCGCCGATGAATTGAAGAAAATCCGGTACTACCGAGCGCGTATGTACCACAACTTTTCTATTGGCCGTGCGGGGCGCAAAAATCGAATCATCAACGCTCCCGATGAGAGACTAAAATTTCTCCAACGCAAAATTGCAAAAAAGCTGAATGAGATTTACCGCCGCCGTAATCCAGTTCACGGCTTTGTCGCCGAACGATCCGTTAAGACAAATGCATTGGCCCACAAGCGGTGTAAGTACGTGGTCAATATCGATTTAAAGGACTTCTTCCCGACTATCTCTCAGACACGCATTGAGGGTATGCTGTCTTCGTTGGGGCTGAACTCTAAAGTCGCTAAAATCATCGGCATCGTATGCTGCAACAAGGGGCGTCTTCCACAAGGCGCCCCGAGCAGCCCAGTGCTGTCGAACATGATCTGCTTCAGGCTCGACAAGAGCCTCATGACCTTCGCTAAAGAAGCCCGCTGCATTTATACCCGATATGCGGACGACATAACGTTCTCTAGCCATCACCCCCCGCAGCCCTTTTCGAGACCGTCCTCCCACCAGCCGGGCGCTTCTCGTCGGAACTTCTAGCGCAGAGACTACGGAATGAGATCATTCAGAACGGGTTTTTCGTTAACGAAGAAAAAATTCATTACGCAGACCGAGATTCACGGCGTGTGGTGACCGGCATCAAGATTAACGAGATTTTGAATGTTGATCGTCGGTACATACGGAATATTCGAGCGGCGCTATTCTCTGTAGAAAAACTTGGGATAGAGAGCGCGGAAAAAAAGTATCACGAGGAGTATGGCGGACGATCAAGTCTCGCTCAGCACCTCCGTGGAAAGATCTCGTTTGTCGCTCAAGTTAAGGGGTCGTCGGATCCTGTTGTGCGGGGTTTAGCTGTCCGCTTCAATCGTTGTTTTCCGGATTGGCCGATTAAGGTTAGTCCAACGCAAAGACAGATTTGGGATCGGGCGATATGGGTCATTGAGAATGAAGACACTCAGCACCAGGGAACCGCCTTTTTTCTCAAGGATATTGGTCTAGTGACGGCGGCGCATTGTGTCGAAAAAACGGACATGGTCAAAATTTTTCACCCATCGAATCCGACAAATATCTTCCAAGCCAAAGTTATCAGACGTCATAAGTATCGAGATTTGGCGCTACTTGAGAACACAATTCCTGATGCAGAGTATTACGAGTTAGTTTTTAATTCATATGAAATTGATATTCGTCAAGAGGTAATCGCGTTAGGTTACCCCACTTGGTGGTATGGGGAGAAAATTAACGTCAGAACTGGCCATGTAACAGCGACAATCGCCAGGAGTTTAGACCAAGTACAGATTCCTGGCTTTGTCGATGTCCAGCTTATCGAGGTAACGCAATCACTCGCTGACGGTATGTCCGGTGGACCACTGGTTGATGGCGATGGTGCGGTGATTGGTGTCATTCACAAGGGCGGTACCAAAGAGGAACGCAATCTTGCAATTGACATTCGAGAATTGGAGGCTTGGCTCAATAAAGACGAATCCGAAGAATAAGACGCATTTGGTCTTGGTAGCCGTGATGTCGGAAATGGATTGCTCGAACCGGGCTACAACTGAGCGCTACGAAACACGGAATGAGACGAGCGGGTAGGATGGGATGGGGCAGTTGGCTACTACCTGAGTGCTATCGGCAACGGTGCTAAGAGCGCCACTGAGAGCATCTTACCGGAATACCGGCCAGTCGGGTCTGCGTGGTAAGAAGCAGCCCCGGAATGTCATACCAAGCCGGCTTTTCCACTCTTAGCTCGTTGAAAACAAAAGAAAATGGGAGGTTGGCTGGGGGACCAGGATTCGAACCTGGGCTACCTGGTCCAGAGCCAGGCGTTCTACCACTAAACTATCCCCCAACCGGGAGCGCGCCTGAGCGCTTCGGAAGGCTGGCGCGCCAACTGCCGGAGCGGGCCCGGCGAGCGGCATCCGTTATGTAGACGATGCGTCGGGGGGAGTTCAACCCCCCGAAATGGGGGCGCGATGATTGGGTCGTTGTCCCGCACGGGTCGGGCTTGGTCCGGGAGGGCGGCGCCCGTTGGCGGGGCTGCTTGGCGGGCGGTGCGCGTCGCGTTACGGTTTCATTGCATTGCCGCGTGTGTCGAGGTGGGGCGACCGGAATCGATGAATGCGCCCCCGCTTGACGGTCGTGTCAGACTTTCTGCGGTGAATGTCGGCAGAGCAGGAGGAGACGGGTACGTGGCACGGGCGCCGCGCCATCGCCAGAACGCGTCAGTAACGGCGTCGCCGGATGCCGCAAGCGGCGGACCGGTGCATGCGCGCCGCGCCCGCGCGCCGGCCTCTGCCGGGCCCGCATCTTGCGACGGCCGTGTGGACGACCCCGCCGACCCGCATGCCGCCGTCTCTTACGCGGCGATCGACTTGGGCACTAACAACTGCCGGCTGCTGATCGCCCGTCCCGTGGCGGGGGGCTTCCGGGTGGTCGATGCCTTTTCCCGGATCGTGCGGCTGGGCGAAGGTGTGGCCGGCAGCCGCCGCCTGTCCGAGGCGGCGATGGCGCGCGCGATCGAGGCGCTGCGGGTCTGCGCGGCGAAGGTGCGCCGCCGTCCAGGCTGCGAACTGCGGGCGGTCGCCACGGCAGCCTGCCGGCAGGCGCTCAACCGCGACGCCTTTCTGGCGCGCGTGCACCGGGAAACCGGACTGCAGCTCGAGGTGATCGATCCGCAGGAGGAGGCGCGTCTGGCGCTCGGCGGCTGCGCGCCGCTGCTCGATCCCCAGGTGCCCAATGGCCTGATCTTCGATATCGGCGGCGGCAGTACGGAACTCTGCTGGCTGACCATGCGTGCGGCCGGAAACGGCGACGGGCCGGGCGGGCCAGATCTGGTCGCCTGGCATTCCATGCCCGTTGGAGTCGCCAATCTGGCCGAGCGCTTTGCCGGCGCACCCGATACGCCGGAAACCTTCGAGGCGATGGTCGCCGAGACGGCCGAGGCGCTGCGAACCTTCGCGGGCGACCGCGCGGTGGCGCGGGCTTTCGCCGACCGCCCGGTGCAGATGGTCGGGGCCAGCGGCACGGTCACCACGCTGGCGGGCGTCGCGAAAGAGCTACCGCGTTACGACCGCCGGCAGGTCGACGGCTGCGTGCTACCGGCCGAGACGGTGCGCGCGACCAGCCGGCGGATCGTCGAGATGAGCCCGGCCGCGCGCCTCGACCATCCCTGTATCGGGCCGCAGCGCGCGGATTTGGTGATCGCCGGCTGCGCCATTCTGGAGGCGATCTGCCGGGCCTGGCCGGTCGACCGGCTGACGGTGGCTGACCGGGGCTTGCGCGAGGGCATCCTGTATCATCTGATGCAGGCGCGCGGCGAACCGGTGGCGGCGCCGCCGCTCTAGCTGCCGTTCGCCCCCTTCTCTCGTATGAAAGACGCAGCGCGGGCCGCTGCGGGACACAGGCGTCATGAGCGATGATAACAAGAGCGGGTCCGGCGAGGGCAGCGGGCGGATGCGCCGCCAGCGCCGGCGCGAGCGTGCGTCCAGCGGCCGGGGTGGAGGCGAGGGTACGCGCCTGAAGCGCGCCAAGGGGCGCACGGAATCCTCCAAGCGGTGGCTGGAACGTCAGCTTTCCGACCCCTACGTCGCCGCTGCCCAGCGCGAGGGCTATCGGGCGCGCGCCGCCTACAAGCTGCGCGAGATCGACGACAAGCATCGCATCCTGACCCCTGGTGCCCGGGTGGTCGACCTCGGCGCGGCGCCGGGCAGTTGGTGTCAGGTCGCGCTCGAGCGGATCGGCGACGATGGCCGGGTGGTCGGCATCGACCTTTTGGAGGTCACGCCGCTGGTGGGCGTGACGCTGCTGCAGGGCGACATGACCGATCCCGGCACGCCCGAACGGGTGCAGGCCGCCCTTGACGGGCCAGCCGACGTCGTCCTGTCCGACATGGCCCCCAACATGACCGGGCAGAAGCGGATCGACCAACTGCGGGTGATCGCCACCGTCGAGGCCGCGCTCGACTTCGCGGAAGCTGTTTTGAGCCCGGGCGGCAGTTTTCTCGCCAAGACCCTGCAGTCCGGCAGTGCGCAGGACCTGGTCGCCCGGCTGAAGCGCGAGTTCGAGAAGGTCCGCCACATCAAGCCGCCGTCCTCGCGCGCTGAAAGTGCCGAGACCTACGTGCTGGCGACCGGTTTCAAGGGCGTCGCATCCGAGCCTTAGGGCGCCGCTGGCGGGCGCAGGTCAACGCCCCGTCAGCCCCACGTTTTGCCATCCCCGTAACCTCCGTGACGCAAACCCGCGATGCCTGGTCGCAGGTTCGCAAGCCGCTCGTGCGTGCGTGATCCCTCATTGAACGTGAGAGGACACGGGACACTGGCCGGGATCGGCCGGCGATCACGCGGGAGCTCGCGGGATGACGGACAGCGCGCATATTCCGGACATTGACAGCGGGCACAACGCCTTCGCGACCGGGCAGGCGGATACCCTGCTGCGGCTGTTCGACGTGAGCTCCCACACGGCCCAGTCACGCGGGACGGGCCGGGCACGCGGCAAGACCTCCTTCCAGCCGGAGAGCTAAACGAGATGGCGAAATTCCCCGACAGCGCAAACGTCGTGATTATCGGTCAGGGCGGCATCGTCGGCGCCTCGGTCGCGCATCACCTGATCGAGCGCGGATGGGACAACATCGTCGGCATCGACAAGTCGGCGATCCCCACCGACATCGGGTCGACCGGGCATGCGTCGGACTTCTGCTTCACGACCGCGCACGACCAGATGACGATGTACACGACCAACTACTCGATCGAGTTCTTTGACAAGCTCGGTCGCTACGAGCGGGTCGGCGGTCTGGAGGTCGCGCGCTGGGACGACGATGAGCGCATGGAAGAGCTCAAGCGCAAGGTCGGCTCCGGCAAGGCATTCGGCAACAACACCTATTTGGTTTCGCCCAAGGAAGCCAAGGAGAAGATGCCGCTCCTGGAGGAGGAGATGATCCAGGGCGCCTTGTGGGACCCGGATGCCGGTCTCGTGGTGCCGCGGTCGCAGACGGTTGCGGGCGAGATGGTCCAGGCCTGCGAGGAAAGCGGCAAGCTGCAGGCCTTCGCCAACTGCCCGGCGACCGGACTTGAGATCGAGGACGGCCGGATCAAGGGCGTGCACACTCCGCGCGGCTACATCGAGGCGCCCTACGTCGTGGTCTGCTGCGGCCTGTGGGGTCGGCTGCTCGCCACCGACATGGCGGGCGAGGATCTGCCGATCATGCCGGTCGAGCACCCGCTGCTGTTCTTCGGCCCGTACAACGAATTCGAGGGCACCGGTAAGGACATCGGCTACCCGCTGCTGCGCGACCAGGGCAACTCCGCCTACCTGCGCGACACCGGCGATCCGAGCACGACCGAGGGTGGCCAGATCGAGTGGGGCTATTACGAGGAGAAGGCCCCGCGGCTGGTGCATCCGCGCGACATTCTGGAGAAGGAGCAGGCCCGCCTGTCGCCCTCGCAGCACGATCTGGAGATCGAGCAGGTGATGGAGCCGCTCGAGAAGGCGATGGAACTGACTCCGATCCTGGCCGAGCTCGGCTGGAACGAGAAGTGGTCGTTCAACGGGCTCTTGCAGGTCACCGCCGACGGCGGCCCGTCGATCGGCGAAAGCCCGAACGTGCGCGGCCTGTGGTACGCCGAGAGCGTCTGGATCAAGGACGGACCGGGCACCGGCAAGGTGGTCGCCGACTGGATGACCGACGGACGGACCGAGGTGGATCACCACGCCATCGATGTCGGTCGCTACTACCCGATCCAGAAGACCGAGACCTATATCGCCGACCGCTGCTACGAGACCGCGTTCAAGATCTACAACCCGGCGGTCCATCCGCGCGAGCCCTATACCATGGGCCGCAACATCCGGCGCAGTCCGTTCCACGCCCGCGAGCAGGAGCTCGGCGGCTACTTCATGGAAGTCGGCGGCTGGGAGCGGGCCCACGGCTACGCCGCCCACGAGGAACGGCTGCTGGAGAAGTGGGGCGACCGGATACCGGAACGCCAGAACGAGTGGGACAATCGCCATTTCTGGCGCGTCTCCAACGCCGAGCATCTCGAACTGTCCGAGAACGTCGGCATGATCAACCTGTCCCACTTCGCGATCTACGACGTCTCGGGCCCGGATGCCGAGGCGCTGATGGAGTACCTGTCGGTTGCCAAGGTCGGTGGCAACACGCCGGTGGGGAAGGGTGTTTACACCAACTTCATCGATCTGACCGGCGGCATCCGCGCGGATCTCACGGTGGTGCGCATGGGCGTCGACCGCTACCGGGTGATCGACGGCGGCGATGCCGGCAACCGCGACGTCCTGTGGATGAAGCGGATCGCCGAGGATCAGGGCTTCCGCGCCTATATCGAGGACCGCTCGGACCACTTCGGCTGCCTGGGCGTGTGGGGGCCGAACGCCCGCAAGACCCTGCAGCAGCTGGCCGATCGGCCGGAGGAGCTGGAGCCGGATCGTTTCCCCTTCGCCGCCTCGCGCACCTTTACGTTGAAGGGCATCCCGGTCACCGGTTTCCGGATCTCCTACGTCGGCGAGCAAGGCTGGGAGTTGCACTTCCCGTTCAGCTACGGTCTCACCCTATGGGACATGCTGTACGAGGCTGGTGTCACCCCGGTGGGCATCGAGACCTACGCCAACAGCCGCCGGCTGGAAAAGAGCCTGCGTCTGCAGAACGCCGACCTCTTGACCGAGTACAACCTGGTCGAGGCGGGGCTGGCCCGGCCGAAGGTCAAGCCGATGGATTTCCTCGGCCGCGAGGCGTACGTCGCTCAGCGCGAGCGCAACCGGCAGCCGGCCTACCTCTGCACGCTGACCCTGCAGCAGCAGACCGACGCCAAGGGCGTGGACCGCTTCCCGGTCGGCAACTGGCCGATCCTGAACCCGGAGAACGGCGACGTTCTGAAGGACGAGCTGGGCCGGCGGTCCTACACCACCTCGATCGCCTTCGGGCCCTCGGTCGGCAAGACGATCGCCATGGGCTACCTGCCATACAGCTACTGCAAGGAAGGTCAGGGGCTCGTGATGGAGTACTTCGGCGAGCACTTCCCGCTGACGGTCGAGGCGGTCGGCAACAAGCCGCTTTACGATCCCACCAACGAGCGCGCGCGTTCGTAAGGCAGCAGCCAGCTAGCCCCCTCCTCCAATGGGGAGGAGGGGGCGATCGGGTAGCCTTGGCATCGACCGCCGGCCTTTATCCCCGGCACACCGCTACGCCCACCGGCCCACGTTGACAGGGGGTGGGGCGGGTGCTATCCGCCAAACCAGCCCGATTAAATAACCCGACGACGACAGCGCTAGGTGCCTTCCATGAAGATCCTCTGCCCGGTCAAGCGTGTGCTCGACCCCTACGTGAAGGTCCGCGTCAAGCAGGACAATTCGGACGTCGATCTGGCCAACGCCAAGATGGCGATGAACCCCTTTTGCGAGATCGCCGTCGAGCAGGCGATCCGGCTCAAGGAGCAGGGGCACGCCAGCGAGGTGGTGCTGGTCGCCGTCGGCCCGCAGCAGGCGCAGGAAACGCTACGCACCGGCCTGGCGATGGGCGCCGACCGGGGCATCCTGGTGAAGGCCGAGCCGGCGCCCGAGCCCCTTGGGGTTGCCAAGATCCTGAAGGCGATCTGCGACAAGGAGAGCCCGGACCTGGTGTTCGCCGGTAAGCAGGCGGTCGATGGCGACAACAACCAGACCGGCCAGATGCTCTCCGCACTGCTTGGTTGGGCGCAGGGGACCTTCGTTTCCAAGGTCGAGGTGCACGACGATCACTTCCTGATTTCCCGGGAGATCGACGGCGGCCTGGAACGGCTCAAGGTCGGCCGCCCGGCGGTTCTGACCGCGGACCTGCGCCTGTGCGAGCCGCGCTATGCTTCGCTGCCGAACATCATGAAGGCGAAGAAGAAGCCGATCGACAACTATACGGCCGAGGACCTGGGCGTTGACGTTGGCCATCGCCTGAGCCTGCAGAAGGTCGAGGAACCGCCGGCGCGCAAGGCCGGCATCAAGGTCGACAGTGTCGGCGAGCTGGTCGACAAGCTGCACAACGAGGCGAAGGTCATCTAGGCCGCCGTCTTGTGACGGAGCGCTAGGTTGCAAACGGCCCCGGTCGGCGCGCTGCTGACCGGGGCCGTTTCGTTCCGGACAGACACGGTAAGGCGCCAAGCATGGACACCGCCAGGACCGTCGCCTAAAGTCCGCCGCGCGCTCGCGTGGGGCCGGTAGGGGCCCTGCGCTTGAGAGTCACATACGATCATTCCTCGCAGTTCCCGGACAAAGGCCTGTCATGCGTCTGTCGCGCTACTTTCTGCCCACACTGAAAGAGACCCCCGCGGAAGCCGAGATCGTCTCGCACCGCCTGATGCTGCGCGCTGGCATGATCCGCCAGGGCGCGGCCGGCATCTATTCCTGGCTGCCGCTGGGCTACGCGGTGCTGCAGAACATCGAGCAGATCGTCCGCGAGGAGCAGGATCGCGCCGGGGCGAACGAACTGCTGATGCCGACCATCCAGTCCTCAGAGCTGTGGCGCCAGTCCGGGCGTTACGAGGACTACGGCAAGGAAATGCTGCGGATTAAGGACCGGCACGGCCGCGAGATGCTGTACGGCCCCACGAACGAGGAACTGATCACCGAGATCTTCCGCGCCGGCGCCAAGAGCTACCGCGACGTGCCGTCGATGCTCTACCACATCCAGTGGAAGTTCCGGGACGAGGTGCGGCCCCGCTTCGGCGTGATGCGTGGGCGGGAATTCTTGATGAAGGACGCCTATTCCTTCGACCTGGATCAGGAAAGCGCTCACCGCGCCTACCGCAAGCAGTTCGTCACCTACCTGCGCACCTTTGCGCGGATGGGCCTGAAGGCCGTGCCGATGGAGGCCGAGACCGGCCCGATCGGCGGCAACCTGTCCCACGAGTTCGTGATCCTGGCCGATACCGGGGAAACCGAGATCTTCACGCACAAGGATCTGCTGGACTACGACGTCCTGGGCCAGAACATCGACCTCGACGACGACGATCAGATCAAGCCGATCGTCGACTACTGGACCACCCAGTACGCCCGGACCGACGACATGCACGACCAGGCGGAATTCGAACGCCAGGTCCCCGAGGACAAGCGCGTGCAGCGCCGCGGCATCGAGGTCGGGCATATCTTCTATTTCGGCACCAAGTACTCCGAGCCGCTGGAAGCCAACGTCTCGACCAAGGACGGGCAGAGCGTGCCGGTGCACATGGGGTCCTACGGCGTCGGTGTGTCGCGCTTGGTCGGCGGGTTGATCGAGGCGTTCCACGACGACGCCGGGATCGTTTGGCCGGAGAGCGTGGCGCCCTTCAAGGTCGGTCTGATCAATCTGCGCGCGAACGATGAGAGCTGCCGGACGGCCTGCGATGAGCTGCACGCCAAGCTGGAGCAGGCCGGGATCACCGTGTTGTACGACGACACCGACGAAAGCCCAGGTGCCAAGTTCGCGCAGATGGACCTGATCGGACTGCCCTGGCAGCTGATTGTCGGGCCGAAGGGCTTGAAGGCCGGGACCGTCGAGCTGAAGCACCGTGCCAGCGGCGAGCGTCACGAGCTGTCGCCCGATGCCGCGCTGCAGAAGCTGGCAGGGTAGGGCCCAAGCCGCTTCATGATTTTCGGGGCATTCGAACGCACGGTCGCCTTCCGCTATCTGCGTGCGCGGCGGAAGGAAGGCTTCATCTCGGTGATCGCCGGCTTTTCGCTGCTCGGCATCGCGTTGGGCGTGGCGACGCTGATCATCGTCATGTCGGTGATGAACGGCTTTCGCGCCGAGCTGCTTGACCGCATCCTGGGCGTTAACGGCCACATCACCGTCTATTCCAACAGCGGCCCGATCACCGGATACGACGATCTGGCCACGCGGCTGGCGTCGATCGACCGCGTCACCCGCGCCCACCCGCAGGTGCAGGGGCAGGTGATGGTGACCCACGCGGGCCAGGCCTCCGGCGCCGTGGTGCGCGGGATCGCGCCCGAGGACCTGCTGGAGCGCGACCTGCTGGCGGACAACGTCAAGTCCGGTCGCGCGCAGGACTTCGGTGGGCAGGGCGCCCTGGTTGGTCGTCGGCTGGCGATGAAGCTGGGCCTCACGGTCGGCGATCAGATCACGCTGGTGACCCCGCGCGGCAACACGACCGTGATGGGCACCGTGCCCAGGATGAAGAGCTTCCCGATCGCCGGCCTGTTCGAGGTCGGTATGTACGAGTACGACAGCTCGTTCGTGTATCTGCCGCTCGATCAGGCGCGGCAGTTCTTCCGCACCGGCGAGGGCGTCAACGCGATCGAGCTGTTCGTCCAGAACCCGGACGACGTCGACGCCGTGCGCGACGAGATCGCCCGGATGCTTGGGCCCGGCTACCGCACGGTCGACTGGCAGCGGGCCAATTCCAGCTTCTTCAATGCCATCCAGGTCGAGCGGAACGTGATGTTCCTGATCCTGACCCTGATCATCGTGGTTGCGGCCTTCAACATCATCTCCGGGCAGATCATGCTGGTGAAGGACAAGGGGCCGGACATCGCGATCCTGCGCACGATGGGCGCGACGCGCGGCATGATCATGCGGATCTTCCTGATCTCGGGCGCGGCGATCGGGGTGATCGGCACCGCCGCCGGCTTTGCGCTGGGGCTGGCGTTCGCGACCAACATCGAGACGATCCGCGAATGGCTGGAGGCGCTGACCGGCACCAACCTGTTCGCCGCCGAGATTTATTTCCTGTCCAACCTGCCAGCGAAGGTCGACCCGGGCGAGGTGGCGACCGTCGTCGGGATGTCGCTGGGGCTGTCGCTGCTGGCGACGCTGTACCCCTCCTGGCGGGCGGCGCGGCTCGATCCGGTGGAGGCGCTGCGCTATGAGTGAGGCGGCCCTGGCGCTCAAGGAGCTGCGCAAGACCTTCCACCAGGGCCGCAGCGACCTGCATGTCCTGAACGGCGCGGCGCTGGAGGTCGCGGGCGGGGAGATGGTGGCGCTGGTCGGCCCCAGCGGCTCCGGCAAGTCGACCCTGATGCACATCGCCGGCCTGCTGGAACGCCCGGATGCCGGCAGCGTGGTGATCCAGGGGCGCGACGCTTCCAAGGCTGGGGACGGCGAGCGCACGCGGGTGCGCCGCGCGTCGATCGGCTTCGTCTATCAGCATCACCACCTGCTGCCGGAGTTCTCCGCCCGCGAGAACGTGGTGCTGCCGCAGATGATCGCCGGCACCGCCCGGTCGAAGGCCCGCACCCGCGCGGGCGAGCTTCTGGAACTGGTTGGGCTCGCCGAGCGCCTGGACCACCGCCCGGCGGAGCTGTCGGGCGGCGAGCAGCAGCGCGTGGCGATCGCCCGGGCGCTTGCCAACGAACCGTCGGTGCTGCTGGCCGACGAGCCGACCGGCAACCTCGATCCCACGACCAGCGACCGCGTGTTCGCCGCCTTGACCCAGATCGTGCGCGAGTCCGGCGTCGCCGCGCTGGTCGCCACCCACAACCTGGATCTGGCGGGTCAGATGGACCGCACCGTGCGCCTGCAGGATGGGGCGTTGGTGGCGGTCTGAGGGAGATTCCGCCCGCACGGCTTCTTCTGCGCGACCGACTCGTTCCCCTCGTGGCACACTGCCGGCCATGACCCACGCCGATTTCGTACACCTGCGCGTTCACTCCGCCTATTCCCTGTCGGAAGGGGCGATCAAGCTGGACAAGCTGGTCGCGCTGGCCGCCGAGCAGCAGATGCCGGCGGTCGCGATGACCGACACCAACAACCTGTTCGGCGGCCTGCAGTTCGCGCAGGCGGCGATCAAGAAGGGCGTGCAGCCGATCGCGGGCTGCCAGCTGAACCTGGCGCGCGCCGATGCCGATCCGGCGGCGCAGACCGGCCACAAGCCCGCGCCCGAGCCGATCGTGCTGCTGGCGCAGAGCGAGACCGGCTACAAGAATCTGATGAAGCTGGCCTCCGCCGCGCACCTGCAGACGGAAGCGGGCGAGCTGCCGCACGTCGAGTGGGCGCTGCTGGAGGCGCACGCGGACGACCTGATCTGTTTGAGCGGCGGGCCGGACGGGCCGGTCGGCCGGCTGCTGCGCGAGGGCAAGCAAGAGCAGGCGGGCGCGGTGCTTGACTGCCTGGCTACGGCCTTCCCCGAGCGGCTCTACCTGGAGCTGCAACGCCACGACCTGCCGGAGGAGGAGGCGTGCGAGGAGGCTGCACTCCAGCTCGCCTACGACCGCGAGATCCCGCTGGTCGCGACCAACGAGCCGTTCTTCCCGACCCGCGAGATGCACGCCGCGCACGACGCGCTGCTGTGCATCGCCGAGGGCACCTACGTCAGCCAGGAGAACCGCCGCCAGCTCACGCCGGAGCACTACTTCAAGTCGGCGGCGGAGATGCGCGAGCTGTTCGCGGACCTGCCGGAGGCGCTCGACAACACGCTGGTGATCGCCCGGCGCTGCGCCTACTTCCCCGAGCCGGTCGAGCCGATGCTGCCGCCCTACGAGACCGAGGGCGGCCGCTCCGAGGCGGAGGAGTTGCGCGCGCAGGCGCACGAAGGTCTGAAAGGACGCCTGCAAACCGCTGTTTTTACGGGAGAAGAGGCGGACGACGCCGCGCGCGAGAAGGTCGCGCACCCCTACTGGCAGCGCCTGGAACACGAGCTCGCCGTGATCGAGCGGATGGGCTTTCCGGGTTATTTCCTGATCGTCGCCGACTTCATCCAGTGGGCGAAGACGCACGACATCCCGGTCGGCCCCGGGCGCGGTTCGGGCGCGGGCTCGGTGGTCGCCTGGGCGCTCACCATCACCGATCTGGACCCCTTGCGCTGGAACCTGCTGTTCGAGCGGTTCCTGAACCCCGAACGCGTGTCGATGCCGGACTTCGACGTCGACTTCTGCCAGGACCGGCGCGACGAGGTGATCACCTACGTCCAGCAGAAGTACGGCCACGACAAGGTCGCGCAGATCATCACCTTCGGGAAGCTGCAGGCCCGCGCGGTGGTGCGCGACGTCGGCCGTGTGCTGCAGATGCCCTACGGCCAGGTCGACAAGATCTCCAAGCTGATCCCGAACAACCCGGCCCAGCCGACCACCCTGCAGGAGGCGATCGATGGCGAGCCGATGCTGCAGGAGCAGCGCGACAGCGACGAGACGGTCGCCCGCCTGCTCGACATCGCGCTCAAGCTGGAGGGGCTGTACCGCCACGCCTCCACCCACGCCGCCGGCGTGGTGATCGGCGACCGCCGGCTGGACGAGCTGATCCCGCTCTACCGCGACCCGCGCGCGGACATGCCGGTGACGCAGTTCAACATGAAGGACGTCGAGAAGGCCGGCCTGGTCAAGTTCGACTTCCTCGGCCTGAAGACCCTGACCGTCCTGCAGACCGCCTGCGAGCTGATCCGCAAGCGCGGGGTGGAGCCGCCAGACCTCTCCAACCTGCCCTTGCAGGATGAGCCGACCTTCAACCTGTTGGCCTCCGGCGCCACGGTCGGCGTGTTCCAGCTGGAATCCCAGGGCATGCGCGACGTGCTCAAGCGCCTGAAGCCCGACCGCTTCGAGGATGTGATCGCCGTCGTCGCGCTCTACCGTCCGGGGCCGATGGACAACATCCCCTCCTACATCGCGCGCAAGCACGGCGACGAGACCGTCGACTACCTGCACCCCGACCTGCAGGGCGTGCTGGAGGAGACCTTCGGCATCATGATCTACCAGGAGCAGGTCATGCAGGCCGCCCAGGAGCTGGCGGGCTACAGCCTGGGCGAAGCCGACCTGCTGCGCCGCGCCATGGGCAAGAAGATCCAGGCGGAGATGGACGCCCAGCGCGAGAAGTTCACCGAGGGCGCGAAGGCGCGCGGCGTCACCGCCAAGAACGCCAGCGCGATCTTCGACCAGATCGCCAAGTTCGCCGGCTACGGCTTCAACAAGTCGCACGCCGCCGCCTACGCCATGGTCGCCTACCAGACCGCCTACCTGAAGGCGAACTACCCGCACGAGTTCATGGCCGCGACCATGACCTACGAAATGGCGAACACCGACAAGCTGAACCTGTTCCGCCAGGAATTGAACCGGATGGGGATTCAGCTGTTCGCCCCGGACATCAACCGCTCCCGCCCCAACTTCGATACCGAGTTCTACCGGGACGAGGACGGCGCCCAGCGCACCGGCATCCGCTACGCGCTGGCCGCGCTGCGCAACGTCGGCCACGCGGCGATGCAAGGGCTGGTCGCCGAGCGCGACGCCAGCGGCGAGTTCCGCGACCTGGCCGATCTCGCCCAGCGCCTGGACAGCAAGCAGATCAACAAGCGCCAGATCGAACAGCTCGCCTGCGCCGGCGCGTTCGACCAGATCAACCCGAACCGCCAGCAGGTCTACAAGGCCGCCGATACGGTCGTCCGCCACGCCGCCGTCGCGGCCAGCGAGCGCAACTCCAACCAGGTTTCCCTGTTCGGTGGCGGCGCCGGCGTGCAGGAAGCGCCGCGCCTGTCCCTGCCGCGCGTCGACGACTGGCCGGACATGGAGCGCCTGCGCTACGAGTTCGACGCCATCGGCTTCTACCTCTCCGCCCACCCGCTGGACTCCTACGGCCAGACGCTGGAACGCATGCGGGTGACGAAGTTCGGCGACATTCCCAAGCTGATGAAGGTCGAGCCGGGCCGCAAGAAGGCCGCCGGGATCGTCGCCGGCCGGCAGGAGCGCCGGACCAAGACCGGCAACAAGTTCGCCATCCTGACCGTCTCCGACCAGTCCGGCGTCTACGAGGTCTGGGTCTTCTCGGAGGTGCTGAACAAGACCCGCGACCTGCTGGTCGCCGGCCAGCCGGTCCTGCTGACCCTGGAAGTGCAAGTGAACGGCGACGACGTCCGCTTCACCGCCCAGGAGATCGAGGACCTCGACCAGGCCGCCGCCAACGCCGCCGCCGGCCTGCGCGTCTACCTCCACACCCCCGACCCGCTGCCGCACCTGAAGTCGATCCTGGCCCGCGAGGGCCGGGGCCGCGGCAAGGTCTCCGTCGTCCTCGACCTCGACCACGGCGAAGAGGTTGAGATGGAACTCCCGGACAGCTATAAACTATCGCCGAACGCGCGTCAGGCGTTGAAGAGCATTCCGGGGGTTGTGGTGCAGGATGTTTGAGTGTTGGTTACTTCGGCGCCAACAATCTGCTTGGTACAATAGGAATGCTTCGACCAAATAAAATTACGGTGCGTCATTTCGATTTGGGTCTTGTTGCTGTGAATTGAATTGTTTCAAAATAACGGAGATTGTATAATGCCAAACTCTACATTTCCATCAGATATCAGATCTTGTATGAAGGACTGTATTCTTTCAGTTTTGTGGGCTAAGAAAGACATATACCAATTTTTCTATGATGCAGGTTGCTCTAATGATGAACTGAGTGTAATTGAGGAATTCAAAAAACCCGAGATGGCTCGGGGGAAAATGGTTGATTTAATTTTTGATCAGCTTTTGAAACGTCAGGATAGTGGGTTAGGCCAATATCGTGCGATGTTAAAGTCTTTGCTGGATTGGTCTCATTTTGATGAATATTATTTTGATAAGATCAATAAATTAGATCGTAATGTTGCAAATAGGAACCTTGAGCATCTTCGGCAACTTGTAGAAATCCGTGATCAGAAGCATAGAGATAATGTAAAGCGTCGTACATCAGGGCCATCAGACAAATTAAGTCGATATAACTCACTTGAGGAACTACGTTCGATTTTTATAGAACTTCACGAGGGTAAAATTAAAGCCCAACAGAGAGGTTATGAGTTTGAGAAATTTCTTAAAAGACTAGCAGAACTGGAGAATCTCCAGGTCACCGGATCTTTTAGGAATAAGGGAGAACAAATAGATGGAGCGTTAAAATATGATGGCGAAAATTATATTATTGAGGCGAAGTGGCAAGAAAAAAGAGCAAGTACAGAACCTCTTTATGCGTTCGCTAGTAAAGTTGAAGGGAAAATGTATGGAAGAGGGTTGTTTGTTTCTGTAGCTGGATTTTCTCCTGAACCTGTTAAGATGCTAATCTCAGGAAAAGCCATGAAGACAATTCTGATGGACGGTGAGGATATCCAGTTGATACTAGAGGACCAAATTACTTTATCTAAGGTTCTTGAAAAGAAGATTGCAAGCGCACAAATTAAAGGACATATTTATGTCCATCCAATAACAGAGCAGCCGAAAGTGTAGCCTAGCAGAAATTATATTTTTCATTAAAACGTTAATATTAATTTAGTGAAAACTTAAACAAGTACATATTTATATTGTATTGGTTTGCTTGTTAACGTTGAGTTCTCTTGATGTTGCTATATTATTATTGCCTGCCTCAAACCCCCACCAACCCCGCGCGTTCCTCTTCCTCCGTCATCACCCGGTTCCGCCCCGCGCCCTTGGCGGCGTAGAGGCTGGTGTCGGCGCGTTTGAGGAGGGTGTCGAGCGGTTCGCCGTAGCGGTAGGTGGCGAGGCCGAGGGAGAGGGTGATCGGGCCGACGCGGGCGCCGGTGGCGCGGTCGGTCAGGCGGCGGCGGGCGATCGCGGCGCGCAGCCGGTCGCAGACCTCCCGGGCCGTGTCCAGCTCGGTCGCGGGGAACAGCAGGGCGAACTCCTCGCCGCCCCAGCGGGCCACCATGTCGCTGTCGCGCAGCTCGGTGCGCATCACCTTCGCCACCAGCTTGAGCACCTGGTCGCCCAGCAGGTGGCCGTGGGTGTCGTTGACCCGCTTGAAGTGGTCGATGTCGGCGACCGCCACGCACACCGGCGCGCCGACCTCCATCGCCTGCGCGCAAGCGTCCCGCAGCTCGTACTCGAACACCCGGCGGTTGGCGAGGCCGGTCAACTGTAAGCGCCTCCTACGGACCATTTGATCGTCGGTTTTCTCCAGCCCCCTGAGCACGGCATGGCTGGCTGCTCCAGGTTCAGGAGGCAGTCATGTCGCAGAGCACAGGATCCGCCCCGGACGGCACCTACAGCGGCCGGCTTGAGGTGGTGGGCGGCTCGACAGGCCGTCGGCGCTGGCCGGACGCGGTCAAAGCGCGCGTCGTCCAGGAGAGCTTCGCGCCGGGTGCCAGTGTGAGCGCGGTCGCGCGTCGCCACGGCATCTCGCCACAGCAGCTGACGGGGTGGCGGCGGGCGGCGCGTGACGGCGTTCTGCCGCTCGATGGCGATCAGGCGGACACGACAAACGTCACGCCGGCGTTCGTGCCGCTGCAGGTCGCGGAGCCGGCGGCCCGGGAGAATGAACCCGGCGCGGCCGAGCAGGTGGTAGAGATTGTCGCCGGCAGCGTGACGGTGCGGCTGCCCGGGGATACGGACGCCACGCGCATCGCCACGGTGGCGGCGGAGCTGGCCGTTCGGCGATGATCGTCCCCGGTCAACGCATGCCGATCGTGATCGCCACGCGGCCGGTCGATTTCCGGCGCGGGCACGATGGGCTGGCGGCGACAGTGCAGAACGAGCTCGGCCTGGACCCGCACTCGGGGCTGACCGTGGTCTTTCGCTCCAAGCGCGGCGACAGGGTCAAAATCCTGGTGTGGGACGGGACCGGTCTCGTGCTGACCTACAAGCGTCTCGACCAGGGCCGATTTAGCTGGCCGCCCGTGCGCGACGGCGTGATGCGGCTGTCGCGGGCCCAGTTCGAGGCGCTGTTCGAGGGTCTGGAATGGCAGCGTGTGCAGCCCAAGCGCGTGCCGAAACCGGCTGCGGCGAATTGATTCACCGGCCCCAGAACCTCTGTCGTGGCGGGGAGGTGATCCGTAGCCTGACAGTATGTCGCAGGGACCGCCGACCCCGCCCGACCCGAGCAAGCTGTCGCCCGAGGTGGCGCAGCTGGTCGAGCAGGCCGTGCAGGCCGAGCGGGCGGCGACGGAGGCCGAGCGCACCGCGCGTCAGGCCGCCGAGGCGGAGGCGGCGGAGCTCAAAGCCTACAACGAGAAGCTCGAACACCTGGTCAAGGAATTCGAGCGCGCGAAGTTCGGCCGCAGCTCGGAGAAGCTGGATCCCGAGCAGAAGGAGCTCGTGTTCGAGGACGTCGAGACCGCGATCAGCGCGGCCCAGGCCGAGCACGACGACAAACAGGGCCAGAGCGCCGGCGGTGGCAAGCAGTCGGGTCGGGCGAAATCCGGCAAGGCGCGCCCGATGCCCAAGCATCTGCCCAAGGACGAGGCATACGTCGAGCCCCAGGACACGGCGTGTCCCTGCGGCTGCGGGCAGATGAAAAAGATCGGCGAGACGCGCAGCCGTCGCCTGGACATCACGCCGACGCAGTACCGGATCAAGGAGACGGTGCAGCCGCGCTACGCCTGTCCGCACGGCAATGCGGGCGTGACCCAGGCGAAGGCGCCCGCGCACCTGATCGAGGGCGGGCTGCCGACCGAGGCGCTGATCGCCAGCATCATCGTCGCGAAGTACAGCGAGCATCTGCCCTTGTATCGCCAGGCGCAGGTGTTCGAGCGCCAGGACATCCCGGTCACCCGCTCGATGATGGCGGACTGGCTGGGCCACGCCTCCTACCACCTTGCCCCGGTGGTCGAGCGGATGAGCGAGCTGCTCAAGCAGTCGCCGAAGCTGTTCATGGACGAAACGGTCGCCCCGGTGCTCGATCCGGGGCGCGGGCGGACCAAGACGGGATACTTCTGGGCGTTGGCGCGCGACGATCGACCCTGGAATGGGCCGGACCCGCCCGGGGTGGTGTTCCACTACCGGCCGGGCCGGGGTGGCTGTCACGCCGAGGAGATCCTCGAAAACTTCGATGGCATCCTGCAGGTGGACGGGTACCAGGGGTACTGCCGTCTGGCTGAGGAGTCCCGCACGGGCGGCGCGCCGGTCACCCTCGCGCAGTGCTGGAGCCATGCCCGGCGCGAGGTGATCAAGGCGACGCCCAAGAGCGGCTCGCCGATCGCCGACGGACTGCTCAAGCGCGTCGCCGCGCTGTACGAGATCGAGGCGGAGATCCGCGGCTGCGATCCCGAGGACCGCCGTGCCGTCCGGCAAGAGCGGTCCAAGCCCTTGGTCGAGGAGCTCGGTCGCTGGGTCGACGCGCAGCATCGTCGGCTGTCGCCCAAGAGCAACATGGCCAAGGCGCTCGCCTACATCCTGCGACACTGGAACGGACTGTGCGTGTTCCTGGACGACGGCCGCGTGGAGATGGATTCCAACCCGATCGAGAACGCGATCCGGCCGGCGCCATTAAACAGGAAGAATGCGTTGTTCGCCGGCCATGATGAAGGCGGGGCGCGATGGGGTCTCTGGGCCTCGCTGGTCGGCACCTGCAAGCTCAACGGCGTGGACCCATACGCCTATCTGAAGGCGACGCTCGAAGCGGTCGCTGCCGGCCATCCGCAGTCCCGGCTCGACGAGCTACTGCCCTGGAACTTCCGCCAGGACGCCGGCCAGTCGGGCTGAGCTCGGCCCAGCAAAACCAACAAAATTTGCAATGTTTGTTGGCCAGAGCCCTCGGCGGCGCGTCGCGCGCTCCCGAGCTCTGGGTCCGCGCGTCAACGCCCTATGCCAATGGGGCGTACGGGGCGCTTACGGTCAACTGGTCGGTCTCGGCGGCGGTGCGCATCTCCTCCAGGGAGGATTGCAGGCTCTCGATCTCCGCGCGCTGCTGCGTCAGGTTCTCGCCGATGCTGCGCGCCCGGCCGGCCATCGCACGGGTCTCCGCGATCAGCCGGTCGATCAGCCGGGGCAGGGCGGCCGCGCGCTGCCGGGCGCTGCGGGCGGCGGCGGCCGTGTCGGCGTCCGCGCTCTCGGCCTCGATCTCCAGCCCTTCCAGGCAGTTGCGGAAGCTCTGCGTGCTGTCGGCGGCGTCGCCCAGCTCGTCCGCCGCCTCGCGCAGCGTTTCCTCGATCTGGTCCGACAACTGCGCCCAGTGCGGGCTGCTGCTGCCGGAGGTGGCCACCGGGCCGGTGAAGTAGAACTGGTGGATTTCCGCCAGCCGGTCGCGGGTGAACGGCTGGTGGTTGGAGATCAGCACGTCGAGCGCGCGCACCAGCTCGGGGTCGGCCTGGCAGACGTAGGCGTAGAAGATCTCGAAGTTGCTCGGGGTCGTGGGGACTTTGAGCGTACGCATGCGCGTGAGCGTGGCCTCGGCATAGGCGTCGGCCTCTGTAATGTCGTGATCCATCGCGTGCATGGTCGTGCGTCCCCTGTGCAGGCGGGCGCATCGTTTGTCTTCTATCCGCGCGCCCTTGAACGCCCGACTATCCAGGGGATCCGTAAAGCGCGCGTTAAATGCGACCTATCCTGAAAGGTATCGCGCGCTATACGAAGTAATAGACTCAAGTCGAATCGCCCGGCGGAACCCGCAGGCGCGTGATCGAGTGGCGTGACGTTTGGTCGTGTACGCGTCTGCTCAAGTAACCTTGCACGAAATCTGGGCAGCGATTGCAACCCGAGCCGCCGTCGGCGGTCCGGAGCCTCACGCCTGCGCACCTCCGTCTGCCGACTCCCGGGGCGCCCGCGTCTGCGGCCTGCCGGATGCCCGCGTGCCCACGCCCTTGCATTCCCCCGCGCGCGGCGTTACACCCGCGCACATCCCACACGCGGGCCTTTCGCGCGGGGCCGTGCGGGGCGTGACTGGCAAGCTGCCAGACGCGTTCCCGTCAGCAACGGCCGTCCGTCGCTTCCGGTGCCGATCGGGCCATCGTCCCGTCGGCCACAGCCAGCGCCCGCGGAGGAACGAACCGGAAAAAGGACGAGAGACATCATGGCGCTGCCGACCTTCACCATGCGCCAGCTGCTGGAAGCTGGCGTGCACTTCGGTCACACCACCCGGCGCTGGAACCCCAAGATGGAGCCGTTCATCTATGGGGAGCGCAACGACATCCACATCCTCGACCTACAGCAGACCGTGCCGCTGCTCTCGCGCACGCTGGAAGCCGTGCGCAACGTCGTCGCCAACGGCGGCCGCGTGCTGATGGTCGGCACCAAGCGCCAGGCCAGCGAGTACGTCGCCGAGGCCGCGCAGCGCTGCGGGCAGTATTACGTCAACCACCGTTGGCTGGGCGGCATGCTCACCAACTGGAAGACGATCAGCCACTCGATCAAGCGGCTGCGCCAGGTCCAGGAAATCCTGGACGAGGGCGGCGCCGGCCTGACCAAGAAAGAGACCCTCAACCTGACCCGCGAGCGCGACAAGCTGGAGCGCGCGCTGGGCGGCATCAAGGACATGGGCGGTCTGCCGGACCTGATCTTCATCATCGATACCAATAAAGAGCATCTGGCGATCAGCGAGGCGAACAAGCTCGGCATCCCGGTCGCCGCGGTGCTGGATTCCAACTCCGATCCCTACGGCATCACCTATCCGATCCCGGGCAATGACGACGCGCTGCGCGCGATCTCGCTGTACTGCGAACTGCTCGGCGATGCGGTGCTCGACGGCATCTCCGCGGAGGTGCAGGCCTCCGGCGGCGATGCGGGCGCTTCGGAGACCGTCAGCGAGAAGCTGCCGGACGCCGCCGACGTGGCTGAGGGGGCGCCGGAAACCGCGCCCGCGGGCACGGCACCCGAGAGCCCGACCGGCGTGAGCGAAGACAGCGCGAGCACCGGCGGCACGGCGAGCGAGAGCGAAAGCGACGTGGACAAGACCGCCGAGGAAGGCCGGGCGAAGTCCGCGTAAGCCCACCGGCGCCGTTGAGGCGCCGAATTCGGGCGGTTCGCCCTGTAACACGCCCGTGCGCGACAGTCGCCGGGGCGCCGTGCTGACCTGCAGCTACGGCGTCCCGGCCGACGCGCGTGTCGCGCCGGGCTTTCAAGACGACCACGCGACAGACGCGATTGTAAGAGACGGAGACGCACCATGGCCCAGATCACGGCCGACCTGGTCCGCCAGCTGCGCGAGCGCACCGGCGCGGGCATGATGGACTGCAAGAAGGCGCTGAATGACACCGACGGCGACATCGACGCCGCGGTCGACTGGCTGCGCAAGAAGGGCCTGTCGCAGGCCGCCAAGAAGGCCGGCCGTACCGCCGCCGAGGGCCTGGTCGGCGTGCACGCCGAGGGCACCAAGGGCGCGGTCGTCGAGGTCAACTGCGAGACCGACTTCGTCGCCCGCAACGAGAACTTCCAGAAGTTCGTCGCTGAGCTCAGCAAGCTGGCGTTCGACGAGGAAGCCGAGACCGACGCGCTGATGCAGGCGACCTTCCCCTCGACCGGTCGCAAGGTCGAGGACGAGCTGACCCAGCAGATCGCGTCGATCGGCGAGAACATGAAGATCTCGCGCGCCAAGGTGATGACGGTCAGTCAGGGCGCGGTCGCCGGCTACGTCCACAACCAGCTGGCGCCCAACCAGGGCAAGATCGGCGTGCTGATCGCGCTGGAGGCCGGTGCCGGTCCGGACAAGCTGGAAGCGACCGCCAAGCAGATCGCCATGCACGTCGCGGCCGTGAACCCGAACGCGATCACCCAGGACGACGTCGACCCCGCCCTGGTCGAGCGCGAGAAGAAGGTCCTGGAGGAGCAGGCGCGCGAGAGTGGCAAGCCCGAGAACATCATCGAGAAGATGGTGCAGGGCCGGATGCGCAAGTTCTACGAGGAGAACGCGCTGCTGGACCAGACCTTCGTGGTCGACGGCGAAAGCCGGGTCGGCGACGTGCTGGACAAGCTGGGCAAGGACCTCGGCACCGAGATCAAGGTGACCGGCATGGCCCGCTATCAGCTGGGCGAGACGCAGGCCGAAGACGACCAGCAGTCGGCCGCGTAAGCGCCGGGCCCGCGAACAGCGGCAGCTTCCGCCCTGCGTCCTCCGCCGTCGCCCGTGCTTGGGCGGACGGCCGGGGGCGCGGGGCGGTGGCACATCGACGAGACGCAAGTCTGATCTAAGACGGCGTGACACGCGCGTTGGATTAATCCGGGCCGGATTTCGGTTCGCTCCGGAGACCGGCGTAAGGCTAAGATGCCGCCTGCAATGCTCTGGCCCCGTCAGCCGGTTGGAGTCGAGCGGGCCTGACAATGGTGGGAACGACGACGACGATGGCGGCTGAACCGCGCTACAAACGGGTCCTGCTCAAGATCTCCGGCGAGGCCCTGATGGGCCAGCAGGAGTATGGCTTGTGCGGTGAAACGGTCACCCGGATCGCCCGCGACATCACGGCGGTGCGCGACATGGGCGTGGAGGTCTGCGTCGTCGTCGGCGGCGGCAACATCTATCGCGGCGTGGCCGGCGCGGCCGCGGGCATGGACCGCGCGACCGGCGATTACATGGGTATGCTGGCGACCGTGATCAATTCGCTGGCCATGCAGAACGCGATCGAGCAGCAGGGCGTGCCCACCCGCGTTCAATCGGCGATCCCGATGGAAGCGGTGTCCGAGCCCTATATCCGCCGCCGGGCGCTCCGGCACATGGAGAAGGGCCGGGTGGTGATCTTTGCCGCCGGCACCGGCAACCCCTTCTTCACCACCGACACGGCCGCGGCGTTGCGCGCGTCCGAGATGGGTTGCGACGCGCTGCTCAAGGGCACCAAGGTGGACGGGGTCTATTCCGACGATCCCTACAAGGCGCAAGGCGCGACCAAGTACGACGAGCTGTCCTACCTGCAGGTCCTCAGCCACGATCTGGGCGTGATGGACCACTCGGCGATCTCGCTTGCCCGTGAAAATCGCATTCCGATCCTCGTTTTCTCCATTGTAAAACCGGGCGGCTTTGCACAGGTCGTGGGCGGGGACGGCCAATACACCATCGTGAAAGACAGCTCTTGAAAGACGGGGGCTAGAACTTTGTCGGACGACGCGAATTTCGACGATATTCAGCGGCGCATGGACGGCGCGCTGACCTCTTTGAAAGATGACTTCAAGGGGCTGCGCACCGGTCGGGCGCACACCAGCCTGCTCGATCCGGTGAAGGTGAAGGCCTACGGCGGCGAGATGCCGCTGAGCCAGGTCGCGCACGTCAACGCGCCGGAGCCGCGCATGCTGACCGTGCAGGTCTGGGACCGCTCCCTGACCACGGCGGTCGAGAAGGCGATCCGCGACTTTGGCCTGGGCTTGAACCCGCAGGCCGAGGGGCAGACCATCCGGGTGCCGATTCCGACGCTGTCGGAGGAACGCCGGCAGGAGATTTCCAAGGTCGCCAGCAAGTACGCCGAGCAGGGGCGCGTGGCCGTGCGCAACGTGCGCCGCGACGGCATGGACGCCCTCAAGAAGCAGCAGAAAGAGGGCGAAATCTCGGAAGACGATTACAAGCGCTATACCGAGAAGCTCCAGAAGATGACCGACGACCACATCAAGCAGATCGACGAGCTGCTGGAGCATAAAGAACAAGAGTTGATGCAGGTCTAGCGCCCGATGGATGGGACGTCGTCGCTCTCCGACAAGTCGCTGCCTCAGCACATCGCCGTCATCATGGATGGTAATGGCCGCTGGGCGCACGCGCGCGGACTTCCCCGCACCGCCGGCCACCGCCAGGGGGCGGAGGCCGTCCGCCGGGTGGTCGAGCGGGTCGGTGAGCTGGGTGTCCCCTATCTGACGGTCTTTGGCTTTTCTGCGGAAAACTGGAAGCGCCCGGCCAGCGAGATCGAAGACCTGATGTGGCTGCTGCGCCGCTACCTGAAGAGCGAGGTGGCGGAGCTGCACAAGAACGATGTGCGCTTCCAGGTGATCGGCGATCGCACGCGCTTTGGTCCCGACCTGCGGCAGATGCTCGCGGACGCCGAGGCCTCGACCGCCGACAACGGCCGCCTGACCCTGACCCTGGCGCTGAATTACGGCGGCCGGCAGGATATCGTTGATGCCTCCCGCAAGCTGGCGCAGCAGGCGGCGACCGGGGCGCTAGACCCGGAGGCGATCGATCCCGAGCGGTTCGCCGGCGCGCTTTCGACCGCTGGCATGCCGGACCCGGACATGCTGATTCGCACCAGCGGCGAGCAGCGCATCAGCAACTTCCTGCTTTGGCAATGCGCCTATGCCGAGCTGTTCTTCCTCGACAAGCTCTGGCCCGACATGGCCAAGGATGATGTCAGCCGCGCGGTTCAGGAGTATCAACGCCGTGAGCGGCGCTACGGCGCGGCGGTCGGTTCGCGCTGACGTGAGTCCGCTGCGTACGCGTGTCATTTCCGCGCTCGTGATGGCGCCGCTGGTGTTGGGTGCGCTGTATCTGGGTGGGGTCTTTACGGACCTTCTGATGATCGCCGTCGGTGCCGGTATGGCATTCGAATGGGCCCGGCTGACCACGCAAGGCGCGGGTTCGGCTGTCGGGGTGGCGGCGCTGGGGGTCGGTGTCGGCATCCTGCTCTATGCCCTCGACCGGCCGGAGATGGCAGCGCTGTTGCTCCTTCTGACTGCGCTCGTGGCGCCTGCGCTGATCGGGCGCGGGGCAGGGCTGCGCGGACGTCTGTGGCTGGCGGCCGGCGTGGTCTATCTTGGGGCGGCCTGCCTAGGGTTCCTATTCCTGCGCGCGCGGCCGGAGGTTGGCCTGCTGTTGATCGGCTGGTTGATCGCGGTGGTTTGGGCGACCGATATCGGCGCCTATGCGGCGGGCAAGAGCTTGGGCGGGCCCAAGCTGCTGGTCCGGGTCAGCCCGAACAAGACCTGGGCCGGACTCGTTGGCGGGCTCGCCAGTGCGGTGCTCGTCAGCGTGCTGGTGGCGGCCTGGCAGCCTGAATTGGCGCACGCGACCCGTTTGCCCGGCGTCGCGGGCGTCGCGGTTGCCGGCGCGCTGCTCGCACTCGTCGCGCAGGCGGGCGATCTGCTGGAGTCCGCGCTCAAGCGTCGGGTCGGGGCAAAGGACGCCAGCGGTCTGATCCCGGGCCATGGGGGCTTGCTCGACCGGGCTGACGGGCTGGTCGCAGCCAGCCTTGTGCTGGCACTCTCAATCACCGCTCTGGACGCAACGGTCTGAAGGAAACGGGTATGGCGGTGGACGAGCGCGTAGGGCGAAGCGAGCGCGTCGCGGATGATGCCGGCCACATGGCGGGCGAACTGTTCGACGACGCGGCGCCGCGCAGCGTCACGGTCCTGGGGGCGACGGGGTCAATCGGCGGCAACACGCTCGATCTGATCCGCCGCAACCCGCAGGCGTTCGACGTCGAAGCCTTGACCGCCAACACCAATGTTGCCGCGCTGGCCGAAGCGGCGCGCGCGACCAACGCGCGCTTGGCCGTGGTTGGTGACGAGCGCGTGTACGGCGACCTGCAGGACGCGCTCGCTGGCACGGGGATCGAGGTGGCCGCGGGCCACCAGGCCATCGTCGAGGCTGCGGCGCGGCCGGTTGACTGGACGATGGCGGCGATGGTCGGCGCCGCCGGTCTGGCGCCGGCGTTGGCGGTGATCGCGCGTGGCGGCACGCTGGCGCTGGCGAACAAGGAGACGCTGGTCTGCGCTGGCCCGCTGATCACTGCGGAGGTCGCCCGCCACGGTGCGACCGTGCTGCCGGTCGACAGCGAGCACAACGCGATCTTCCAGGTGCTCGATGGGGCGCGGCCGGAGACGGTCGACAAGCTGATCCTGACCGCCTCCGGCGGACCGTTCCGGACCACGGATCCCGAGGCCCTATCCGCGATCCGGCCCGAACAGGCGGTGGCGCACCCCAACTGGGCGATGGGGGCGAAGGTATCGGTCGACTCGGCCACCATGATGAACAAGGGCCTGGAACTCATCGAAGCCTACCATCTGTTCCAGGTGCCCGAGGATCGCCTCGACGTGCTGATCCATCCGCAGTCGATCGTGCATTCGATGGTGGCCTACCGCGACGGCTCGGTGCTGGCGCAGATGGGGGTGCCCGACATGCGTACACCGATCGCGCATACCTTGGCGTGGCCGATGCGCATGCGCACGCCCGTGGCCCGCTTGAACCTCGCGGAGATCGGCCAGCTGACCTTCGAGACCCCGGATTCCCGCCGTTTTCCCGCCTTGACGCTGGCTCGGAAAGCCTTGCAAACCGGGGGCTGTGCCCCAACTATTCTGAATGCTGCAAACGAGGTCGCCGTCGACGCCTTCCTGGGCGGGCGGATCGGTTTCCTGGACATCCCCGGCACGGTGGAAAGCGTACTCGCCGAGATGCCGGCCAGCCAGGTGACCACGATCGCGGACGTCCTCGAGGTCGATCGCGACGCGCGCGCGGCGGCCTCCCGCATCACCGCGCGACGGGCCGGTTGATCCCACGATAGGCAATCGCTGGGACTCGCACGACTCCGGGCCGCCACCCGCAAGACGTCAGGTCGCTGATCCATGGAAATCCTCTCCGAATACCTGATTCCCTTCCTCGTGGTGCTCACGGTGCTCGTGTTCGTCCACGAGTTTGGCCACTACATCATCGCCCGCTGGAACGGCGTGCGAGTCGAGGTCTTCTCGATCGGCTTCGGCCCGGAGATCTTCGGCTGGAACGACAAGGCGGGTACCCGCTGGAAGTTCAGCGCCGTGCCGCTCGGCGGGTACGTGAAGATGTTCGGCGACGCCAACGCGGCCAGTCAGCCGGATGCCGAGAGCGCCCAGCAGATGAGCGCGGAAGAACGCGCGGTGGCCTTCCCGCACAAGCGTCTTGGGCAGCGCGCGGCGATCGTGGCCGCGGGTCCGGTCGCGAACTTCCTGTTCGCGATCGTCGTTCTGGCCGGGCTATTCATGATCAGCGGCCAGCCCTACACGGCACCGGTGGTGGATCAGGTACGCGAGCCGTCGGCCGCGGCGGAAGCCGGTTTGCAGCCGGGCGACCGGATCGTCCAGCTGGATGGCCAGAAGATCGAACGGTTCGAGGAGCTACAGCGGATCGTGCGCCTAAGTCCGGGCGAGACGATGACCCTGGTGGTCCAGCGCGACGGTGAACGCGTCTCCCTAACGGCAACGCCCGAGCGCAGTACCGTGAGCGACTCGGTGGGGAACGAGCACACCATCGGGTTGCTCGGCGTGACCAGCACTGGCATGGAATACAAGCGCTTCGGTCCCCTGGAATCGGTCGTTCGGGCCGGTGAGGAGACCTACTCGCTGACCACCGGGACGCTGCAGGCGGTTGGCCAGATCATCGCCGGCAGCCGCAGCACCGACGAGCTCGGCGGGCCGATCCGGATCGCGCAGCTCTCGGGGCAGGTCGCGGACACCGGGGTTACAAATGTCGTCTGGTTTATGGCCGTGCTGTCGATCAACCTTGGGCTGATCAACTTGTTCCCGGTGCCCATGCTCGATGGTGGCCACCTGCTATTCTATGCCATCGAAGGGATTCGTGGACGCCCGCTGGGGGAGCGGGCGCAAGAATACGGTTTCCGCATCGGTTTGGCTTTGGTATTGACGCTGATGCTTTTCGTAACCTGGAACGATCTGGTCCAGCTCCAGGTATTTTCCTACTTCTGAACTGAATAATCCGGGGGCCGCGTGCCAAGACGGGGGACAATCAAGGGGATCGGACGCGCCGTCGCGACCCCGGCGACGGTGTCGCTAATCTTGCTCAGCTTGACCACGGTCGCGGGTCCCGGGTCGGTGGCGCAGGCGCAGTCGATCACCGACGGCGGACAGATCGGCGAGATCGTGATCCGCGGCACCCAGCGCATCGAGCCCACCACGGTGCGTTCTTACCTGGAGGTCGATCCTGGTGATCGGTTTGATGCGCAGGAACTGAACCGCTCGCTTAAGGGACTGTACGACACCGGATTGTTCGAGGATGTCGTGCTGTCGCGCGAAGGCGACCGGCTGATCGTGGACGTTCAGGAAAACCCGATCATCAACCGGATCGCGTTCGAGGGTAACGACGAGCTCGATGAAGAGACCCTGCGCCAGGAGGTCGAGTTGCGTCCGCGCGTGGTCTACACGCGCACCAAGGTTCAGAACGATGTCGACCGGCTGTTGGAGGTCTACCGCCGCAACGGTTACTACGGCGCGGAGATCGAGCCGAAGCTGATCGAGCTGGAACAGAACCGCGTAGATCTCGTGTTTGAGGTCGACGAGGGGCCGGAAACCGAGGTCCGCGCGATCAACTTCGTCGGCAACGAGGCGTTCTCGGACAGCGAGTTGCGCGATCAGATCGCGACCGAAGAATCCGCTTGGTGGAAGCTGCTGGGGGCCAACGATACCTATGATCCCGACCGTCTGTCGTTCGACCGCGAACAACTGCGTCGCTTCTATCTGAGCGAGGGCTATGCGGAATTCGAGGTCCGCAGCGCGGTTGCCGAGCTGACTCCCGACCGCGAGGCGTTTGTCCTAACCTTCACCGTCAGTGAGGGCGACCGCTACAAATTCGGCGCGATCGACGTCTCCAGTTCGCTCAAGGGGCTGGAGCCTGAGCAGGTCGAGGACGCGATCACGACCGAGGAGGGGGACTGGTACGACGCCAGCGCCGTCGAAGAAACGATCTCCAACCTGGAGCGCGCGGTCGGCGATCTCGGGTACGCCTTCGTTGAGGTGCGGCCGCAGACCGACCGCGACCGGGACAACGATACCATCGGTGTCACCTATCGGATTGAAGAAGGCCCGAAGGTATTCGTCGAGCGGATCGAGATCACCGGCAATGTCCGGACGTTGGACCGCGTCATCCGACGCGAGTTCCAGTTGGTTGAGGGCGACGCGTTCAACGCCTCCAAGTTGCGCAGGTCGCGTGAGCGGATCCAGAACCTTGGCTTCTTCAAGGAGGTCAATGTCGACACCCAGCGTGTCGAGGGCGAAGCCGCGACGGTCGTGAACGTCGACGTCCAGGAGCAGTCGACCGGCAGTTTGACCTTCGGTGCCGGCTTTTCCACGTCGGACGGCCCCTTGGGCGCAATCCAACTGCGCGAGCGCAACCTGCTCGGCAAGGGGCAGGATCTGCAGTTGAACCTGACTCTGTCGGGCGCCAGCCAGCGCTATGACCTTTCGTTCACTGAGCCGTACTTCATGGGCGAACCCGTCTCGGCGGGCTTCGACCTGTTCCGCACCAGCACGAGCCGTGAAAACGACACCTTCGGCGGGTTTTCCTCGGACAGCCGGACGTATGATGAGACTGAATTGGGCGGTGCACTGCGTACGGGGTACGATCTGATTGATCGGTGGCGCCAGTCTTGGCGTTACCGCTATTCGCGGCGGACGGTTGAGAACGTCGAAGACGACGCGGCCGTGATCATCAAGCGTTCCGAAGGCACAACCAATCTCTCCTCGATCACCCACCGTTTGAGCTATAACGGGGTGTCGCAGGAGAACATGATCAGCGATGGCTTCGAGGCGTTCACGGAGAACACCTTCGCGGGTCTGGGCGGTGACGTGACCTTCGTGAAGAACGTCATCGGCGCGAACTACTATCAGCCCGTTGTCGAAGAATGGTCGATCGTCTTCGGGGCAGAGGTCGGCAACATGTTCGGCGTTGGCGAGGATACCCGGGTCAACGACCGTTTCTTCATCGGCAGCGACGAGGTGCGCGGCTTCGACAGCGCCGGCTTGTCGCCGCGCGACAAGCCGACCGGAGACCCGATTGGCGCCAAGAACTATTACGCCGGTACGGTCGAGTTGCGCTTCCCGATCGGGCTTGGCAGCGATCTGCCGGTGCGCGGCCGGATTTTCGCGGATACCGGGGCGAGTTTCGGCGTCGACGATAACCCGAACCAGGTCTTGGAAAGTTCCTCGCCGCGTGTTGCCGTTGGCGTTGGCATGAGTTGGCGTTCCCCGATCGGTCCGTTGGAGCTTGACCTTGGCTTCCCGGTCGTGAAGGAGGACTTCGATGAGGAACAGATCTTCAAGTTCAGTTTCGGCACCTCCTTCTAGACTGTGAGAGCCATGGCGTTCTCCAAAATCCGCCGGTGTGCGGCCCGTTTGCTGATCGCACTACCGATCGCCTTTGCCGGGAGTGCGGCCGTCACGGGGCTTGCGCTCGCCCAAACCGCGGGCGATGGCTACACAGCCGAGGGGGGGCAGGCTGGGTCGCAGCTCCGCGGCATCCGGATCGCCGTGATCGATATGCAGAAGATCACGAGCGAGTCGGATGCGGTACAATCGATCCAGCGGCAGATCGACAAGCAGCGCGAACAGTATCAATCCGAACTGCAGCGCCGCGAACAGGAGCTGCGGGAAGCCAACGAGGAACTCGCGCGTGAGCGGAGCGTTCTCTCGCAGGATGCGTTCCGGAAAAAGCGCCGGCGGCTGGAAGAGCAGGTAACGGAGCTGCAGCGCGAGATCCAACGGTCGAAGCGACAGTTGGACCGTAATTACTCGCAGGCGATGCGGGCGGTTCAGGAACATCTCGTCGGGATCGTTCGGGACTTGGCCAGCGGGCAGAACATCGACCTGGTGCTGGGCAAGGCCACGGTGGTGATCGTGCGGCCGCACCTCGATATGACGGATCGGGCGTTGAAAAGGTTGAACGAAGAGCTTTCGTCTGTCGACGTGCCGCCGCTGAAGCAGTAAAGCGGGGGTATGGTCGACGATCGTTTTTTCCGCCGTGCAGGACCGTTTACGCTGCAGCAACTGGCCGACCTGACCGGGGCCGCCGTGGCTGCGGGCAGCGATCCGGACCGGCGCGTTACCGGGGTCGCGCCACTCTCCGCGGCCGGGCCGGACGACATCAGCTTTCTGGACAACCAACGCTACCTGGACGATTTCCGACAAAGCCGCGCGGGCGCTTGCATCGTGGCGCCGGAGCAGGCAGGCAATGCGCCCGATGACATGGCGCTCTTGCTCGCGGACAAGCCGTACCGTGGCTATGCCGCGATTGCCGCCGCGTTCCACCCTGATCAACACCCCACGGGCCAGATCGACGACAGCGCGCGGATCGGCCGAGGCGTGGAAATCGGCGAGCAGACGGACATCGGTCCAGGTGCGGTGATCGGCGAGGAGGCGGTGATCGGGGATCGCTGCCGGATCGGCGCGAACGCCGTGATTGCCCCTGGCGTCTCGGTCGGCGACGACACGACGGTCGGTGCCGGGGCAACGCTCAGCCACTGCCTGATCGGTGCGCGGGTGAACATCCACCCCGGTGTGCGGATCGGCCAGCGTGGCTTCGGCTTCGACATGTCTGATTTCCCCTTTCGCGATGTACCACAACTCGGCCGGGTGATCGTCGAAGAAGATGTGGAAATCGGTGCCAACACGTCGATCGACCGCGGCGCGGGACCGGACACCGTGATCGGGGCCGGCAGCAAACTGGATAATCTGGTTCAGATCGGGCACAACGTGCGTCTCGGACGCGGGTGCGTCGTCGTCGCACAGGCTGGAGTGGCTGGCAGCACGGTCATTGAGGACTTCGTCGCTCTGGGCGGCCAAGCTGGTGTGACGGGACATATACGGCTTGGCACAGGTGCACAGATCGCCGCGCAGGCAGGGGTCTCGCGGGATGTGGCGGCGGGTGAACGCCTTGCCGGATCGCCCGCCATGCCGTCCAAACAGTTTTTCAGGCTGGTTGCGATCTGGCAGCGCCTGCTGAAAACGAAGGGTAATAAGGATGAGTGACAAGCGGGGGGAAGCCGCCGAGGTCTCCTCGGCCGACATCATGCGGGTGATGGAGATGATCCCGCATCGCTATCCCTTCCTGATGGTCGACAAGGTGGTCGACATCAAGAAGGACGTGAAGGCAACCGGCGTGAAGAACGTTTCGATCAACGAGCCGTTCTTCACCGGCCACTTCCCTCGGCAGCCTGTGATGCCGGGCGTACTGATCATCGAGTCGATGGCCCAGACTGCCGCCGTCCTGGTGGTTGAGACGTTGGAAGGCGAGGCCGCGGGCAAGCTCGTCTACTTTATGACGGTAGACGAGGCGCGCTTTCGCAAACCCGTCTTTCCGGGCGACGTGCTGCGCGTGCATGTCGAAAAAGTGCGTAACCGTGGGAACGTCTGGAAGTTCCGTTCCGAAGCGAAGGTCGATGACGTGCGTGTTGCGCAGGCGACCTTCTCCGCCATGATCATGGATGATTGATGTCCAACATTCACGCCACGGCTGTTGTCGATCCGGCCGCCAAGCTGGCGGACGACGTCACGATTGGCCCTTACTCCATCGTTGGGCCGAACGTGGTCCTGGACCCAGGTGTCGTGCTGCGTAGCCATGCGGTCGTCGAGGGTCACACCCGCCTTGGGTCGGGGGTGCAGGTCTATCCCTTCGCCGCGGTGGGGACACCGCCGCAGGACTTGAAGTACAAGGGCGAGGAGTCCCGGCTCGAAGTCGGCGCGGGCACCGTGATCCGGGAGCACTGTACGCTCAACCCCGGGACCGAAGGCGATCAGCTGGTCACCTCGGTCGGGCAGAATTGCGTCCTGATGATCGGTGCCCATGTGGCGCACGATTGCCGGGTCGCCGACGGCGTTATCATGGCCAACCAGGCGACGCTTGCGGGGCACGTGCAGGTCGGCGCCGGTGCCTTCCTCGGCGGGCTGTGTGCCGTCCACCAGTTCTGTCGGATCGGTGCCGGCGCGATGATCGGTGGTATGTCGGGAGTTGAGAACGACGTGATCCCGTACGGCCTTGTCACCGGCAACCGTGCACGTCTCAATGGCCTGAACGTCGTGGGACTGAAGCGGCGGGGGGTCGGGAAATCGGAGGTGCAGAAACTCCGCGCCGCCTATCAGGAGCTTTTCCACGGCCGCGAGGGGACCTTCCGGGAGCGTGTCGACCAGTTGGCACAGGCTTATGGCGATCTGCAGATCGTCGACGATCTGATCGACTTCGTCCGTGCCGATTCCAGCCGTGCGCTGTGCCAGCCGCAGGCGGAGAATGCCGGATAAGCTCGGCATCCTAGCCGGCGGCGGCCCGCTGCCCCGCCAGATCGTCGAGTCTTGCCGGCGTGCGGGCCGGGAGGTCTTCGTCGTCGCGTTCGACGGTCAGACCGATCCCGCAACCCTGGACGGCGATGTCGAGCATGTCTGGACCCGGTTGGGCGCCGCCGGGCAGGCGTTGAAGGCCCTGCGGAAGGCCGGCTGCCAGGATTTGGTCATGGCAGGGCCCGTGCGCCGGCCATCGTTCGGGGAGATTCGCCCGGACTTCACGGCTGCACGCTTTCTGGGCCGGCTGGGCACCCGCGCCCTCGGGGACGATGGACTGTTGCGGGCCGTCATGGCGCTTCTGGAGCACGAGGGCTTCCGTATGGTCGGCCTGCACGAGGTGCTGCCCGATGTGTTGGCAGGCGCCGGGGTGCTGGGGCGTCATACCCCGGATGCGGCTGCCTTCGAGGATATCAGACGCGGCCTGGCGGTCGCGCGGGCCTTGGGAGAGCAGGACGTCGGCCAGGCCGTTGTCGTGCAGCAGGGACTGGTGCTGGGGGTCGAGGCGATCGAGGGGACGGATCGCCTGCTTGCGCGCTGCGGTGGACTCCGGCGGCCGGGGCCGGGTGGGGTGTTGGTCAAGATCAAGAAGCCGCAGCAGGATGCACGCGCCGACCTGCCGACGATTGGCGAGCGCACGGTGGAAGGCGCACAAGCCGCGGGCCTGAGCGGAATCGCCATCAGCGCAGGAGGCGCGTTGATGGTGAACCCGGAGGGGACGATCAAGGCGGCCGATGCGGCGCACCTTTTCTTGTACGGCGTCGAGAGGGCCGGTACGGCGAGGAACGCGCCCGATTCCGGCGCCGCCTGAGCCTGAACAGGGATGATGGTATGACGAGTACTACGGGCGGACCGCTGATCTTCCTGGTCGCGGGCGAGCCGTCCGGCGACCAGTTGGGCGCGCGCCTGATGGCGGAGCTCAAGGCGGAGACGGGTGGGCGTGTGCGTTTCGCCGGTGTCGGTGGCGACCGGATGGAAGGCGAGGGGCTGCAGAGCCTCTTCCCGATGAGCGACTTGTCGGTGATGGGGCTTGCGGAGGTGCTGCCGCACTTGCCGCGGATCCTGACGCGGATGCGTCAGACGGTGGCTGCGGCTCGTGCGCTGCGGCCGGACGCTGTGGTCACGATCGACAGCCCCTCATTCACGCTGCGCGTGATGCACAAGCTGACCGGCATCGGCTGCCCGAGGATTCATTACGTCGCCCCGCAGGTCTGGGCCTGGAAGCCTTGGCGGGCGAAGGCGATGGCCGGTTATCTGGACCGACTGCTAACGCTGTTGCCATTCGAGCCGCCGATTTTCGAACAACACGGTCTGGCGACCGATTTCGTCGGTCATCCCGTGGTCGAGACGGCCGGGCGAACGTTCGACACATTGCAGTTCCGGGCGCAACACACCATCCCGACCCAGGCACCACTGATCTGCTTGCTCCCAGGCAGCCGGAAGAGCGAGGTCAAACGACTGCTGCCCGTGTTCGAGGAAACGGTCGCGCTGCTCGCCCAACAACTGCCGGACCTGCATGTCGTGCTGCCGACCGTCGCGGGGGTCGAGCGGCGGGTGCGGCGAGTGACCCGGGCCTGGCCGGTTCCGGTCACGGTCGTGACCGGGACGGAGGAACGCTATACCGCCTTCGCGGCCTCGCACGCAGCGATCGCCGCGTCCGGCACCGTGGCGGTGGAGTTGGCGGTGGCGCAACTGCCCACCGTGGTCGCCTACCGCGTTAACCGCCTCACTGCCTTCCTGGCCCGCCGCTTGATCCACGTGCGCTATGTCAGCCTCCCCAACCTGGTGATGGACCGGCCGATCCAGCCGGAGATGCTGCAGGAGGATTGCACGCCTACCAAACTGGCTGACGCGCTGCAGCCGCTACTGGACGATACCGAGCGCCGGGCGGCCTATGTCAGCGCCTGTCAGGAGGCGGCAAAGGCGCTGGGCGCATTCGGCGAGCCGCCGAGCCGTAAGGCCGCACGGATCGTTTTGGAGGCGGCAGGGGCGGATCGTTAGGGACCTGGGAGCATGTGTCTGCAAAAAGCGGATGCATTGCCTATAACGCCAAAGAAAAACCCCTTACCGCGTGTGCGGTAAGGGGTTTTGTCGTCAGGTATGACGCGGCGTTAGTCCCGCTGATCCTGCGGCACGAAATCGCGCGGGCCGTAGCCGGTGTAGAGCTGACGCGGCCGGCTGATCTTCTGGCCCGGATCCTCGATCATCTCCTTCCACTGGGCGACCCAGCCGACCGTGCGCGCCAGTGCGAACAGCACGGTGAACATCGAGGAGGGGAAGCCCATCGCCTTCAGGATGATGCCTGAATAGAAGTCGACGTTCGGGAACAGCTTCTTCTCGACGAAATAGGAGTCGGACAGCGCGATCCGCTCCAGCTCCATGGCGAGGTCGAGCAGCGGGTCGTCGCGCTTGCCGAGCTCGTCCAGGACCTCGTGAGCGCTTTCGCGCAGCACCTGCGCACGCGGATCGTGGTTCTTGTAGACCCGGTGGCCGAAGCCCATCAGGCGGAAGGGATCGTCCTTGTCCTTGGCGCGCTCCAGGAACTCGGGAATCCGGTCCTTGCTGCCGATCTGCTGCAGCATTTCCAGCACCGCCTGGTTGGCGCCGCCGTGCGCCGGTCCCCACAGCGAGGCGATGCCGGCCGCGATACAGGCGAACGGGTTGGCCCCGGAGGAACCGGCAATCCGCACCGTCGAGGTGGAGGCGTTCTGCTCGTGGTCGGCGTGCAGGATGAAGATCCGATCCATCGCGCGGGCGAGCGTGGGGGAGACCACGTACTCCTCCGCCGGCACGGCGAAGGTCATGTACAGGAAGTTCTCCGCGTAGCTCAGGTCGTTGCGCGGATAGATGAACGGTTGGCCAACCGAGAACTTGTAGGCCATCGCCGCGATCGTCGGCATCTTCGCGATCAGCCGATGCGAGGCGATCATCCGCTGGTGCGGGTCGGTGATGTCGGTGGAGTCGTGATAGAAGGCCGACAGCGCGCCAACCGCGCCTACCATCACCGCCATCGGATGCGCATCGCGGCGGAAGCCGCGGAAGAAGTAGAGCATCTGCTCGTGCAGCATCGTGTGGTAGGTGATGGCGCTCTCGAATTCCGTCTTCTCCGAGCGGTTCGGCAGCTCGCCGTGCAGCAGCAGGTAGCACACCTCCATGAAATCGCTGTTCTCGGCGAGGTCCTGGATGGTGTAGCCGCGGTGCAGCAGCTGGCCTTTCTCACCGTCGATGAAGGTGATGTCGGACTTGCAGCTTGCCGTCGACGTGAAGCCGGGGTCGTAGGTGAACGCGCCGGTTTGGGCATACAGCTTACGCACGTCATAGACGCGCGGGCCCATATTGCCGTCGAGGATGGGAAGCTCGTAGCTCTCGCCGGTCTCGTGGTCCGTCAGGGTCGCGGTCTTCTGACCGGACGCCTGCTGGGCCGCGCCCTTGCTGTCGTTCATGGCCCTGCTTTCCGTATAGCTGTTGGAGGTAGGCACCCGCGTGTCGGGCGGAAGTTAGCTGCGACGCAGCATAGAAGCTAGGGGGTGGGCGATCAACGCGGTGCGAAGGAGGTGAATTTTCAACCTCCAGGCAACCGATCGGTCATCTTACTGCCCTGCTTCGGTATCTTGTGTCGTTGCGGCGGCGCGCAGACGGGCAAGTGTCTCCTGCCGGCCAAGAACCTCCATGACCTCGAAAATCCCCGGCGAGACGGTCGAACCCGTCAGCGCTGCGCGCAGCGGCTGCGCCACCTTGCCGAGGCCGAGTTCGAGACCTTCCGCGAAATCGCGGGTTTCACTTTCGATCAGATCCTGGTTCCAGTTCGAGAGGCTCTCGAGCCGGTCGGATAGTTGCGCCAGGCGTGGGCGGGCGTCGCCGGCCAGTTGCTTGGCGGCCTTCGGTGTCAATTCCTGCGGCCGGTGGACGTAGAACTTGGCGCTTTCGGCCAATTCCTGCAGCGTCTTGGCCCGTTGTTTCAGGCCATCCATGCCGGCCAGAAGGCGCGAGCGGTCGTCTCCGGTCAGCTCGCGACCCAATTCGGCCTCCAGGCGTTCCTGGACCAGATCGGTTAGGCGGCTATCGTCGGCCTGGCGCATGTAGTGGCCGTTGAAGTTGTCCAGCTTGTCGAAATCGAACCGCGCGGCGGATTTGCCGACACCGTCCAGATCGAACAGCTCGATCGCCTGGTCTGTCGGGACAATCTCCAGGTCGCCGTGCCCCCAGCCCAGACGCAGCAGATAGTTGCGCATGGCTTCGGGCAGGTAGCCCTTGTCGCGATAGGTTTCCACGCCAACGGCGCCGTGGCGTTTCGACATCTTGGCACCGTCGGGGCCGTGGATCAGCGGGATGTGCGAGAACACCGGCGCTTCCCAGCCGAGCAGCTCGTAGACCTTGGCCTGCTTGAAGGCGTTGGTCAGGTGATCGTCGCCCCGGATCACATGAGTGATGTCCATGTCGTAATCGTCGACCACGACCGACAGGTTGTAGGTCGGAGTGCCGTCCTGGCGCAGGATCACCATGTCGTCGAGCTGCGCGTTGTCGACCGTGACCGCACCCTGCACCCGGTCGTGCAGGGTGGCCTGCCCCTCCTGCGGCATGCGCAGGCGGATGCACGGGGTTACGTCGGCCGGGGCCTCCGACGGATCGCGGTCGCGCCACCGGCCGTCATACTTGATCGGCCGGCCTTCCTTGCGCGCTTGCTCGCGCATCGCCTCCAGCTCCTCCTGGGTGGCGTAGCACCGGTAGGCGTTGCCATCCGCCAGCAGCTGGTAGGCGATCTCCGCATGTCGCTCCAGGCGTTTCGATTGATAGACCGGCTGGGTATCCCATTCCAGACCAAGCCATTTCAGCCCGTCCAGGATCGCTTGGATCGCTTCGGGCGTTGAGCGCTTGCGGTCTGTGTCTTCGATCCGCAACAGGAAGCTGCCCCCGTGATGTCGGGCGAACAGCCAATTGAACAGCGCCGTGCGTGCACCGCCGATGTGTAGATAACCGGTGGGCGAGGGTGCGAAACGGGTAACGACGCTCATGGTCTCCTCGAAGCGTTACGGGCCTTCTGGGCGGGATGAAACACCAATGGCGCGGCAGGGTCGGTCATGCGGGCCATTGCGGCCGGCGACACGGCGGTGTCTCAGGCGCGCGGGTTTAGCATAGCGTTCGCTTTCATGCCACGATGAGCGTGCCAAGAGTGCCTTGGAGACGCGTTTGGGTACACCGGACGCGCGCATCTGCTAACATGCCGTCGCGTGATGACGGCTTGGGGCGCGCGGTATGCGTGGGCGGGTGCGGGCGAGGGTGGGGCGGCAAGCAGCGGTCGAGGCGCTGGCCGGCCGGCTGAACGCGCTCTGGCTCACCCTGCAGATTCAGCTCCTGGCCGAGCGGGAGCGCTGGGCGCTGTGGTTGCCGGTCGCCTTCGGCAGCGGCATCGCCGTCTACTTCACCCTGCAGCGGGAACCTCCGGGCTGGATCGGTCTGCTTGCGGTCGGCTTTGCGGCCTTGTTTGCGCTGCAGGCGCGCGGGCGCACCTGGGTCATGCTCGGCGCGCTCGCGCTGGGGGCGGTTGGTGCTGGTTTCGGCGCGGCGCAGTTGCGCACGTATCTGGTCGCAGCACCGGTTCTGCAGGAGGAGCATGGCCCCGCCCGGATCCACGCGACCGTGCTGGAGGTCGAGCCACGGGCCACCGGGCACCGTCTTCGCCTGGGCGAGGTCGCTGTGGCGCGGCTTGATGCCAACCTGACGCCGGCAGTCGTGCGTGTGACCGTCTCCGCGGGCGCGCCGGACATCTTGCCGGGGGACCGGGTGCGTCTGCTGGCGGTTCTATCGCCGCCGCCCGAGCCGGCCGCGCCCGGGGCCTACGACTTCGCCCGGCGGGCCTATTTCGAGCAATTGGGCGCGGTCGGTTTCGCGTTGGGTGGCGTGGAGCGCCTGGCCCGCGCGCCGGGGGCAGGGCCAAGCGCGTGGGACCTTTGGTGGGCGCAGCGCCGGCAGACGATCGCCCGGCGGGTGCGCGCGGCGGTACCCGGGCGCGCTGGCACGGTCGCCGCCGCGTTGATGACCGGCGAGCGCAGCGCGATCCCCGAGGACGTGCTGCAGACGATGCGGGACTCCGGGCTCGCGCATTTGCTGGCGATCTCGGGCCTGCACGTTGGCCTGATCGCCGGGCTGGTGTTCTTCGCCGTGCGGGCGGCGATCGCGCTCGTGCCCGCCGTTGCGGTGCGGGTGCAGGCGAAGAAGTGGGCCGCCCTGGCAGCGGCCCTGGCTGGCTTTTGCTACCTATGGCTGGTCGGGGCGACGATACCGACCCAGCGGGCCTTTCTGATGCTCGCGCTGGTGCTGCTCGCGGTTGCGCTCGACCGCAGTGCGCTGACCATGCGCTTGGTCGCCTGGGCCGCGTTCGTCGTCCTGCTGCTCCATCCGGAAAGCCTGGTTAGCGCCTCCTTCCAGATGTCGTTCGCTGCCGCGACGGCGCTGGTCGCGGCCTACGAGGGTTTGCGCAGCCATACCTTCGGGCGGACCAGCCAGCGCAGCATCCCCATGCGGCTTGTGCTGTACGCCGGCAGCGTGGCGCTCACCAGCGTGATCGCGATCTTGGCGACGGGGCCGTTTGCGGTGTTCCACTTCAACCGGCTGGCTCTCTATGGCTTGGCGGCGAATCTGGTTGCCGTGCCGCTCACCGCCTTTTGGATCATGCCGGCCGCACTCGTCGCATTCGCGCTGATGCCGCTCGGCCTCGATGGCTTCGGGCTGACGGTCATGGGGTGGGGGATCGCCGGCATGCTTGCCGTCGCCGAAACCGTGGCGGACTGGCCGGGGGCGGTCGCGGTGCTGCCGTCGCCGAGCCGCGCGGGACTCGCCCTGATCATTGCCGGGGGCGTCTGGTTGTGCTTGTGGCAACGGCGCTGGCGGCTTTGGGGACTGGCTGCGGTCGCTGTCGGCTGTTTGAGCGTGCCCTGGGGACCGCGGCCGGATGTACTGGTCACGGGCGATGCCAGGTTGATCGGCGTGCGGGCCGCCAGCGGCGAGTTGTGGGTCAGTACGCAGCGCCGCGAGCGGTTCAGCCGCGATGTCTGGATGCGGCGGTTGGGCACGCAACGCGTGCAGACCTGGCCGCCTTGGGGGCAAGCGGAGAGTGCGGATCTGACCTGCGACCCGCTGGCCTGTCTGTTCCGCAAGAATAGCCTGACGGCCGCGCTGGTACGCGACGGCCGCGCCCTGGCGGAGGACTGCCGTATGGCGGACGTGCTGGTTGCGGTGGTGCCGGTGGCGCGGATCAAATGCGCCCGACCGAGCATCCTGGTCGATCGCTTCGACCTTTGGCGTGCGGGGACGCACGCCATCTACCTCGCGCGCGATGGCCCGCGCGTCGACACAGTCCGCGCGCATCGCGGCACCCGCCCCTGGGTTCGCCGACGCGGCCGGGAGTAAGACCGCGCGACGGCCAGATCAGCACCAGCCCAAAGCTCATGTCGGGCCGTGGAGGGTTTATGCGCGCGACGCCTCAGTGATAGCGACGCAGTAGGGCGACCAAGCGGCCCTGCACCTTGACCCGTTCGGGGGGATAGATCCGGGTTTCGTAGGCCGGGTTGGCGGGTTCCAGGGCAATCGAGTGGCCGCGTCGGCGGATGCGCTTCAAGGTGGCTTCCTCGCCATCGACCAGGGCGACCACGATCGCGCCAGGCTCTGCATGCTCGCCACGGCGGATCACGACCGTGTCCCCGTCGTGGATGCCGGCTTCGATCATCGAGTCGCCGTCGACTTCGAGGCAGTAGTGCTCGCCGTCGCCTACCATCGCCCCCGGAATTTCGACGAACGCGCTTTCGTCGCGCAGCGCCTCGATCGGCGTGCCGGCGGCGATCCGACCGTAGAGCGGCAGGTGCAGATTCTGCGAAGCCGTTGTCGCGCCCAGTTCGGGGACGGTGGGGGCGCGGAAGTTCGCTTGCACGACGTTGTCGCCGACCGGGCGGCCGTGTGCTCCTGACAGCGGGTGTCCGGCGGCGTCTTGCGCACCGTCTTCCGCGCTGCCTGTCTGAGTGGAGGGCTCACCTGGCAGGCGCAGCACTTCCAGTGCCCGGGCGCGATGCGGCAACCGGCGGATAAACCCACGCTCCTCTAGTCCGCTGATCAGACGGTGGATGCCAGATTTGGACTTTAGATTGAGCGCTTCCTTCATCTCGTCGAACGAAGGCGAAACGCCGTGTTCGCCGAGATGCTTGTGGATATAGAGCAGCAGTTCGTGTTGCTTGCGCGTCAGCATGTTGGCATCCGCTTTGCCGTTTTGCCCCCGAGGCTGCCTGTCCCAGCGCGGAATACCGTTAAACCGGGGCCCGAACCCGACTTTCAGGGCGTACGGGTGCGATTGTCGGCGCGGAACAAAGCATCAACTCAATGCCGTGTTCTACTTTGGTTCCGTCGAAGCGTCAACCGCCCTTCGCGTGGGCGGAGAGGCTTGTCACGGCAAATACGCAGAACCGTGACCCCGAAAGGGCCGTGTGCTAGCGCGCACTAAATTCCCGCCCCGAATGGCACGACCTCAACCGGGCTGCCGGCCGCCTGGGCCGGCGCGTGGGGCGCGCGCACGAGCAGCGCGTCCGCTTGGGTGAGCCGGCTCAGCATCGAACTGTCCTGCTTGTCGAAGGGGGTGGCGATCCGGTTGCCGTCTGCGTCCTGGGACAGGGTGCAGCGCATGTAGTCCTGACGCCCGCCGTTCTCGTCCAGATCGCGCCCGGCCAACGCAGGCAGGCGGGGTTCCGCCGGGGCGTCGCGGCCCAGCATGCGGTCGATCGCCGGCCGTACGAACAGGGTCGAGCAAACCAGACCAGATACCGGGTTTCCCGGCAGGCCCAGCACGGGCGTTCCCTGCAGATTGGCCAGCATCAATGGCTTGCCCGGCCGCATGGCGATTTTCCAGAAACCGAGATCCGCCCCCATTTCCGTCAGCACGTCCTGAACCAGGTCGTGTTCGCCAACACTGACGCCGCCGCTGGTCAGCAGCAGGTCCGCCTGCGCCGCGCCCGCCAGCATCTGGCGCAGCCCGTCCTTGGTGTCGGGGGCGACGCCCAGGTGCAGCGGCTCGCCGCCGCACGCCGCCACGAAGGCGGACAGGGCATAGCCGTTGGAGCTGACGATCTGGCTGGGCCCGAGTTCCTCGCCCGGCAGGACGATTTCGTTGCCGGTTGCGAGCACCACCACGCGAGGCTTGCGGCGGACCGACAGCCAGGGGCGGTTCATCGCAGCCGCGAGGCCGATATCGCGGGCACTCAACTGACGTCCAGCGGTGAGGCCGACGCTACCCGCCTGGAAATCCAACCCCGCCGGGCGGACCCAGCGCCCCTTGGGTTCGGCCTGCTGGACCGTCACTTGGTCGCCGTCGCGCGCGGTGTTTTCCTGGATGACGACGGTGTCGGTGTCTCGGGGCAGGGGCGCGCCCGTGAAAATCCGCACGGCTTCGCCGGGCCCGAGCGGACGGTCGAAATCGCCGCCGGCTGGAACCTCCCCGACCACCCGCATTGTGATCGGCGCATTGGCCACATCCTGGGCGCGCACGGCGTAGCCATCCATCGCGGAGACGTCGCGCGGCGGTTGGGTGACGCGGGCGGCGACATCCTGGGCCAGCACACGGCCCAGCGCCCGCTCGACGCTCACCACCTCCGCCGGCAGGGGCGTGAAAGCGGCCAGGACCTGGGTGCGTGCATCCTCGACCGAGAGCATCAAGCAGCCTCGTAAGTTCCGGACTTTCCGCCCGATTTGTGCGTGACCCGGACGTCTGTGATGGTCATCGCCTTATCCACTGCCTTGCACATGTCGTAGACCGTGAGCGCGGCGACGGAGCAGGCGGTAAGTGCCTCCATCTCCACACCCGTCTTGCCCGCGATCTTGCAGGTTGCAGCGATTTCCACCGCGGGCGCATCGTCGGACAGCGCCAGTTCGACCTCGACGCTGGACAGGCTCAGCGGGTGGCACAGCGGGATCAGGTCGGGTGTGCGTTTGGCGCCCATGATCCCGGCCAGCCGGGCGACCGACAGCACGTCGCCCTTCTTGACCCCGCCTTCCCGGATCAGCCGCGCCGTGTCCTCGGCCATGGTCACGCGCGCCTTGGCGGTGGCGGTGCGCGCAGTCTCGTCCTTGGCGCTCACATCCACCATGCGGGCGTTGCCGCGCTCGTCGAAATGGGTGAATTCGCTCATTCCGCAGCCCCTGCGGCGGTTCCCGCCGACCGGCCGAACAGCGCGGCCGTGGCCTGCTCGACGTTGGGCTGGCGCATCAGGCTCTCGCCGATCAGGAAGGCGCGCGCGCCGTGCTCCGTCATGCCAAGCAGATCATCACGGGTGAATAGCCCGCTCTCGCACACCATCAGGCGGTCCGTTGGGACGCGCGGGCCGAGTCGACGGCTGGTCTCAAGGTCCACGTCCAAGGTCTTGAGATTGCGATTGTTTACGCCGATCAACGGGCTCTCGAGCCGGAGCGCACGGTCCAGTTCCGTCTCGCCGTGCACCTCGACCAGCACGTCCAGGCCCTGCTCGCGTGCGGCGGCCTCCAGTTCCGAAGCCTGGGCATCCGACAGGGCGGCCAGGATAAACAGGACGCAATCGGCGCCCAGCGCCCGGCTTTCGACGATCTGGTAGGGCTCCAGCATGAAGTCCTTGCGCAGCACCGGTAGGTCGACGGCCGCGCGTGCCGCTTCCAGGTAGTGATCTGCGCCCTGAAAGTACGGCGCGTCGGTCAGCACCGACAGGCAGGAGGCGCCGCCGTCGCGGTAGGCGCGTGCGATCCAGGGGGGATCGAAATCCGCGCGGATCAGGCCCTTCGACGGTGAAGCTTTCTTGACCTCGGCAATCAGGCCGAAGCCGTCGCGCGCGGCGCCATCCCGAAGCGCGCGGGCGAAGCCGCGGGGCGGGTCCTGGTCACGGGCGCGTGTCTCCAGATCGGCAAGCGGTGTCGACAGCTTGCGCCGGGCGACTTCCTCCGCCTTGGTGGCGCAGATGCGGGTCAGCACGTCGCTCATGCGGTCGTTTTTCCGTGTGGCGGAGTTGCGTTGGTGATTTCGACCAGCCGGTCGAGCACGCGCGCGGCGTGCCCGCTGTCGATCGACGCGGCGGCCATCTGGGCGCCCTCTTTCAGATCGCGCGCCTTGTCTGCGACGACCAGGCAGCCGGCAGCGGTGTAGACGACGATGTCGCGGAACGGCCCGTGCTCGCCAGCCAGCATGGCACGCATCACCTGGGCATTCTGCTCGGCATCGCCGCCCAGCAGATCGTCCAGATCGGCTCGTTTCAGACCGATCTCCTCCGGACTGACTTCGAAGGTGGTGACCTCGCCGTTCTTCAACTCGGCAACCAGGCTCGGGCCGGTGGTGGACAGTTCGTCCAACCCATCGGCGCCATGCACCACCCAGGCGCGCTCATGGCCTAGGTTCTTCAGTGTGTGTGCCAGCGGCTCCACCCAGTCGGGGGAGAACACGCCGATCATCTGCCGCTTCACCTTGGCTGGGTTGGATAGGGGACCCAGCAGATTGAACAGGGTGCGTGTGCCCAGTTCCTTGCGCGTCGGCCCGACGTGGCGCATCGCGCTATGGTGGCGCGGGGCGAGCAGGAAGCAGGTGCCGGCCTCTTCCAGCGCGCGTTTCACCAACGGTGTTTCCGCTTCGACCTCGACGCCGAGGGCAGCCAGCACGTCCGCCGCGCCGGACTTGGACGACATCGCCCGGTTGCCGTGCTTGGCGACCGGCACGCCGCAGCCCGCGACCACGAACGCCGCGCCGGTGGAGACGTTGTAGGTACCCTTGCCGTCGCCGCCGGTGCCGCAGGTGTCGAGCGCTCCCGCCGGCGCCTCGATCGTGGTCATCTTGGCGCGCATCGCGCGCGCCGCGCCGGTGATCTCATCGATGGTCTCTCCGCGTACGCGCAGGGCCATCAGGAAGCCGCCCATCTGGCTGGGTGTGGCGTTGCCAGACATGATGATGCCGAAGGCCTGCTCGGCCTGCTCCGCGCTGAGCTGGTCGCCGCCGGCCACGGTGGCGATCAGGCCCTTCAGGTCGGTCATGTCGCCGGTCATGCTGCGTCCTCTTGTGCGTCGTCTCGGCAGGTGGAAACGGTTTCGCGCGGCGGTCTACCCGTTATGACCCGCCTCGGCCAGGAAGTTGCGCAGCAGATGATGGCCATGCTCGCTGGCGATGCTTTCCGGGTGGAACTGCACGCCGTGGATTGGGCGGGTGCGGTGGCGGCAGCCCATGATCACATCGTCGTCCGCCTCGGCCACGACCTCCAGATCGTCCGGCCAGCCCTCGCGCTCGACGATCAGGGAGTGATAGCGCGTTGCCTGCATCGGCGTCGGCAGATCGCGGAACACGCCGGCGTGGTTGTGCCGGATTTCACTCACCTTGCCGTGCATCGGCACGGCCGCGCGGCCGATCTTGCCGCCGAACGCTTGGCCGATCGCCTGATGGCCCAGGCAGACACCCAGCATCGGCACGCTGTCCTTGGCCTTGTCGATCAGCTCCAGGCAGATGCCCGCCCGGTCCGGATCGCATGGTCCAGGTGAGATCACGATACCTTGCGGATGCCGGGCCAGCGCTTCGTCGGCGGTGAGGGCGTCGTTACGCACCACCTCGACCTCGGCCCCCAGCTCGCCGAGGTAGTGGTACAGATTGTAGGTGAAGCTGTCGTAGTTATCGATCAACAGAAACATATCAGTCACTTGTCGCCCGGCGTTGACGTCCCCGGCGCATCTGCCGGGGCGTGCCTTATAGCAGCAGGAACGCAGGCACGGAAGCAAGCCCGCGGGCTGGTCACTGCGCCCTCTTGACCTTCCAGTGACTGGAAGGGCCATGTCAGACCTGAGATAGACAAGGCAAGGGACACCAGTGCCATGGCTGAAGCGGCACACACGACTCATAGCGATCCGATCGTCCTGGAGATCACCGGCCTGTCCTGTGGCGGTTGTGCCGCCAAGACGCGTCGTCACCTGGAAGCTGTGAACGGCGTCGCCGAGGTCACGGTCGATCACACCGCCGGCCGCGCGGAGGTGACCCCGCAGCCGGAGGCCACACCGGCTCCGGAAGACTTGCTGGCGGCCGTGCATGCCGCGGGCTACACGGCCCAGTTGGCCCGGCGGACGGACTCCGCTGAAATCGACTTGCCGGTGTTCGGCATGAGCTGCGGCGGCTGCGCGTCGAAGGTGCAGCGGGAGCTGGAGGCGTTGGACAGCGTCAAGTCCGCGCAGGTGGACCATACCCGCGGGATCGCTACCGTCACCCCGGCCGATCGGGGCCCGCAGGCCTCCGAGCTGGCCGCCGCCGTGGCGCGCGCTGGCTTTAGCGTGACGCCACAGGACTCTGGAAACGAAGAAAAATCCGCTGGCGAGGCGGGAGCGGGTAACGCGTCAAAGACATCCGAGCCCGCACCCACGCAACCGGCCGGGCAGACCGATCCGCAGCGTGATGGTGCCGTCTGCGACCTCAGGATCGAGGGCATGACCTGCGCGTCCTGTGTCTCGACGGTGGAACAGGCGCTGGCCGGCGTGTCGGGCGTGGAGAGCGCCAACGTCAACCTGGCCAACAAGCAGGCGCGGGTGCGCCTCAGCCGAAAAGTGGAGCCCGACCGACTGGTCAAGGCGGTCAAGGACGCCGGCTATGGTGCCCGCCCGGCCGAGCAGGAAGACCAGGACACAGAGGCGGCGCGTGAGCGGGCGCAGTCGCGGCGCGAATGGGCGCTGTTCGCCGTCTCCGCGCTGTTGACCCTGCCGCTGGTCGCGCAGATGGGGTTCGAACTGGTCGGCTTGCCGGGGCATCTGCCGCCGCTGGTGCAGCTTGCGCTTGCGTTGCCGGTGCAGGTGTTCGCTGGCGCGCGCTTCTACAAGGCCGCCTGGCCGGCGTTGAAGCGCTTCTCGGGCAATATGGATACGCTGGTCGCTTTGGGAACGACGGCGGCGTTCGGTCTCAGCCTGTACAACGTGGTGGCGGCCCCCACGAGCGATCTGCTGGCCTGGGGCGGCGGCGGTCATCTGTACTTCGAGGCTGCGGCGGCCGTGATCACGCTGGTCCTGCTGGGCCGCATCCTGGAGGATCGGGCGACCCGCAGCGCCGGGGCGGCTGTCCAGGCGCTGATGCGTCTGCGCCCCGATGAGGCGCGTGTTGAGCGCGGTGGCGAGACCGTGAGCGTGCCTGCGGATCAGGTGGTCCAGGGCGACGTCGCGATTGTGCGCCCGGGCGAACGCATCCCGGTTGACGGACGTGTCTTGTCTGGCGAGAGCCAGTCGGACGAAAGCCTGGTGACTGGCGAAAGCCTGCCGGTTGCCAAGGGACCGGGCGATAACGTGGTCGGCGGCGCGATCAATGGCGACGGTCTGCTGCGCATCGAGGCGACGGCGGTTGGCCAGCAGTCGACGCTCGGCAAGATCATCGACATGGTGCAATCGGCTCAGGCGTCGAAGCCGCCGGTGCAGCGTCTGGTCGACAAGGTCGCCAGCGTGTTCGTGCCCGCGGTGGTCGGGGTTGCGGTCGCCACCTTGATCGGCTGGCTGTTGGCGGGGGCGAGCCTGCAGACGGCGCTGATCTATGCCGTCGCGGTGCTGGTGATCGCGTGTCCCTGTGCGCTGGGTCTGGCCACCCCGACGGCGATCATGGTTGGCACCGGCCTGGCGGCCCGGCGCGGCGTCTTGATCAAGGACGCAAGCGCTCTGGAGCAGGCGCGCGGGGTCACCACGGTCGTGTTTGACAAGACCGGAACGCTGACCGAGGGCAAGCCGGAAGTCCGGGACGCGCGCCCGTTCGGCGGGATTGACGAAGGCGATCTGATGCGTCTGGTCGGTAGCGTGCAGCAGGGCAGCTCGCACCCGCTGGCGGAGGCGATCGTCGCCTACGCTCGGCAACAGGATGCCGATCTCACCACGCCGGAGGACTTCCAGAATGTCTCCGGCAAGGGGGTGCTGGCCACCGTTGGTGGTCGACGGCTGGCCGTCGGGTCTCATCGGTTGATGGCCGAACAGGATGTCGATACGGCCGGTACGCAGGAGACCACGGACAGTTTCGAAGCTCAGGGCTGGTCGGTGGTCTATGTCGGTGAACTGGGTGAGAGCCCTCGTCTGGTCGGGGTGCTTGGCCTGGGGGACCGTTTGAAGCCCGGTGTGGATGCGGCGGTGGCTGCGCTGCAGGCCGAGGGCATCGAGGTCACGCTGTTGTCCGGCGACAACCGCCGCGCGGCGGAAGCGGTGGCCGCCCAGATCGGTATCGACAGGGTAATTGCCGAGGTGCTGCCCGCGGACAAGGAGCGGGAGATCGAGCGGTTGCGGGAGCAGGGGCATGTGATCGCGATGGTCGGCGACGGCGTGAACGACGCGCCGGCCCTGGCTGCTGCGGACATCGGCATCGCCATGGGCGAGGGCACCGACGTCGCCCTGCAAACCGCCGGCATCGCCCTGATGCGCGGTGACCCGCGACTGGTCGCGGAGGCGATTCACCTGTCGCGGGCCACCTACGGCAAGATCCGGCAGAACCTATTCTGGGCGTTCGCCTACAACACGGTGGCGATCCCGGTCGCGGCGGTGGGCCTGTTGAGCCCGATCATCGCGGGTGCGGCGATGGCGCTGTCCAGCGTGTCGGTGGCCACCAACTCCCTGCTGTTACGCCGGCAGGGACGGGTCGCCAACCGTGGTGCATCGGTGGCGTCGACCGTCCAGGGCAAGGAGGCGACGGCATGAACATCGGCGAAGTGGCCAAACGCTCCGGCGTGCCGGCCAAGACGATCCGCTACTACGAGAGCATCGGCCTGATCGCGCCTGCGGAGCGCAGCAGTGCTGGGTATCGTGTCTACGGCGAGAAGGAACTGCAGACGCTGCACTTCGTCCACCGGGCCCGTAACCTTGGCTTCCCGGTAAAGCAGGTGAGCGAGTTGCTAACGCTTTGGCGGGACCGGGAGCGGGCCAGCGGCGACGTAAAAGCGCTCGCCCGCGAACACCTTGCCGAGATCGACCAGCGGATGGCGGAACTGCAAGCGATGCGGGACACGCTTGAGCACCTGATCGGCCGGTGCCACGGTGATCACCGACCTGATTGTCCGATCCTGGCCGACCTCGCCGGCGAGCCGGCCGAGGAGCCCGTCGGCGCGGATACCAAGAGCCGGGTTACTGCGAACGGTTAACGACGTTCAAACATCGTGTGATAGGCTCGTCGCACACGTTTTTCCGACTCCGCGACAGGGCCGTAGCACACCGCATGCCCGAAATCCGCCGTACCCGCCATCGCCGCGCCCATGGGCGTCCCCCCAGAAAAGCCGTGCTGGGTAGCTTCACCGTGCGTCAGGTCGCTGGCATCGCGCTGGGGGTTGTCCTGGGCGGGGCGGCGATTGGGGCCCTCGCGGGTCTGCTGGTCGGTGGAGAAGATCATCGCCAGCCCGATGGTCCGCAGGTTTCCGCGCAACGGTCGGTCGAGCAGGATCCCGGCACACGGGTACCAACCAGCGGTTACGCCAAGGCGCCATCTCCGGCCACGCCGTCTCCAACGGAAACCCCATCGCCGAAGTCGGCAGGCGACCTGACACAAGACCTCGAGATTACCGATCGCATCGTTCGCGACGGTCGCCGGCAAGCGGAAACGTTGGCGACGACGGGCGAGCCGACCCCCATGCCGGCGTGGCGGCGCAATGCGGCGGCCCATGTCCCAGCGGGCGCCGGCACACCGAAGATCGCGATCGTGATCGATGATCTGGGCCTTAACCGGTCGAACGCGTGGGAGACGGTGGAACTGTCAGGACCGCTGACGCTCGCGTTCATGACCTATGCGCCAAATCCCGGCAAGATCACCCGCGCGGCGCGGAAAGCCGGGCACGAACTGATGGTGCACGTGCCCATGCAGCCGCGCGACCCGGATACCGACCCGGGTCCGAATGTGTTGCGCGGCGATCTCGATCAAGCCGAATTGATGGCCCGTCTGGACTGGGCGCTGTCGCGCTTCGATGGCTATGTCGGGATCAACAACCACATGGGCAGCGCGTTTACCCGAGATGCAAAGGGCATGCGTGCTGTTCTGGACGAGCTCAAGCGTCGCGGCCTCCTGTTCCTGGACAGTCGGACGATCGCCGGCAGCGTTGGTGACCGGCTTGCCGCAGAGATGGGCGTTCCGCACGTCAGCCGCGACATCTTCCTGGACAACCAGCGCGACCTCGACGCGATCCGGGAGCAACTCGCGAAGGTTGAGCGCATTGCCCGCGAAGCCGGAAGCGCGGTCGCGATCGGCCATCCTTACGACGAGACGATCCAAGCCCTTCGGAGTTGGGTGCCGGGCTTACGCGAAAAGGGCATCGCGCTGGTTCCGATCAGCGCGCTCGTCAAGGAGCGTCGCCCCGACGTGGCGCGATTGCCGGAAAAGGGGCAGCGGTAGTCTCCTGGAAGCCGAAGATGGCCTCCGCGTCGCGACCGCCAGTCAGTCGGGCCGTTTGAGCGCAGTAGACCTCACCGGCCTGCGGCGAAGCGCATGGCTTCCTGGGCAGCACGGATCAACGCGCGGGCCTTGTTGCAGCTCTCCTGGAACTCGCCTTCCGGGTCGCTGTCGGCGACCACACCGCCGCCGGCCTGCACATACATCGTGCCGTCCTTGACCACCGCCGTGCGCAGGGCAATGCAGGTATCCATCGCGCCTGCGGCGCCGAAGTAGCCGACCGCGCCGGCGTAGATGCCGCGGCGTTCTGGCTCCAGTTCATCGATGATCTCCATCGCCCGCACCTTGGGCGCGCCGGAGACCGTACCGGCGGGAAAGCCGGCCTGCAGCGCATCCATGGCGTCATAGCGCGGGTCGATCCGGCCTTCGACGTTGGAGACGATGTGCATGATGTGGCTGTAATTTTCCACCACCATCTTCTCGGTCACGCGCACCGTGCCGATCTGCGCCACCCGGCCCACGTCGTTACGGCCGAGATCGAGCAGCATCAGGTGCTCGGCCAATTCCTTCGGATCGGACAGCAACTCCTCCGCTAGTGCCTTGTCCTCCGCCGCTGTGGCGCCGCGCTTGCGAGAGCCGGCGAGCGGGCGGATCGTCACGGTGTCGTCGCGCAGGCGCACCAGGATCTCTGGGCTGGATCCCACGACCGCGCAGTCGTCCAGATTGGCGTAGAAGAGGAAAGGCGAGGGATTAAGCCGGCGCAGCGCCCGGTAGAGCGCGAACGGTGGCAGCCGGAACGGCACCGAGAAGCGTTGTGACAGCACCACCTGGAAGATGTCGCCGGCGGCGATGTATTCCTTGCCCGCCTCGACCATCTGGTGGAAGCGTTCCCGGCTCATGTTGGACACCGGGTCGCCAAGTTCCTCCTCGATCGAGACGCGCTCGCGGCGATAGGGCAGGGAGCGTTCGAAGTCGCGGACCACCTCGGCCAGGCGTTCGGTTGCGCGTTGCCAGGCGTGCCGGGCGTCCAGGCCGGGCTCGGGGTAGACCGGGGTGAACACCGTCACCTGATCCTCCAGCCGGTCGAACACGGCCGTGACGGTCGGCCGGGTGAACAGCGCATCCGGCACGCCGAGCACGTCGGGGTTCTCGTCCGGAATGCGCTCCATCAACCGAATCGCGTCATAGCCCATGTAGCCGATCAGCGAGGCCGCCATCGGTGGCGCGTCCTCGGGCAGGTCGATCCAGGATTCCTTGCGCAGCGCCTTGAGCGTCTCCAACGGATGGCCGTCAAGCGGTTCGAACGTGCCGGTGTCGCCGCGGGCGTTGCGGTTGATCTCCGCCTGTTGGCCGCGGCAGCGCCAGATGATGTCCGGCTTGAGCGCGACGAAGGAGTAGCGGCCGATTCGGTTGCCGCCCTCCACGCTTTCGAACAGGAAGGCGTTGCGTGCGCCGTCCGCGATCTTGAGGAAAGCCGAAACAGGCGTCTCCAGATCGGCGATCATGGCGGTGTGCACGACTTGTGGCGTACCCGCCTCATACAACGCGGCGAAGCGGTCGAAGTCTGGGGTGACCTGCATGGGATCCGGCGTGCTGGAAAAGCGCCCGGACGGTGCCGGGCGCGAACGGTTAGGAACTGCGGTTGATGATGCGGTCGAGCAGCTGCTGGTTGACCTGAACGTCGTAGTGGTTGCGCAGCGCATTGGCGAACGACGCCAGCACGTCGGAGCGCAGCCCCTGGCGCGCCCGTTCGCGTAGCTGCGCGACCGCTTCCGGGTCGTCCCCCGGATTGGCGCTTTGGACCTCCTTCAGCTGTGCCACGGCGACACCGTTTTGCACACCCGCGGTGGTCGCACCGCCGACCTCGATCCCGAACAGCTGGCCGGCCAACGCCCGGCCGACGGGTCCAGCCTGCCGGTTGTCGCCGCGGGTTAGCGGCTGCGTGGTTTGCACCGACAATCCGCGGTCGTCGGCGAACTGCGCCAGCGTGGCGCCTTCGTCGAGACGGTCGGCGATATGTTCGGCCGTCTTCTGCGCCTCCTGCGCCCGCTGGTCCGCGCGCCAGGCACTGAGTACCTGATCGCGTACCTCGTCCAAGGGCCGGGCCTGCTCGGGCGTGACCCCGTCGACGCGCAGAACGTAGTAGCCGCCGTTGTCGGTCTCCTGCAGCAGGCTCTGCTCGCCCTGTGCGGTTTCGAAGGCCGTCTGCAAGAAGTCGCCAGACTGCGGAATCTCCGCGACCGGCTCGCCGTCGGGCGCGTTGCCCTGGCGGCTGATCGCATCGATCTTGCGCACCTCGAAGCCGACCTGCTGCGCGGCCTCGGCGATCGTGGCACCGCTCGCTAGTTGGTCATCGACGGTGTTCGCCATCTCGACCAGCCGATCGACTGCTTTGTCGCGTACCAAGTCGGCGCGCAACCGGTCCTTCACTTCTTCAAAGTCCGGCGTTTTGCCCGCGTTCACCGTGTCGACCTTGACTAGATGCCAGCCGAGCGGGCTTTCAATCGGTTCGGTGACCGCGCCTTCATCCGTGCTGAATGCAGGCTTCCGCAAGGCATCCAGCAACTGGTTGCGGCGATTTTCGCCCAGATCGGCGGGGGCGCTGCCGGTCAACTCCTGGGCGACCGCGGCAAAGCTGCGCCCCTCGGACAGCATCGCGCGCGCTTGTTCCGCCGCATCCTGGCTGTCCAGGACGATCTGCCGCAGCTCACGCGTTTCCGGCTGGCCGAAGCGGTCGCGGTTGTTTTCGAACGCTTCGCGCAGTTCGTCCTCGCCGACCGCGACCTCGTTCGCCAGCGCCTCCGGATCGAGGTGCAGCACCGTGAGCGCGCGGTAGGCAGGCGCCATGAACTGGCTGCTGTTGTCCTCGTAGTACTGCTGCAGGGTTGCGCTGTCCGGGTCTGGAATCTCGAAGCTGTCGTTGCGCACCACGAGATAGTCCGCGATCCGGCGTTCGTTGCGGTAGCGATAGAGCGCCTCGGCCATCGCCTGCGGCATTTGCAGCGCGCCGGCGGCGGCGGTTGCCAGGTGTTGGCGGTCGATATCGCTTTTCAGTAAATCGACATAGCGCGCCTCCGACAGGCCGCTCTGACGCAGCGTCTGCTCGAACAGTTGCCGGTTGAACTGGCCGGCCGTGCGGAAGGCCTCCTGCTGGCGGATACGTTGGACGACCTGGTCGTCGCTCACCACCAGGCCCAGATCACGCGCTTTCTGGTCGAACAGCAGACGTGTGACCGTCTGCCGTACGATCTGATCGACCAGGCCTAGCTGGCGCGCTGTCTGCATATCCAGCTGTCCGCCGATCTGTTGGCGCACCCGGTTGAACTCGCGCTGGAAGGAGCGCTGGAACTCCGCTTGGCCGACTTCCTGATCGCCGACCTTGATCACGGTCTGGCTGCCGCCGGTATCGCGGAAGATGTCGCCCACGCCCCAGAGTGCGAAGGAGGCGATCAGCAGGCTGAACAGGACGATCGTGACGGCTTTGGTGAAGGTGCGTCGGAAGCTGGTCTGCATGACGGGGAGCGCGGCCCTCGATGGTGGGATAAAGATGCGCGCGTCAGCGCCGACGTTCGGGACGCCGCCCCGCGACGCGCCGGACGCCGGAAAACGCGCGCATCTTAGAAATCCGGGCGGGGAGGGGCAACCGGCAATCCCGGTGCGGCACGATGTCGGCTTGCCGCAGGCTTAGCCGACGCTCAACGCTCAGCGAGCGCCAGTCGGGCGCCCAGGCCGACGAACGTCGCTGCAATGCCGCGGCGCAGCCAGCCCATGACCGATGGTCGGCTGAGCACGTAGTGCCGGGTGGCAGCAGCAAACATCCCGTAAAAGGCGAACACGACGAACGTCAGGGCCATGAACACCGCCGACAGCTGGACCATGCGCGCCAGCCCGTCGGTCGCCCCGGCCGGGACGAACTGTGGCAGGAATGCCAGGAAGAAGATCGACAGCTTGGGGTTCAACAGGTTGATCAGAATCGCCTGTCCGACGATCTGTCGGTCGTTCTTGGTCTGAGACTCTTTGGCACCACCGGTGTCCAGTTGCAGTGCGCCGCGGGCTCGGAGGGTCTGCCAGGCTAGATACAGCAGATAGAGGATGCCGGCGTACTTGAGCAGCTGGAACGCGAGCGCGCTGGTATGCAGCAACGCGGCCAGCCCGGTGATCGCGGCGGCGATGTGCGGCAAGATCGCAATCGTACAGCCAAACGCCGCCACCAGGCTGGCGCGCCGTCCGCGAGCAAGCCCGGTCGCCACGGTATAGAGCGCGCCCGCCCCGGGCACGGCGACAACGATCAATGCGGTGACCAGGAATTCGATGCTCATCCAACGCACGCTAACCGGTCACAGCAAGGCGGCCAAGCACGATGGTGGTGCGCTGGTCTGCCCTGGGAAAGCTGTGCTAACAGACGCGGCGGTTTTTCGGACGCCTCGACACAGCGACAGGGATGGGAGAGGGCGATGCGCAAGCTGATCGCCGGCAACTGGAAGATGAACGGCCAGCGCGCGGACGGCACGGCGCTCGCCAAGACACTTGCCGAGCGCGCCCGGGGCAGCGAGGCGCCGGATGTGGACTGGCTGGTCTGCCCACCTTTCACCCTGCTGCACTTGGTGGCCGAGCAGCTGTCCGGAAGTCCGGTCAAGCTGGGTGCCCAGGACTGCCATTTCGAGGAGAAGGGCGCCCACACCGGCGATGTTGCGCCAGGGATGCTGGACGACTTGTGCTGCAGCCACGTCATCGTCGGCCATTCGGAGCGCCGGCAGGACCACAAGGAAAGCGATGAACTGGTCCAGGCCAAGGCGGAGGCGGCACGCGCCCACGGCATCACCCCGATCCTGTGCATCGGCGAGACCCAGGAAGAACGCGACGCCGGCAAGGCGATGGACGTGTTGACCCGCCAGCTCGAAGGATCGCTGCCTGCAGCGGGCGAGGGCGAGTTGGTGGTTGCCTACGAACCGGTCTGGGCGATTGGCACCGGTCGCACGGCCACCGCGGAGGATGTCCGCGAAGCCCATGCCCATGTGCGCGCGCAACTAAAGAAAGCCTATGGCGATACGGCGGGCGCGCAGGTGCGCATCCTTTACGGCGGCTCTGTCAAGCCGGCCAACGCGGGGGAGCTGATGGCGACGGAGAACGTCGACGGCGCCCTGGTCGGCGGCGCGAGCTTGAAGGCGGATGATTTCTGGGAAATCGGTAAAGCTGCGGGCTAACCCACCGACGTGCGGTGTGGCGTGCTGCTTTGCGGCACGTTCATAGGCCTGGGGCAAAACCCGCTCTGGAAAACTGGCGCGGAAGGCTTTAGACCTGCGCGCCAACGACGACCGACGTATGCTTGGCGCCGAACTGTTGCCGACCGGCAGCAGTTCCTAAGGCGCGGGTATCGCGCGGATTCTACAGACACCGAAGAACGCGGACGTCATGACAACGGTTCTCCTCGTCATTCACCTGCTGATCGCGATCGCGCTCGTGATCCTCGTTCTGCTGCAGCCAAGCGAGGGCGGCGGCCTGGGCATCGGCGGCGGCGGTGCCGGCGGTGGCGGCGCCGGCCTGCAGGGCTTCCTGGGCGGGCGTGGCACGGCCAACGCCCTGACCCGGACCACCGCGGTGCTCGCGGCGGGGTTTATGGCCACTTCGATTCTGCTGACGATCTTCGCCTCGAGCGGCACACAGACGGACTCGATCCTGGATCAGGTGCCGGCCAGCGAACAGCAGACCCCACCGTCGACCGGTTCGGACAGCGGTGCCGGAGCCACGGACCCGGGCGACTCGGGCGCTAACGTCCCCAGCGGCGGCGATAGCGGGTCCGGCGACGGCGAGCCACAGGTGCCGGTTCAGTAGCGCCGGCTGCCGCGACGCGAAAAACGGCGGCCTGCGATGCGCCCGCGCGCAGGCCGCTTAGCCTTTCATTCGTTCGGGTGGCGGCGGCCTGCGTCCGCGCTTGCCGCCCCCGCCCTAGTGCCCATAGTGTAGCGGCTCATGACGCGTTTCATTTTCATCACGGGCGGCGTGGTTTCGTCGCTTGGCAAAGGGTTGTGTTCGGCCGCGCTCGGCGCACTGCTGCAGTCGCGTGGCTACAAGGTGCGGCTGCGTAAGCTCGACCCCTACCTGAACGTCGATCCGGGCACGATGAGCCCGTATCAGCACGGTGAGGTCTACGTCACCGACGACGGGGCGGAGACGGACCTCGACCTGGGGCACTACGAGCGCTTCACCGGCGTGCCGTCGCGCACGAGTGACAACGTCACGACCGGCCAGATCTACTGGAAGGTGCTCTCCCGTGAGCGGCGCGGTGACTATCTGGGCGCCACGGTCCAGGTCATTCCCCACGTCACCGATGCGATCAAGGAGTTCGTCCACGCCGACGTCGGCGACGAGGACTTCGTGATCTGCGAGATCGGCGGCACGGTCGGCGACATCGAGGGCTTGCCGTTCCTCGAAGCGATCCGCCAGCTCGGCAACGAGTTGGGCCGGCAGCGCAGCCTGTTCGTTCACCTGACCTTGGTGCCTTACATCGCCAGTGCCGGCGAGCTGAAGACCAAGCCGACCCAGCACTCCGTCAAGGAACTGCTGGGGGTCGGCATTCAGCCGGATATGATCGTCTGCCGCGCCGAGCAGCCGATCGACCGCGACGCGCGGCGCAAGATGGCGCTTTTCTGCAACATCCGCGAGGAAGCGGTGGTGCAGGCGCTGGATGTGGACAGCATCTACGCCGTCCCGCGCAGCTACCACGCCGAAGGGCTGGACGACGAGGTCTGCCGGCACTTCCAGATGGAGCCGCCGGCGCCCGACCTGTCGACCTGGGACCGGGTGATGGAGCGGGTGCGCCATCCCGACGGCGAAGTCACGATCGGTGTGGTCGGCAAGTACACCAGCCTGCTCGACAGCTACAAGTCGCTGGCCGAGGCCCTGACCCACGGCGGCATCGCCAACAACGTCCGGGTCAAGGTGAAGTGGCTCGACGCCGAATTGTTCGAGCGCGAGGACGCGCCCGCCTATTTGGAGGATGTGCACGGCATCCTGGTGCCCGGCGGCTTCGGCGAGCGGGGTGCGGAAGGCAAGATCGCCGCCGCCAACTTCGCGCGCGAGCGGCAGGTCCCTTACTTCGGGATTTGCTTCGGCATGCAGATGGCGGTGATCGAGGCGGCCCGGAACTTGGCGGGTATCGCGGGCGCCGGAACGACCGAATTCGGTCCGTGCGACGATCCGGTGGTTGGCTTGCTGACCGAATGGACGCGCGGCAACACGGTCGAGCGCCGCGACAGCGCCAGCGACAAGGGCGGCACGATGCGCCTGGGCGCCTACACCGCCCACTTGGCGCAAGGTAGCCGGATCGCCCAGATTTACGATGCGGTCGAGATCAGCGAGCGTCACCGCCACCGCTACGAGGTCAACGTCAACTACCGCGAGGTGCTGGAGAAGGCTGGCCTGCACTTTGCCGGCATGAGCCCCGACGGCGAGCTGCCGGAGACTGTCGAGGTACCCTCGCACCCCTGGTACCTGGGCGTGCAGTTCCACCCGGAGCTGAAGTCCAAGCCGTTCGACCCGCACCCGCTGTTCACGTCCTTCATCCACGCCGCCGTCGAGCAGTCGCGCTTGATGTAACGGCAGCCTTAAGCACAGGACCCGCCCGCCATGACCGAGCCGCGCCCGCAAACCCGCCAGGTCCGGATCGGCGGCGTTACGTTCGCGAACGACCGGCCGCTGGCCCTGATCATGGGGCCTTGCGCGATCCAGGACCGTGATCACGCGCTGAAGACCGCCGAGCGGCTGCGCGGGATCGCGGAAGAGTTGGGTCTCGGGCTGGTTTATAAGTCGTCCTTCGACAAGGCGAACCGCTCCTCCGCCAAGAGCTACCGCGGCGTCGGCCTGGAAGCCGGGCTGGAAATTCTGGATGCGGTGAAACGGGAGGTCGGCCTGCCGGTCCTGACCGATGTGCACGAGCCGGGACAGTGCGCTTCGGCGGCGGAGGTCGTCGATGTGCTGCAGATTCCGGCCTTCCTGTGCCGTCAGACCGACCTGCTGCTCGCCGCCGCGGCCACCGGCAAGCCGGTCAACGTCAAGAAGGGGCAGTTCATGGCCCCGTGGGATGCCGACAACATCCCAGCCAAGCTGGCGGAAGGCGGCAATGCGCAGTGCCTGCTGACCGAGCGGGGGGTCTCGTTCGGCTATAACACGCTGGTTTCCGACATGCGTGGTTTGCCGATCATGGCCGCGCGGACCGGCTGCCCGGTGGTGTACGATGCCACCCACTCCGTCCAGCAACCGGGCGGGCAGGGGACCACCAGCGGCGGCCAGCGGGAGTTCGTGCCGGTGCTGGCGCGTGCCGCCGTCGCAGTCGGTGTGGCCGGGGTGTTCATGGAAACCCACGAGGACCCGGGGAATGCCCCCTCCGACGGCCCGAACATGGTGCCGCTGGGCGCCGTCCCGGGCGTGCTGCGGACGCTGAAGGCGCTGGACGAGATCACCAAGGCGGATCCGGTCCATTTGCCCTGAGTGTCTGCTCTAACCTCGGTGACCTGGCGATCTACGGGCCCGGAATAGGCGCGCGTGGTGGCTTGTCTGCCAATCACAAAAACCGTATCCCCCGAAGCGGATGCCTGTCGGTCGGCTCGGCGTGTCGGCCAGGCTCACCATTTCGCCACGTAACCAGAGAGGGGCAGCTATGAGCGCCATCGTTGAGATTCGCGGCCGGGAAATCCTGGATAGCCGCGGCAACCCCACGGTCGAGGTCGACGTCCTGCTGGAAAGCGGCGCGTTCGGGCGCGCAGCGGTGCCCTCGGGCGCGTCGACTGGCCAGCATGAGGCGGTCGAGCGGCGCGATGGCGACAAAAGCCGCTATCTGGGCAAGGGCGTGCAGGAAGCTGTCGCCTCGGTGAACCACGAGATCCAGGACACGCTGCAGGGCTTCGAGGCGGGCGATCAGGTGAAGCTCGACCGTACGCTGATCGCGCTCGACGGGACGCCGAACAAGGACCGCCTGGGCGCGAACGCGATCCTCGGCGTCTCGCTGGCTGCGGCGAAGGCGTCGGCGGAGGAAGCCGGGCTAGAGCTTTACCGCTACGTCGGTGGTGCGGCCGCGCGCACGTTGCCCACGCCGATGATGAACATCGTCAATGGCGGCGAGCATGCGGACAACGCGCTCGACTTCCAGGAATTCATGATCATGCCGGTCGGCCAGGACACCTTTGCCGAGGCGCTGCGCTGCGGCGCCGAGGTGTTCCACGCGCTCAAGGCCCGGCTGAAGAAGAACGGTCACAACACCAACGTCGGCGACGAGGGCGGCTTCGCCCCGGCGGTGAAGAGCACCAACGAGGCGCTCGAGCACATTACCGGCGCGATCCAGGACGCGGGCTACCAGCCCGGCAGCGACGTTGTGCTCGCGCTCGACTGTGCGGCCAGCGAGTTTTTCAAGGATGGCAAGTACGTTCTGGAAGGCGAGGGCAAGACCCTCGACAGCGCCCAGTTCGCCGACTTCCTGGCGGACCTGTGCGAGGCCCATCCGATCGTCTCGATCGAGGACGGCATGGCCGAGGATGACTGGGATGGCTGGGCCGCGCTCACCAAGCGGATCGGCCACAAGGTGCAGCTCGTGGGCGACGACCTGTTCGTCACCAACACCGAACGCCTCGCTCGCGGTGTGCGCGACGACATCGCCAATTCGATCCTGGTCAAGGTGAACCAGATCGGCACCCTGACCGAGACGCTGGAGGCCGTCGAACTCGCGCACAAGAACGGCTTCACGGCCGTGATGTCCCATCGCTCTGGCGAAACCGAGGACGCAACCATCGCCGACCTTGCGGTTGCGACCAACTGCGGGCTGATCAAGACCGGCTCGCTGTCGCGTTCCGACCGGACGGCGAAGTACAACCGCCTGCTGCGCATCGAGGAAGACCTCGATCTGGCCGCTCACTTCGCCGGTCGGGGCGTGTTGAAGCAGTAGCGAGGCCGGCTGGCGAGACGCATCCTCTATTGATCGGTGTTGGTGCGGTCGTTTTCAGCTCAGCCTCTGGACGCTTTCGAGACGCGGTCTTTTTGTAGGCCGCCCTCGGCATGAGGTGATTGTACTGGCCTCAGCTTTGTTCCGAGGCGCCCGGCGCAGCCGGGCGCCTCGGAGGCGTATCAACAAGCTTTCCCGAACGGATGGTGCTTGCCGGGGTGAGATTGTTTTCCGGTCAGAGCATGCATTGCACCGTTCCCCCGTGTCCAAAACCAGAACATTAAGGAATCGGGTCCAAATTTCTGGAATCCCTGATTCTTTCCGTTGACGGACGAGAGGGTACGTGATTCGCTGAAGCCATGGCCATGGTCCGTGAAATCCGTCGGCGCGCGCGCCAGATCGCCCCGCAGGTCTTGTTCGCCTGTATCGCGGGGTATTTTGCCTATCACGCCGTGCAGGGCGAGCGCGGCTTGCTGGCTTATGTGCAGTTGCAGCAGCAGCTTGAGCAGGCAAAGGCGGTGGATCAGGAGCTGGATGCGCAGCGCGGCGAGCTCGAGCAGAAGGTCAAGCTTCTGCGCCCGGATAGCCTTGACCCCGACATGCTGGAAGAGCGCGCGCGCGAGGTGCTCAACTTCACACGCGAGGACGAGGTCATTGTGATGACCGGTCCGGATGGGCGGATCGAAGACATTCGCCGTTAGCCAAGTCGGCGCGTCGCGATCGGGCGCGCGGCACCTGTTGTTTTTCCGTTAAAGCCTAGAACGCGATGCTGCGCCGCGAAGGTTCGCGCGCTCCTTGTTGGTGCATTGCAGCGAGAATGGAGGTGCTTTCACGTTGGGTGGCTATGCGTGTGATTGTAGCATTTAACTAATAACGAGTTATCTGCAAATTATCTTTCTTATTCAGTGTGTTAATGGTGATCATGTGCTTGTCGGTGCGCCTTGCGTTCGGGGGCGGTTGCGCCTAGGCTACCTGCGACGTTAACGCCCAAGTGGGCGCTAAGCCACGCACAGCGCCGGTTCAGAGCGCGGTCGATCAACAGGGGTAGGTATGGCCAGTAAGAAGGGCAGCACCTCCAGCGCCGGCACCAGCGGCGCGCGCAAGACGGCGGCCAGCAGTAGCTCGACTGCCACGAAATCGAAGACCCGCAGCAGCCCCAGGCGGTCGGCCGCTCAGGACCCGACCCATGGTTTTTCCAAGGACCGCTTGCTGCAGCTTTACCGCGATATGCTGCTGATTCGCCGGTTCGAGGAGAAGGCGGGGCAGCTCTACGGCATGGGACTGATCGGCGGTTTCTGTCACCTGTACATCGGGCAGGAAGCTGTCGTGGTCGGCATGAAGGCCGTCACCAACGACGACGATCCGGTGGTCGCCTCCTATCGCTGTCACGGCCATATGCTCGCCTCCGGCATGGAAGCGCGCGGGGTGATGGCTGAGCTGACGGGCCGTTCCGGTGGCTATTCCAAGGGCAAGGGCGGTTCGATGCACATGTTCAGCGTAGACAAGTCGTTCTACGGTGGGCACGGCATCGTTGGCGCTCAGGTTCCGGTTGGCACCGGCATTGGCTTCGCGATCAAGTACCGTGGCGAGGAAAAGGTCTGCCCGACCTACCTGGGTGATGGCGCGATCAACCAGGGGCAGGTTTACGAATCCTTCAACATGGCTGCGCTTTGGCACTTGCCGGTGCTGTATGTGATCGAGAACAACAAATACGGCATGGGCACCAGCGTCGAGCGCGCCTCGGCAACCACGGAACTGTACCAGCGCGGCGAGGCGTACGGCATCCCGGGCGAGCAGGTCGATGGCATGCACGTCCTGTCCGTCATGGAGAGCGCGCAGCGCGCGGTCGAGCACGTGCGTTCGGGCAAGGGGCCGTACATCCTGGAGATGCTGACCTATCGCTACCGTGGGCACTCCATGTCCGACCCGGCAAAGTACCGGTCCAAGGAAGAGGTGCAGAAGATGCGCACCGAACAGGACCCGCTGCTGCGCCTGCGCGAGGTGATGGAGCAGCACGCCGGCGTCACGGAAGGCGAACTCAAGCAGATCGACCGCGAGATCAAGGACTTGGTCTCGGAGGCTGCGGAGTTCGCGCAGAACAGTCCCGAGCCCGACCCGAGCGAGCTCTACACCAACGTCGTGCTCGAAGCCTGAACCGATCTCTAGGGCCGTTGCGCGATCGACCCATCGGGTCGGTACCCCGCAACCCCGTATCGGCTGCCAAATGCCCCGGACCGTGCCGCTTGCATCGACCGCGAAAATGCGCGCCGAGGCGCGCCGCGGCCGGGCCGGGGGTCAAGCAAGAACCGCTCTGCTCTCTGGGAGGGGTGGATGCCCATCGAAGTGCTGATGCCGGCGCTCTCGCCGACGATGACCGAGGGGAACCTCGCAAAATGGCATAAAAAGGAGGGCGACCCGGTCGCCAATGGCGACGTCATCGCCGAAATCGAGACCGACAAGGCGACCATGGAGGTCGAAGCGGTCGACGAGGGAACGCTCGGCCGCATCCTGGTGCCGGAAGGGACCGAGAGTGTGCCGGTGAACCAGGCGATCGCCTTATTGCTCGCCGAGGGTGAGAGTGAGGCCGACCTGGACAAGGTGCAGCCGTCGACCGGCGGAACTGGCGGCGGCGATGGGGCCGCACAAGAGGAGCAATCCGCAGACGACGGCGTTGCGACGGCGCCGAGCCCTGCGCCTGCGGCTGCCCCGCCCGCGGGCGAGCAGGTCGATAAGGCGATGTATGATGCCGAGGGTAATGTGAAGATGCCGCCGACCGTGGCCGAAGAGCCGCGGACCTCTTTCCCGGCGAAGCAGCCGGAGGAGCCGGAGTGGACCGGTCCGACCAAGACCGAGACGGTGCGCGAGTCGATCCGTGACGCCATGGCCGAGGAGATGCGCAGCGACGACCGCGTCTTCCTGATGGGCGAGGAGGTTGCCGACTACGAGGGCGCCTACAAGGTCACGGTTGGCATGCTCAAGGAGTTCGGTCGCCGGCGCGTGGTCGACACGCCGATTACGGAGCATGGTTTCACCGGTCTTGGCATCGGCGCGGCGTTCTACGGTCTGCGGCCGATCGTTGACTTCATGACCTGGAACTTCGCCATGCAGGCGATCGACCAGATCATCAACTCCGCTGGCAAGAAGCTCTATATGTCGGGCGGTCAGATCAACTGCCCGATCGTCTTCCGCGGCCCGAACGGTCCGGCCAGCCGCGTCGCCGCGCAGCACAGCCAGGAATACGCGAGCTGGTATGCCCACGTGCCCGGGCTGAAGGTCGTCTCGCCCTATCACGGCGCGGACTTCAAGGGCCTGCTGAAGAGCGCCATCCGCGATCCCAACCCGGTGCTGATCCTGGAAAACGAGCTGCTTTACGGCCACAGCTTCGAAATCCCGGACACCGACGATTGGACCGTGCCGATCGGCAAGGCCTGTGTGCGCCGGCAGGGTACGGACGTGACGTTGGTGGCGCACTCGATGATGGTTCACCGCGCGCTGGAAGCCGCGGAGCGGCTGAGCCAGGAGGAGGGCATCGAGGCCGAGGTCGTCGACCTGCGCTCGATCCGTCCGTTCGATGTCGACACGGTGGTTGCCAGCGTGAAGAAGACGAACCGCGTGGTCTCTTGCGAGGAAGGCTGGCCGTTCGCGGGGATCGGCTCTGAGATCGCGGCGCTGTGCATGGAATACGCGTTCGATTACCTGGACGCGCCGGTCACGCGCGTTTGCGCCAAGGACGTGCCGCAGCCCTACGCGGCTAACCTGGAAAAGCTGGCCATCCCGGGTCCGGAAGAAGTGTTCCAGGCCGCCCGGCAGGTCTGCTACCGCGCCTAACCGTTTCGCCCCAACGATAGGTCCGCGCGGCCTATCGGGGAGCCAGGGGACAAGACGCCGCGCACGCCACGTCATGGCGCCTGACACCGTTCGCGCGGCCGACACAAGGGGAGCCGTCAACAATGCCCGTCAACATCCTCATGCCGGCGCTGTCGCCGACCATGACCGAGGGCAACCTGGCCAAGTGGCACGTCAAGCCGGGCGACACCGTCTCCAGCGGCGACGTCGTGGCGGAGATCGAGACCGACAAGGCGACCATGGAGGTCGAAGCGGTCGACGAAGGCACGGTCGGCAAGATCCTGGTCGAGGAAGGCACCGAGGGCGTGCCGGTGAACCAGGCGATCGCGATCCTGCTGCAAGAGGGCGAGAGCGAGGCCGACCTCGACAAGGCGCCCGAACCGCCGGCTGCCCCAGCCGGAGATGATGGCGGTTCGGATACGCAGCCGGATGCATCGGAGGGGAGCAGCGCACCCGCGCCGCAGCAGGCGTCGTCCGCGCCCGGCACCCAGGCCAGTCTGGAGAACGCGCCACCGGCACCGCCGGCGCCGAAGGATGCGTCCGGCAACCGGGTGTTCGCCTCGCCGCTCGCCCGGCGGATGGCGAAGCAGGCGGGCCTCGATCTGGCCAGCCTGAAGGGCACCGGCCCGCACGGCCGGATCGTGCGGGCCGACGTCGAGCAGGCGATCGAGCGTGGCGCCCCGGCGCAGCAGCCGGCCGCCCAGCCGCAGGCGCAGAAGCAACAGCCGGCGCCGCAGCAGTCGGCCCCCGCGCAGGGCGTGGACGCCAAGGCCTCCGCCGACTCCCTCGGCATGGCCTACGAGGAAGTCCCGCTCAACAACATGCGCAAGACGATCGCCAAGCGCCTGAGCGAGTCCAAGCAGACCGTCCCGCACTTCTACCTGTCGGTCGACGTCGAGATGGACGCGGTGTTCAAGGTCCGCAAGGAGCTGAACGATCGGGCCCAGGCGCGTGGCGAGGACTACAAGCTGTCGGTCAACGATTTCATCATCCGGGCCTGCGCTCTGGCGCTCAAGAAGGTGCCGCAGGCGAACGCGGCCTTTAACGGCGCCAGCGCGCTGTTTTTCGAGCATGCCGATATCTCGGTCGCGGTGGCGATCGAGGGCGGCCTAATCACCCCGGTGATCAAGCAGGCGGAGACCAAGGGCCTGGCGACCATCTCCACGGAGATGAAGGATCTCGCCAAGCGCGCCCGCGACGGCAAGCTGAAGCCCGAGGAGTACCAGGGTGGTACCTTCTCGCTGTCCAACTTGGGCATGTTCGGGATCACCAACTTCCAGGCGATCATCAACCCGCCGCAGGCCTGTATCCTGGCGGTCGGCAAGTCCGAGCAGCGCCCGGTGGTCAAGGACGGCGCGCTGTCGGTGGCGACCATGATGTCCTGCACCCTGTCGGTCGATCACCGGGTGGTGGATGGCGCGATCGGCGCCAACTTCCTTAGCGAACTGCAGAAACTGCTGGAAGACCCGATGAGCATGCTGCTCTAGGGCGTGCTCCGTAGGCAGTATCTGGCACGACAACACGAACGGTTAGGACAGAGCGGATCCCATGGCCGAGAACAGCTTCGACATCGCCGTCGTCGGCGGCGGGCCCGGCGGTTACGTCGCCGCGATCCGCGCCAGCCAGCTGGGCTTCAAGACCTGCGTGGTGGAGCGCGAGCACCTGGGCGGCATCTGCCTCAACTGGGGCTGCATCCCGACCAAGGCGTTGCTGCACACCGCCCAGATCAATCATCTGCTGCATTCGCTCGATCAGTTCGGCTTCAAGGCCGACAACGTCTCCTTCGACGTTGCCAAGGTGGTCAAGCACAGCCGGGATACGGCCAAGAAGCTGACCCAGGGCGTGACCCATCTCCTGAAGAAGAACAAGGTCACGGTGATCGACGGCCACGCCAAGCTGGCCGGGCAGGGCAAGCTCACGGTCGAGAAGGACGGCAAGAAGGTGCAGGACGTCCAGGCCAAGCACATCATCCTGGCGCCCGGTGCGCGGGCGCGCACGCTGCCGCATATCGAGGCGGACGGCGAGAGCGTCTGGACCTACAAGGAAGCCATGGTGCCCAAGGAGATGCCGAAGAAGATCCTGGTGATCGGCTCCGGCGCCATCGGCATGGAGTTCGCCTCCTTCTACCACGACATGGGCGTCGAGGTGACGGTGGCCGAGGTGGTCGACCGTATTCTGCCCGCCGAGGACCGCGAGATTTCCGACTTCGCGCGCAAGACCTTCGACAAAAAGGGCATCAAGATCCACACCGAGGCGAACGTCGAGAAGGTCGACAAAACCAAGAACGGCGCCACCGCGACGCTCAAGACCAAGGATGGTAAGACCCAGCAGATCGAGGTCGACAAGGTCATCCTGTCGGTCGGCATCGTCGCCAACACCGAGAACCTGGGCCTGGAAGGCACCAAGGTTCAGGTCGAGAAGTCGCACATCCAGACCGACGAATGGATGCGCACCGGAGAACCCGGCGTCTACGCCATCGGCGATGCGGCCGGTCCGCCCTGGCTGGCGCACAAGGCGAGCCACGAGGGTGTGATCTGCGTGGAGAAGATCGCGGGTCTGAGCGATGTCCACCCGCTGGATATCAAACGCATCCCGGCGTGCACCTATTGCAGCCCACAGGTCGCTTCCGTGGGGCTTAGCGAGCAGGCGGCCAAGGACGCGGGCCATAAGGTCAAGGTCGGCCGCTTCCCGTATCGCGGCAACGGCAAGGCGCTCGCCATGGGCGAGGACAGTGGTATGGTCAAGACGGTGTTCGACGAGACCACCGGTGAGCTCCTGGGGGCGCATCTGATTGGCGCAGAGGTCACCGAGCTGATCCAGGGCTATTCGATCGCACAAACGCTGGAGACGACCGAGACGGAGCTGATGCACACCGTCTTCCCGCACCCCACGCTCTCGGAGATGATGCACGAGAGCGTGCTTGACGCCTATGGTCGGGCCATCCACTTCTAAGCGACGGACGAACCGTCGACGGGGCGACATGACGACAGCGGAACGCCAGGCAACCGAGAACGACCCGAGCCGCGCGGCCAAGACCAAAGATCTGAGCGGCAAGGTCCGTCACCCGGAAAAGGCACACAAGCCAGACAATCCGGTTGCGCGTAAGCCGGACTGGATCCGTGTGAAGGCGCCGACCTCGCGCGAATACCAGGACACCAAAAAGGTCGTCCGGAACAACAAGCTGCACACCGTCTGCGAGGAAGCTGGCTGCCCCAATATCGGGGAGTGCTGGGCGAAGGGTCACGCGACCATGATGATCATGGGCGAGACCTGCACGCGTGCCTGCAGCTTCTGCAATGTCTCCACCGGCAAGCCGGAAGCGCTCGACCCGTTCGAGCCGGCGCGGGTCGGCGACGCGGTCGCCCAGCTTGGCCTGCAGCACGTGGTAATCACCTCCGTCGACCGCGACGACCTGGACGACGGCGGGGCGGAGCATTTCGCCCGTGTGATCCGCGCGATCCGCCATCAGGCGCCCGGCACCACGATCGAGGTCCTGACGCCGGACTTCCTGCGCAAGGACAACGCGCTGGAAACGGTGGTCGCGGCCAAGCCGGATGTCTTCAACCACAATCTGGAGACGGTGCCGCGCCTTTACATCCCGGTGCGTCCGGGGGCGCGCTACTACGCGTCGCTGCGCCTGTTGGACCGGGTGAAGGAACTCGACCCGACGATGTTCACCAAGTCGGGGATCATGGCCGGTCTGGGCGAAACGAAAGAAGAAATCCTGCAGGTGATGGATGATCTGCGCAGTGCGCGGGTCGATTTCCTGACGATCGGGCAGTACCTGCAGCCCACCCGCAAGCACCACCCGGTCGACCGCTTCGTCCCGCCGGACGAGTTCAAGACCTACGAGAAGCGGGCCTTCAACAAGGGCTTCCTGATGGTCTCCGCGTCCCCCCTGACGCGGTCCAGCTATCACGCGGGCGAGGATTTCGAACGCCTGCGCGCCGCCCGCGAAGCCCAGCAGGCCGCCGCGCAATAACCCGCCTTCCGCGCGGCGCTCGCCCGCGCGTCGACGCCAGCGAGGCCCCATGCCCACGCATGCCGAACAGCGGGCGCTGCCGTATACGCCGCAGCAGATGTACGACCTGGTGGCGGACGTCGACCGCTACCCCGAGTTCCTGCCGTGGTGTATCGGGTCGCGGATCCGCCGGCAGCGCGGCAACACGATCGTCGCGGACCTGGTGATCGGCTTCAAGATGATCCGCGAGCGCTTCACCAGCGAGGTGAAGCTGCAGCCCGAGGATCAGCGGATCGACGTGCGCTATATTGAAGGGCCGTTCAAGTACCTGAACAACGCCTGGGTGTTTTACGAACACGACAAGGGGTGCCTGGTCGACTTCTATGTCGACTTCGAGTTCCGCACCCGCTTCCTGCAGCGGATGATGGAGCCGCTGTTCAACGAAGCCGTCCGGCGTATGGTCAAGGCGTTCGAGGCGCGCGCCGATCAACTCTACGGCGGTGCCCAGCGCTCCGGCGCCCGCGGTCGCTCCGGCGGGACGGCCCGGCGCGGCGCCTGAGTTACCCCCCGGCGCCCGGTAGCGGGGCGCCCTGGCTGATGGCGGTGTAGAGGATCGTGGTCACGATCGCGTTGTAGATGCCGTGCACGATGATCGGCGCCCAGATCGTCCCGGTGATTTCGTAGATCCATGCCAGCACCAGGCCGAGCACGGCGATCGCCGGGATCAGGCCCGGAATGCCGTGCATCACCGAAAAGGCGAGCGCCGAGCCGAAAGCGGCGACCCAGATACCCAGGCGCTCACGCAGCCAGCGGTAGAGCAGGCCGCGGAACGCCAGTTCCTCGACCATCGGCGCCAGCACGCCCGCCACCAGCAGCATGCCGATGTAGAGGTCCCAGCCGAACCGCTCCGGCTTCAGCAAGTCCATCTGCGGGTTCTGGATCGGCTGCCCCATGATCTGCATCTGCAGCCAGCTGACGAAGCTGACCAGCGGGAAGGCGGCAACCGCGACCATGATCGCCCGCCACACCCAGCGGGTCGGGATCGGCCGGAAGCCGAGATCCGCCCAGGTGACCCCACGCCAGGCGACGGCGACACCATAGATCACCGCGAACAGGAAGGCCGTCTGCAGCGCCAGCAGCCCCAGGATGACCCCGGTGCCGGGACCTCCCTCGGCCATTGGCGTGATGCCAAGTGGCTGCAGCAGCACTGGCAGCAGCAAACGCGAGCCGCCCAGCGCCAGGATCACGATCAGCAACAGGTCGGTGACGGATAGGGGCAGGCGGCCCGGACCGTTGTTCGTGGGGCCTTGGGCGTTGGAGGCGTTCGGGTCGGTCATCGGGGCAGGGCGTTCGCGTCAGGTGGCGCGTGCGTCGGTGAGCGCGCGGTGGAACAGGTCAAGGGCGACCGATACGCAGGCCAGCCGGATCTGGCCACGGTCACCGGACAGGTTGTTGCGGATGGTATGCGTCTCCAGGCTCTGGGCCGCGCGTGCAAACTCGACCCGGCCAACCGGCTTTCCGGGGGTGCCGCCGTTGGGCCCTGCCACCCCGGTCACGGCAACAACGGCCTGCACCGGCGCGCGGGCCAGCGCGCCCTCCGCCATCGCACGGGCGACTTGGGCACTGACCGCGCCGTGGTCGCTCAGGGTCGCGTTCGGCACGCCCAACAGGTCCTGCTTGGCCTGGTTGGTGTAGGTGACGAAGCCCCGCTCGACCACGGCGGAGGAACCGGGGATCTCGGTCAGAAGTCCGGCGATCAGCCCACCCGTGCAACTCTCTGCGGTGGCGAGCATCCAGCCGGCGTCCCTGTAGGCGTCGAGCAGGCGTTCGGCCTTGGCGCGCAGGTCGTCGGGAAACATCAGAACTGCCCCGTGAGATAGAGCCCGGAAGCGCTGAGTGCAGCGGCGACCAGACCGGCGGCGGCATCGTCCGCCATGATGCCAAGTCCGCCTGGTAGGCGCTCCAGCGCGTTGATCGGCCAGGGTTTCAGGGTATCGAACAGGCGGAACGCGGCAAATGCGACCAGGAAGTGCAGCGGGTCGAGCGCGAGCGGGGCGAGGGCCAGCCACTGTCCTCCGACCTCGTCAATTACGATCTCCTGCGGATCGCTGCCGCCGACCTTCTGATAGTAGACGTGCGCCGCGGCGGTACCGGCCAGGATTGCGAGCAGGCCCGCGATCGCGAGCACCCAGCCGCCGCCCAACCACAGGATCAGCGCCCCGGGCGGCAAGGCGGCCAACGAGCCCCAGGTCCCCGGCATCTTCGGCAGGTAGCCGGCCCCTGCAAACGTCACGAACAGAGCAAGCGGCGACCAGCGCCCGGGTCTGTCGGAAGCCGGTGCCGCCATCGGTGCCTAGGCCTCCTCTGGGAGTTGAACGGTGACCGCGGCCTGCGCGGCGATCCCTTCGCGCCGGCCGGTGAAGCCCAGCCCCTCGGTCGTCGTCGCCTTGACCGAGACGCGTGCGGTCGGCAGCTCCAGCAGATCGGCGATCCGCGCGGCCATGGCATCGCGATGCGGGCCGACCTTGGGTCGCTCGCAAATCAGCGTGACGTCGACATGGACCAGCCGCGCGCCGCGCGTGCGGGCAATCTCCAGCGCGTGGGTTACGAACTGCGCGGAATCCGCACCTTTCCACGTCGGGTCGCTGGGTGGGAAGTGATGCCCGATGTCACCTTCGCCAAGTGCGCCCAGCAGCGCGTCGACCACCACGTGCAGCCCGACGTCCGCGTCCGAATGGCCGGCCAGCCCAACATCGTGGTCGATCGGGAGGCCGCACAGCATCACCGGCCCCGGCGTGTCGGCGAAGCGGTGAACGTCGAAGCCCTGGCCGACGCGCGTTTCCATCGCTCCGGCCAGCCAGCGCTCTGCGCGTGTCAGATCGTCCTGCGTGGTCACTTTAACGTTCTCCGGACTGCCTTGGACGAGGGCGACCGTTTGACCGGTGCGTTCCAGCACGGCGGCATCGTCGCTGGCGTCCGCTTCGCCTTGAGCGGCCCGGTGGGCCGTCAGGATGTCGGCGTAGCGAAAGCCCTGCGGCGTTTGCGCGCGCCACAGACCGGCGCGTGGCACCGTCTCGGCGATCGTCCCGTCGGCGGCCGTGCGCTTCAGCGTATCGGATACGGCGATGGCCGGGATCGCCCCGGCGTGCGTTTCGAGCGCCTGGAGCACGCGGTCGATCGTCGCAGCTTCGACGAACGGGCGGGCGCCATCGTGGATCAGCACGCGCGTTGGCCCCGCGTCTACCAGGCTCTCCAGTCCGTTCAGCACCGACTGCTGCCGGCTCGCGCCGCCATGCACCGGCGCCATCAGATTAAGCCCGGATGCGGCGTTGGCGTAGGCCTCACCGTCGTCCGGATGGATGACCGCGCGCACCCCGTCGATACCGGGATGCGCGGCCAGGGCGCGCAGCGTGTGACGAAGGATCGGTGCGCCGGCCAGGTTCAGGTATTGTTTTGGACGGTCGGCGCCCAGCCGACTGCCGCGGCCGGCCGCAACGACCAGGGCGATCGTCTGGCTCAAGGGTTGTCCGCCGGCTCCCGGCTTGCAAGAAGGGCGTGGTGCGCCACTTGTGGAAAGGCGTCTGCGGACGGGAGCCTAGTGCGCCCTGTCGCGCCGGCCAAGAGGTGATATAACGCCTGCGTCATGACCACCGTAACCCTTTCGCTCGCCGCCACGATCGCCATGCTGCCGGCCGCCGTGCGTCCGCTGCGTCGGAACGATGCCCGTCCTGACCTGTTGTTCTGGTGTCTGCTTGCCGTGGCGGTGCTGGGCCCGGTGGCGGACGTCGCGGTGGAGCTGTCGACCGGCTGGCACACGGGCTTGAGCGCGACCCTATGGGTTACGGTCGCGGCCAGCGCGGTACTGTTTACTGGCTTGGCTTTGATCGTGCGGGAAGCCTGGCGGCTGGCACCGCTGATGCTGGGCTATCTCGTGATTCTGGGCGTGATCGCGACCGCCTGGACGCTCGCGCCGGCCTCGGCGCGGGTGTCGATCCCGGTCGGTGCGTGGCTGTTCGCCCACATCGTGCTGTCGGTCGGAGCCTACGCGTTCGCGACGGCGGCGGCCGTGGCCGGCGTCTCTGTGTTTCTGCAGGAACGGGCGTTGAAGGCGAAGCGGCCGAACCGTCTGACCGCGATCCTGCCTTCGGTCGCGGATTCCGAACGCCTGCAGATCGGTCTGCTGACGGCCGCCTGTATCGTGCTTGGGGTCGACATCCTCTCCGGCATGGCGGTGGAACTGGTTACCAGCGGCCAACTGATGCGCTTCTCGCATAAGACCCTGTTGACCATGCTGGCGTTTCTGGTGATCGCTGGCCTCTTGATCCTGCACAACCGAACGGGCGTGCGCGGGCGTCGTGCCGCCCGGCTGGCCTTGCTCGCTTACCTCCTGCTCACCCTCGGTTATCCCGGCGTCAAGTTCGTTACCGACGTGTTGATGGCCTAGGGTTTGTTGGGGTTCATGGGATTCCGTCGTTGGCGATGATGTGATTCAAGCTCCCAAAATGGGAGTTTGGCATGGCTCGTTACGTCCTGACCGACGCGCAGTGGCAAAAGATGGCGCCCTATTGCAAGGGCAAGCCCGAGGATCCCGGGCGCACAGGGGACAATCGGCGTTTCGTCGAGGCCGTCCTCTGGATCGCGCGCACGGGGTGCCAATGGCGCGACCTGCCGGCGGAGTTTGGGCACTGGAACTCGGTCTACGACCGCTTTCGCACGTGGGCCAAGGCCAGCGTGTTCGAGCAGATGTTCCAGGCCGTCTCGGACGATCCCGACATGGAATACGCCATGGTCGACGGCACCATCGTTCCGGTCCATCGCCACGGACACGGCGCAAAAGGGGGACTCAACGTCAGGCCATCGGCGCCTCGCGCGGCGGATGGACCACAAAAATCGTCGCGCTGACTGACGCCTTAGGGAACCTGGTCCGTTTCCAGCTCCTGCCCGGCCATCGGGGCGAGCCCCTCGCCGTCGCTCCGCTGCTCGATGGCCTGAAGTTTGGCGGCCTGATCGCGGACAAGGCATTCGATTCGAACTGGATTATTCGAGATATGGTGGCGCGGAACGCCGAGATCGTGATCTCCCAGCGTCCCCAGCGCCGGCCGCCGCGCCAGATCGATGCCGCGATCTACACTTGGCGCCACCTGATCGAAAACTTTTTCTGCCAACTCAAGGAATTCAAACGCGTCGCGATCCGCTGCGACAAGACCGACATCAGCTTTAACGCCATGATCCATCTCGCCGCAGTAAAGCTACAACTGCAATGAACCCCAACAGACCCTAGCCGGACTTGGTCGGGCCAAGCCGGCTTAGATGACGATTCCGTTGCGCGGGGGCCGGAAGGTCCGTAAAACCGAGCGGGGGAGCACGTTTTTTAGGCAGCGCGAAGGGTGTGCCTAACCTATGGGCATTGAGATCGGCGATGTGCGTCTGGACACCCCCGTGATCCTGGCGCCGATGTCGGGCGTGAGCGACAAACCGTTCCGGCGCTTGGTCAGCCGGCTGGGGGCGGGGCTGGTGGTTTCCGAGATGATCGCGAGCGAGGCGTCCGTGCGCGAGGCACGTCAGGCGATGCGCGCGTGCAAGCTGCAGGAAACCTACGATGACGAGGGGCCGATGGCCGTGCAGTTAGCTGGCTGCGACCCCGACACGATGGCGGAGGCTGCGCGCATCCAGCGCGATCGGGGGGCGGCGATCATCGACATCAACTTCGGCTGTCCCGTGAAGAAGATCGTCACCAAGTACGCCGGATCCGCCCTGATGCGGGAAGAGGCGCTGGCCGGGCGTATCCTGGAGCGGGTTGCGGAGGCCGTGCATCCGCTGCCGGTGACGCTCAAGATGCGCCTGGGCTGGGATCGCGACAGCCTGAACGCGCCGGACTTCGCCCGGATGGCGCAGAGCGCGGGCATCCGCCTGATCACCGTGCATGGCCGCACGCGCCAGCAGCTTTACAACGGCACCGCCGACTGGGCGGAGGTTGCGCGGACCAAGCAAGCGACCGATCTGCCGGTGATCGTGAACGGCGACATCGACACCGCCGACGACGTGCGCGGCGCGCTCGCGGCGTCCGGCGCCGATGGGGTGATGATCGGCCGTGCGGCCTGTGGGGCGCCGTGGCGTCTGGGACAGGTCATGCAACTGCTCCGGACCGGACACATGGGCGCGGCGCCGGACCTGGCCGCGCAGCGCGACATCGCGCTCGAACACTACGAGGCACTGTTGACCTACTACGGCAGGCACCGCGGCGTCCGGATCGCCCGCAAGCATATGGCCTGGTACGCACAGGGCCTGCCGGGCGCGGCCGCGTTCAAGCGGGCGGTGATGGCGGCCGAGGAGCCGTGCGCCGCGAAAACGCTGGTCCGGCAACTCTACGCCGCCGCGCAGGATAACCGACACGCCGCGACGCGCGCGCAGGCCGCCTGATGAACGACGCCGGTAAGGGACGCAAGCAGCCGCTGCCGGAAGCGGATTCGAGCGCGATCCTGAACGCGCTTGCCGATCCGGTCTTCACCGTCGATGCCGAGGGGCGCTTCGCCTCGCTCAACAACGCGGCCGAACAGTTTCTAGGCTCCAGCGCCCGGCACATGGTCGGCCGGACGCTCGCCGCCGTGGTCCCGCAGGACAGCCCACTCCACGCACTGATCGAGCAGGCGCGCCAGCAGGCCACAAGCGTCTCGCAGTACGGCGTCACGATCGAATCGCCGCGGTTCGGCAGCCGCTATGTCTCGATCGACGTGGCGCCGATCCCAGAAATGCCGGGGACGGTCGCGGTCACCGTGCAGGAGCGTTCGATCGCGCGGAAGATCGACCATCAGCTGACTCATCGCAACGCCGCCAGGTCGGTTACCGCGATGGCGGCGATGCTGGCGCACGAAGTGAAGAACCCGCTCTCTGGGATTCGTGGTGCGGCCCAACTCCTCGAGCAGGGGGCGAGCGCGGGCGATCAGGCGCTGACTTCGCTGATCTGCGAGGAAGCGGATCGCATCGTTGCCCTGGTCGATCGCATGGAGATGTTTTCGGACGAGCGGCCGATGGAGCGCGGGCCCGTCAACATCCACGAGGTATTGGAGCATGTGCGCAAGGTGGCGCAGACCGGCTTTGCGCGGGAGGTCCGCATCCGGGAGAGCTACGACCCGTCGCTTCCGCCGGTGCTGGGGAACCGCGATCTGTTGATCCAGGCGCTGCTCAACCTGGTCAAGAACGGCGCCGAAGCGGCGGGCGAAGCGGATGGTCAACTGGTGCTGTCGACCCGTTATCAACAGGGCGTGCGCCTGGCCGTGCCCGGCGGTGGCGCGCGTGTCGACCTGCCGCTAATGGTCACCGTGCAGGACAACGGTTCCGGCATCCCGGACGATCTGCAGGAGCATCTGTTCGACCCCTTCGTAACCACCAAGCCTGCCGGCAAGGGGCTGGGGCTGGCTTTGGTCGCGAAGATCGTCGGCGACCACGGCGGCGTGATCGAGTTCGACAGCGAGCCGGGCAAGACCGTGTTCCGGATCATGCTGCCCAAGGCCCAGGAGGAGGCGCCGCAATGATTCCGGCGACGATCCTGGTGGCGGACGACGATCGTGCGATCCGGACGGTGTTGAGCCAGGCGCTCGGCCGCCACGGTCACGAGGTCAAGGCGACCGGCAGCGCGAGCCAACTCTGGGAGTGGGTGCAGGCCGGCTATGGCGATCTGGTAATCACCGACGTCGTCATGCCGGACCAGAACGGGTTGGAACTGATTCCGTCGATCAAGAAGGCGCGTCCCGGTCTGCGCATCGTCGTGATGAGCGCGCAGAACACCCTGCTGACGGCCGTCAAGGCGACCGAGCGCGGGGCCTTCGAATACCTGCCCAAGCCGTTCGATCTGCGCGAGGTGATCAACGTCGTCGAGCGCGCCCTGTCCGCGCCGCAGGTCAGCCCCTCGACCGGTGGCGAGCAGCGCCCCAAGGATGCCGAGGGCGAGGAAGAGCAACTGCCGCTGATCGGCCGCTCCCCGGCGATGCAGGAGATCTACCGCGTGCTCGCCCGGCTGATGGGCACCGACCTGACGGTCACGGTTTACGGCGAGTCCGGTACCGGCAAGGAGCTTGTGGCCCGCGCGCTGCACGACTATGGCAAGCGTCGGGGTGGGGCGTTCGTCGCGCTCAACATGGCGGCGATTCCGCGCGAGCTGATCGAAAGTGAGCTGTTCGGTCACGAGAAGGGCGCCTTCACCGGCGCCAACCAACGCTATGCCGGCCGCTTCGAACAGGCTTCGGGCGGCACGCTGTTCCTGGACGAGATCGGCGACATGCCGCTGGAGGCGCAGACGCGCCTGCTGCGCGTGCTGCAGGAGGGCGAGTACACGACCGTCGGCGGACGTACGCCGATCAAGGCCGATGTGCGTATCATCGCCGCCACCCACCGCGATCTGCGCCAACTGGTGCGCGAGGGCCTGTTCCGCGAAGACCTGTTCTATCGCCTGAACGTGGTGCCGTTGCGCCTGCCGCCGCTGCGTGAACGGGCGGAGGATATTCCCGAACTGGCACGGCATTTCTTCGCCCGGTGCGAGGATGAAGGGCTGGCGCCCAAGACGCTCGACGCCGACGCGATGAGCTACCTGAAGAGCTACCGCTGGCCGGGCAATGTGCGCGAATTGGAGAATCTGATCCGCCGTCTGACCGCGCTCTACAGCCAGGAAGTGATCGACCTGGCGATCCTGCAGGCGGAGCTGGGCGACGCGCCCGCGGAGCCCACGGAACCCGCGCGGGCACCAACGGCCAGCGATTCCCTTGGCGGGGCGGTGGAGCGCCACCTGCGCGACTACTTCGAAGCGCACGGCGACAGCCTGCCGGCGTCTGGCTTGTACGACCGTGTTCTGCGCGAGATCGAGCGGCCGTTGATCGAACTGTCGCTGGCCGCGACCAAGGGCAATCAGCTACGCGCGGCCAAGTTGCTTGGCCTGAACCGCAACACGCTGCGTAAGAAGATCCGCGATCTGGAGATCGACGTCGTTCGCGGATTGAAGTAGCTGTGGTTTTCGGGCAACAGTGCCTGTAGCGCTGGCGCCACGGCGCCAGCGCTGATGCGCAGGATGTGTCTCGCGCCCGGACCGACGCTGCCCTGGATCTACCATGAGCGCCTCTACCGACAGTCGCCAGAATGAAACCGACCCGAACGGCCGGAACGCACCCACGCGCAATCGGGTGAGGCGGCTGGCGGCCTGGGCCGCGCGGCGCAACCTTGAACGCAAGGTCGCGATCGTTCTGGTTGTCGGCGGCGTGGCCAGCGGGCTCGCCACCTTCGCCGCGATGACCGACAATTTCTTCGGCGTTGCGGACCCGACGACGATCCTGCTGCTGCTGAACGCGGACCTGGTGTTCCTGCTGGCGATCGGGGCCCTGATCGCCCGGCGGCTGGTGATGGTTTGGGTCGCACGCCGGCGCGGCCGGGCCGGCGCACGGCTGCATGCCCGGCTGGTCGGGCTGTTTAGCCTGGTCGCCGTGGCGCCGGCGATCGTGCTTGCGGTGTTTTCCGTACTGTTCTTCAACTACGGGTTGCAGGGTTGGTTTTCGGAGCGGGTGTCGACCGCGCTCGACGCGTCGCTGGAGGTCGCGCAGTCCTATCTCGAAGAGCACCGCGAAACGATCAACGCCGACGTTTTGTCGATGGCGAACGATCTGAACCGCGAGGGACCGCTGCTGATGTACAACCAGCAGCGCTTTCAGCGCACGCTCGCGACCCAGGCCGCTCTGCGCTCCCTGACCGAAGCCGTGGTGTTCGACAGTTCCGGCCGGGTGATCGCGCGGGCCGGTTTCTCGCTGATGCTGGAGTTCGATCCGGAGGTCCCGGATTGGGCGATGCAGCGCGCCGAGCAGGGTGATGTCGTTACCCTTACGGCTGGCACCGAGGACCGGGTGCGTGCGCTGATCAAGCTGGATAACTTCGTCGACGCCTACCTCTACGTCGGGCGGCTCGTGGATCCCAAGATCCTGAACCACATCGATCGGACCGAGAACGCTGTGCAGCTGTATAAGCAGCTGGAGGGCAAGCGTTCCACCATGCAGATCACCTTTGCGTTGATCTTCATGGTCGTGGCGATGCTTTTGCTGCTCGCCTCGGTCTGGGTCGGACTGGCTTTCGCCAACCAGCTCACCCAGCCGATCGGCCAACTGATCATGGCAACCGAACGGGTGCGCAGCGGCGATCTGACAACCCGCGCGCCCCCGCCGGAAACGCGCGATGAGGTCGACAGCCTGACCCGTGCGTTCAATCGCATGACCGGCCAGCTGCAGACGCAGCAGACCGCGCTGGTCGACGCCAACCGCCAGCTCGACGAACGCCGGCGCTTTACCGAGGCCGTGCTGTCCGGCGTCACCGCCGGAGTCATCGGCCTGGATCCGGATGGGCGGATCGATTTGCCCAATACCAGCGCTTGCCGGCTTCTGGAGACGACGCGGGACAAGCTGATCGGCCGGCCGCTGCACGAGATCGCCCCGCAGATGGCCAAGCTGGCGGAGCGCGCGCGCAAGCGTCCGGGCCGCGGTGCGCAGGATCAGATTCAGTTTACCGCGCAGGACGGCCGCACGCTCACCCTGCTGGTCCGGGTGACGGCCGAGCAGGAGGCCGGCCGCCCGATCAGCGGCTTCGTGGTCACCTTCGACGACATCACCGAGTTGCTGTCCGCGCAGCGCAAGGCCGCTTGGGCGGACGTCGCGCGACGGATTGCGCACGAGATCAAGAACCCGCTGACCCCGATCCAGCTGTCGGCCGAACGGCTGAAGCGCCGCTACCTGAAACAGATCGAACAGGATCCGGAAACCTTTAAAGCCTGCACCGACACGATCGTCCGGCAGGTCACCGACATTGGACGGATGGTCGACGAGTTCTCCAACTTTGCCAGAATGCCCGAGCCGGTGATGGAGAGCGAGGACCTGAACCAGTTGGCCGAGCAGGCGGTGTTCCTGCAGGAAACCGCCAACCCGGATCTATCGTTCGCACGCGAGTTGAGCGATCAGCCGGCCCGGCTGTCCTGCGACCGTCGGCAGATCGACCGGGCGCTGACCAACTTGGTTCAGAACGCGATCGAGGCGGTGCGCGCCCGACCGGAGGCACCGGAACAGCCGAAGGGAGAGGTGCGGATACGCGTACGCCCGGACGAGCAGGCCTGGATCATTGAGGTGCTGGACAATGGCCGCGGTCTGCCGGTGGAAGAGCGCGATAAGCTAACCGAACCCTACGTCACCACGCGCGATCACGGGACCGGCCTGGGCCTGGCGATCGTGAAGAAGATCATGGAAGACCATGGAGGCGAGGTTCGCCTGACCAACCGACCGGAGGGTGGGGCATGCGTGCGCCTGATCCTCCCGGTCGGCGAGGACGCCGGCCAGAGCGGTGATGACCAGCCTCCCAACACCGATATTGGCCGGGCCCGCGTCCGCGCCTGAAGCCGTTTTCGCCCGAGACGATCCCCAAGAGCCTTTAAGGATACCGGACACACCCCGCCATGGCGCACGACATCCTGATCGTTGACGACGAGGCCGACATCCGTTCGGCGGTTACCGGCATTCTGGAAGACGAAGGCTACGAATGCCGTACCGCTGGCGATAGTGACCAGGCGTTGGAGGGAATCCGGAACCGCCGGCCGAGCCTGGTGATGCTCGACATTTGGTTGCAGAACTCCGCCATGGACGGGCTGGAGATCCTGCAGCTTCTGCAGCGCGAGCAGCCGGACCTCCCGGTGGTGATGATCTCCGGTCACGGCACGATCGAAAGCGCGGTCTGGGCGATCAAGGAAGGCGCCTACGACTTCATCGAGAAGCCATTCAAGACCGACCGCATGCTGCTGGTGATCGAGCGTGCGCTCGAAGCCGCCCGGCTGAAGAGCGAGAATGCCGAGCTGCGTCTGCGCGCCGGCACGGAGGCCGAGCTGATCGGCCACTCCCAGCCGGTGCAGACGCTCCAGCAAGCGGTGCAGAAGGTGGCGCCGACCGGCAGCCGTGTGCTGGTGACCGGTCCAGCCGGTGCGGGCAAGGAGGTCGTTGCGCGCATGCTGCACCGTCGGTCGCGCCGCGCGGCAGGGCCGTTCGTCGTACTGAACTGCGCGATCATGCATCCCGATCGGTTAGAGACCGAGCTGTTCGGTGTCGAGGCGGAGGCCGACCAGTCGGAAGGTGGTGGCAAGGTCGGCCAGTTCGAACGCGCCCATGGCGGCACGCTGGTGCTCGACGAGGTCGCCGACATGCCGCTGGAAACCCAGGGTAAGATTGTCCGCGTGCTGCAGGATCAGAGCTTCCAGCGCGTCGGCGGCACCAAGCGGGTCGAGGTCGATGTTCGGGTGATTGCCTCGTCCAACCGCGATCTGGAGCACCTCCTGGAGGAGGGGCGCTTCCGCCAGGACCTGTACTACCGCTTGAACGTTGTGCCGTTGCGGGTACCAAGCTTGCACGAGCGGGTAGAAGACGTGCCCGCCCTGGTTTCGCACTTCATGACACGTGCGGCGAAGAGTGCCGGCCTGCCACCGCGTCTTTTGAGCGACGACGCCATGGCGGCCCTGCAGGCGTACAGTTGGCCGGGTAACGTGCGCCAGTTGCGCAATGTAATCGATTGGCTGCTGATCATGGCCCCGGGCGATCCGCAGGACCCGATCCGGGCGGACATGCTGCCCCCCGAGATCGGCTCCAGCGCGCCCGCGGCGCTGCGCGCCGATGCCGGCGGCGAGATCATGTCTCTGCCGCTGCGCGAGGCGCGGGAGCTGTTCGAAAAACAGTACCTGGAGGCCCAGGTCCTGCGCTTCGGCGGCAATATCTCCCGCACCGCGAGCTTTGTCGGGATGGAGCGCAGTGCGTTGCACCGCAAGCTGCGGTCACTTGGGATTCAGCCAGCGACGGAGACACGGTGAGGCATAGGCGAGCTGAGCCCCGAAACCGCCTTCACCTTAGCTTAAGGCTGGATGTCCCCGCGCTACCTTCCGGTTTATCGCCCGCCGGCTGGCAAGAGCCTGATGCCCCAGAGTATCCTCCGGGGCAGGCTCTGAAATTTATTCGCCCTTATCCGCCGAGTCCGAATTCAGCAGGGTGTAGCGCTCTTCGCCGATGCGCTCCAGGAGGCCGAGTTGGGTCTCCAGATAGTCGATGTGTTCCTCTTCCTCGCGCAGGATCTCACGGAACAGATCGCGGCTTGGCAGGTCGCCGATTCCATCGGCGTACTTCGCGGCCTCGCGCAGCTCGGGGCAGGCGTCGTATTCGATCTTGAGGTCGCACTCCAGGACCTCCTTCACGTTTTCGCCGATCTGCAGCTTGCCGAGGTCCTGTAAATTCGGCAGACCTTCCAGGAACAGAATACGCTGGATCAGCTTGTCAGCGTGATTCATCTCCTCAATCGATTCCTGGTACTCCTTGGCGCCCAGCTTGGTGACGCCCCAGTCGTCGAGCATGCGCGCGTGCAGGAAGTATTGGTTGATCGCGGTGAGCTCGTTTTTGAGCGCCTGATTCAGGTACGCGATAACCTTCTGGTCGCCTTTCATTCCGAATCCCCATCTGTCCGTCAAACACAAGGACAGTGTGACGAAGGGAAACGGCGATGACGAGAGTAAAACGCTATTCGGAAGGCTTGGCGGCGGCCCCTTCAAGATAGGCGCCCGTGCCCGTTGGCTGGGGCGCGAGTTCGTCCAGGATCGCGCGGATCGACTTTGCGCACTTGCCGCACTGCGCCTGGCAGCCGCGGGCCTTGTAGACATCGGATACGGAACAGCGACCCTGGCCTGCACAGGCGCGGACGTGTTTGTCGGAGATGGCGTTGCACAGACAGATGTACACGGGGACCGGCGCTCCAGCGACCCTGCAAATGAGACTGATGTGCAATTGCACCACTCGCCGTGTTTCGCGTCAAGAGGGATCGAGCGCGTTTTGTTGACACCAGAGTTGCCACGCAGATGGCGCGCCTGGGCGTGTGGAGAAGCGTTTTCCACGGGGCGTACGGTGCTCTAGGCTGGCGCGGACGCTGGACGCCGCTTGCCGACCGGGCGAGTCGGCGCCAGTCCCGCCAGATTACAACGGCAGGCAGGCATGAAGGTTATCATCTGCGGGGCCGGGCAGGTCGGCTTCAACATCGCGCGCTATCTCGCGAGCGAGAACGCCGACATCACGGTCATCGACCGCTCGCAGGAGCTGATTCAGCGGATCACCGACACACTGGACGTCCAGGGGTTGGTGGGCTTCGCCTCCCACCCGGACGTGTTGGAGCGCGCGGGCGCGGCCGACGCCGACATGGTGGTCGCGGTCACCTACGCCGACGAGGTCAACATGGTGGCTTGCCAGATCTGCCATTCGATCTTCGAGGTGCCGACCAAGATCGCGCGGGTGCGCCACCAGTCCTACCTCGATCCGCAGTGGTCCGATCTGTTTTCGCGCGAGCATATGCCGATCGACCACATTATCTCGCCCGAGATCGAGGTGGCGCGCGCGATCGGCCGGCGGCTGCAGGTTCCGGGTGCGTTCGACGTGATCCCGCTGTCCAGCGGCAAGGTGTCGCTGATCGGCGTGCACTGCACGGAATCGACGCCGATCCTGAACACGCCGCTGCGCCAGCTGACCGGCATGTTCCCGGATCTGCACATCGTGATCGTCGGCATCCAGCGCGAAGGTCGCGGCATCGTGCCCACCGCCGACGATCAACTGCTGGAGGGGGACGACGTCTACTTCGTCGCCGAGACCTCGCACCTGATGCGCGCCATGGCCGCCTTCGGCCACGAGGAGCGCGAGGCGCGCCGGGTGATCATCGTGGGCGGCGGCAACATCGGCCTGAACCTTGCCCGGCAGGTCGAGCAGCACAATCCGCACGTTGCGCTCAAGCTGGTCGAGGTCGACAAGGCCCGGGCGGAGCAGGTGGCCCAGACGCTGGACCGCACCGTGGTGATCCACGGCAGTGCATTGGATACCGAGATCCTGGAAGAGACCAACGTCAAGACGGCGGAGGCGATCGTCGCCGTCTCCAACGACGATGAGGTCAACATCCTGGCCTCGCTGCTCGCCAAGCGCTACGGCTGCCGCCGGGCGGTCACGCTGGTCAACAAAACGAGCTACGGCGGGCTGATCGGCTCGCTTGGCATCGACACGGTGGTGAGCCCGCGGGCGATTACCGTGTCGACCATTCTGCAGTACGTCCGGCGCGGGCGGATCCGCTCCGTTCACTCGCTTTCCGAAGGTTTCGGCGAGCTGATCGAGGCGGAGGCGCTGGAGACCTCCAGCCTGGTCGGCGTGCCGATCAAGGATGCGCGCCTGCCCGAGGGCGTGCTGATCGGGGCGATCGTGCGCGGCAAGCGCATCGTGATCCCGCGCGGCGAGACGGTCGTGCGCGCCGGCGACCGGGTGATCATCTTCTCCACCACGTCCAGCGTGAAGAAGGTGGAACGTCTGTTCTCCGTAAAGCTGGAATTCTTCTGAGCCGGGCTTGGCTGGATTCCCGGACGCCATCCGGCTAAACAGGGGCTGCCGGGGTGGTCGGCTGCGCCCTCCCGCGCGTTGTTCCGCGCCCGCGTCTTCCAAGCAATCGTCCGACTGAAGAGGCTCAACACATGCCGCGCTACGCCTACGCCAACGGCCGCTTCGTCCCGCACAACCAGGCCAGCGTCCATATCGAGGACCGCGGCTACCAGTTCGCCGACGGCGTCTACGAGGTCGTGCCGGTGCACCAGGGTCACGTGGTCGACGAGGAGCCGCATCTGGACCGGCTTGAGCGGTCGCTCGCCGAGTTGCGGATCGACATGCCGATGACGCGTCACGCGCTCAAGCTGGTCAGCCACGAACTGATCCGGCGCAACGTGCTGACCAACGGCTTTATCTACATGCAGGTGACCCGTGGGGTCGCCCCGCGCGACCACAAGTTCCCGAAGTCCAAGCCGCGCCCGGCGCTGACGATGACCACGCGGCAGTTGCCGGCCAAGTCGGAGGCGCAGCTGGAGCAGGGGTTCGCCGTGATTACCGCGCCCGACCAGCGTTGGAAGCGCTGCGATATCAAGTCGATCGCGCTGCTTCCGAACATTCTGGCGAAGCAGCAGGCGGCCGAAGCCGGGTGCGACGAGGCCTGGCTGATCGACGCCGACGGCAACGTCACCGAAGGTGCGGCGACCAACGCTTGGATCGTCACGCCCGACAAGAAGGTGGTTACCCGTCAGGCCGACCATGCGATTCTGCCTGGTATCACGCGGCTGTCGTTGACCAAGTTGATGGCGCGCGAGGGCTACGAGCTGGAGATTCGTCCGTTCAGCAAGGAGGAGGCGATGAACGCCACCGAGGCGTTCCTGACCTCTTCGACCAACCACGTCATGCCGATCACCAAGATCGATGGCCAGCCGGTCGGTAACGGTCACCCCGGCATCCTGACCCTGAAGCTCCGCGAGGCCTACGTTGAGCAGGTCGTGAACGAGGGTCGCGGTGCGGCACCGGGGGACATCTACAACTCGATGGCCGTGTGAGCCTGCCGATGAGCGATGCCGCACGACCGCGCGGCCTACTGTTCGACTGGGACAACACCCTGGTCGACAGTTGGGCGGCCATTCACCACGCCCTGCGGGTCACGTTCGAAGCGCTTGGCCATCGTCCTTGGAGTTTCGAGGAGACCAAGGCGAACGTGCGCAAGAGTGCGCGCGAGGCCTTCCCGGAACTGTTCGGCGCTGAGGCGGCTCGGGCGACCGAGATCTTCTACGACACCTTCGCGCAGGATCATCTGGAGAGCTTGACGCCGTTGCCCGGCGCCCATGATTTGATCGTGGGCCTGGCGCAGGAGGGCTACGCGGTGGGCGTGATCTCCAATAAGCAGGGTCAACTGCTGCGCGCCGAGGCGGCCGCGCTTGGCTGGGACCGGCATCTGATGGCCGTGGTCGGCGCGAATGATGCGGTGCGTGATAAGCCGGACCCGGCGGTGGTGGATTATACGCTCGCCGGCGGTCCGATGGCGGATGTCGAGCGGGGGCGGCTGTGGTTCGTTGGCGACACCGACATCGACCTTGCCTGCGCACACAACGGCGGCTGCGTGCCGGTTCTGCTTCGGGAAACGCCGCCGGCGGCGGGCGAGTTCGAGGGATGCGCCCCCGCCCAGCACTTCCCGAACTGCGGGGCCTTGTTGGCTTATTTGCGCGCCCATTAAAGTGTTTTTGTGCTCTGCACACCTTGATAGCTTTCCGCGTACGTCCGACATTCGGGTGCGAGCGTGTCGCCATTGCGGTGGCTGTCGCAAGCCGGAGGCGGTAATCGTCGGAGGCAACGGTACCGCCGATGGAGTCGGCCGGTACCGAACTGATGCCAACGGCGTTACGTAACAATAAGGGCGCGGTCCGCACGCAATCCCCGCGGCGGCCGACGCCGAACAGTGAAGACATAACAAAAGAGGGGATTATTGAATGGCCGCTGACAAGTCCCAGAACGTTCAGGACGTGTTCCTGAACCACATCCGCAAGCAGAAGGTTCCCGTGACCGTATTCCTGGTCAACGGGGTGAAGCTCCAGGGCATCGTGACCTGGTTCGACAATTTCTGCGTTCTGCTGCGCCGCGACCAGCATTCGCAGTTGGTCTACAAGCATGCCATCTCGACGGTGATGCCGGCCTCGCCGATTTCCCTGTTCGAGGGCCAGAAGGAGGAGGCCGAGGCCTAAGTGAGTGGCAACCGGCCTGAAAAGGGTGTCCTCGATAGCGCGGTGCCCGGCCGTACCAACGACCGGCGCGCGTCCAACCAGCGCGCGTTGGTCGTTCATCCCGACTTGCGTACCGGCGAGACGCTATCGCGCACGCCCGAGGCCCGGCTCGACGAGGCCGCCGGCTTGGCCGAAGCGATCGACCTTGAGGTGGTCGCGGCCGAGGTTTGCCGTGTGTCGCGGCCGAACGCAGGGACGTTACTCGGCAGCGGCAACGTCGAACGCTACCGTCTACTCGTCCAGGTTGAGGAAATCGGCATCGCGATCGTCGATGCCGATCTGTCCCCTGTGCAGCAGCGCAACCTGGAGCAGGCCTGGAACTGCAAGGTCGTCGACCGTACCGGTCTGATCCTGGAGATCTTTGGGGCGCGTGCGCGGACCAAGGAAGGCCAGCTTCAGGTCGAACTCGCCGCGTTGACCTACCAGCGCTCGCGTCTGGTGCGCTCCTGGACCCACCTGGAGCGCCAGCGCGGCGGCTATGGTTTCATGGGCGGTCCCGGCGAGCGCCAGATCGAGATGGACCGCCGGATCATCGACGACCGGATCACCCGGTTGAAGCGCGACCTGGAAGAGGTCCGCAAGACCCGCGACGAACACCGCAAGCAGCGCCGCCGGGTGCCGTATCCGGTGATCGCGCTGGTCGGCTACACCAACGCCGGAAAGTCGACGCTTTTCAATCGGCTGAGCCGGGCGACGGTGTTCGAGCACGACATGCTGTTCGCCACGCTCGACCCGACGATGCGCGGCATCCGGCTGCCGGACGGGCAGGACGTCATCCTGTCCGATACCGTGGGCTTCATCTCCGACCTGCCGACCCAGCTCGTGGCCGCTTTCCGCGCGACGCTGGAGGAGGTGCAGGAGGCGGACATCATCGTTCACGTCCGCGACGTTTCCCACCCCGACAGCGAGGCGCAGAAGCAGGACGTCGAACAGGTGCTGCGCGAACTCAACGTCGGGACGGCGGTCGACGAGGGCTTGGTCGAGGCCTTGAACAAGATCGACAAGCTCAGCCCCGAGCAGCGCCAGGCGGTCGAACAACAGGCCGCACGCGATCCCAACGAGGTACCGGTCTCGGCCCAGACGGGCGAGGGGACACAGGCGCTTGGCCGTGCGATCGAGGCGCGCCTGTCCGCGAGCTTCCGGTGCGTCGACGTGCATGTCCCGCTGGAGGACGGCCGGGCGCTCGCCTGGCTGTACGACCGCGGGCACGTCATGGACCGGCACGACGACGAGCGTTATGCCCACCTGCGCGTCCACCTCGATCCGGCGGATGTGGAACGCTTCCAGTACCGCCACGGCGAGCACGTTCAGGTCGACAACTGATTTTCCCGCCACAACACGCTGTGCGCGCGCTCCGGCCGCGTGGTGATCGACTGGCCAAATATTGCCGCCCCCGGCTGGTTGACGGTGGGCGGACGGGTTCGTATATGCCGGATAGCACTCGGCGGGCGGGAGTGCTAACAGCCCCGCCCGCAAGGCTCATCGGCCCGCTCCGCGGGGCCGGTGGATACGCGCTTAGCCGCACCGAAGTTGCAGACGCGTAGCCAAGAACCGAAACGCAAACCGTCAAACAAGACAGTCTGAGAGGGGTCCAATGAAATTCCGGCCGCTGCATGACCGCGTAGCCGTCGAGCCGATGGAGCAGGAGGAGAAGTCGGCCGGCGGTGTGATCATTCCGGATACCGCCAAGGAGAAGCCGATGCAGGGCAAGGTCGTCGCCGTCGGCGACGGCGCCAAGGGCGACGACGGGAAGAAGGTCCCGCTCGACGTCAAGGAAGGCGATACGGTCCTGTACGGCAAGTGGGCCGGCACGGAGATCAGCATCGAGGGTCAGACGGTGCTGGTCATGCGCGAGTCCGACGTCATGGGCGTCGTGGCGTAAGAAAAGACGGCCAAAGGAGGTAACGAGACAATGGCAGCCAAAGACGTACGCTTTAGTCAGGACGCCCGGCAGCGGATGCTGCGCGGCGTCGACACGCTCGCCGACGCGGTCAAGGTGACGCTCGGCCCGAAGGGCCGCAACGTCGTCATCGACAAGTCGTTCGGGTCCCCGCGGAGCACCAAGGACGGCGTGTCGGTCGCCAAGGAGATCGAGCTCCAGGACAAGTTCGAGAACATGGGCGCCCAGATGGTCCGTGAGGTCGCGACCAAGACCTCGGACGTTGCAGGCGACGGCACCACCACGGCGACCGTACTGGCGCGCGCGATCGTGCGCGAAGGCGCCAAGGCGGTGGCCGCCGGCATGAACCCGATGGACCTGAAGCGCGGCATCGATCAGGCCGTGGAGAAGGTCGTCGAGGACGTGCGCAAGCGCAGCCGCCAGATCTCGACCAACGACGAGGTCACGCAGATCGGCACGATCTCCGCCAACGGCGACAAGGAGATCGGCGGCATGCTGGCCGACGCGATGAGCAAGGTCGGTCAGGAAGGCGTGATCACGGTCGAGGAGGCCAAGAGCCTGGAGACCGAGCTCGACGTCGTCGAGGGCATGCAGTTCGATCGCGGGTATCTCTCGCCTTACTTCGTGACGAACAGCGAGAAGATGCTCTGCGAGATGGAGAATCCCTACATTCTCCTGCACGAGAAGAAGCTGAACAGCCTGCAGCCGCTGCTGCCGCTGCTGGAAAGCGTCGTTCAGTCCAACCGTCCGCTGCTGATCCTCGCCGAGGACGTCGAGGGCGAGGCGCTGGCGACCCTGGTGGTCAACAAGCTGCGCGGCGGCCTCAAGGTCGCGGCGGTGAAGGCGCCGGGCTTCGGCGATCGCCGCAAGGCGATGCTGGAGGACATGGCGGTCCTGACCGGTGGTCAGGTCGTCTCCGAGGATCTCGGCATCAAGCTGGAGAACGTCACCCTCGACATGCTGGGTGAGGCCAAGAAGGTCGAGATCAGCAAGGACGAGACCACGGTCGTCGACGGCGCTGGCAAGCAGAAGGAGATCGACGAGCGGGTCAAGCAGATCAAGGGTCAGATCGAGGAGACCACCTCGGACTATGACCGCGAGAAGCTGCAGGAGCGCTTGGCCAAGCTGGCTGGCGGCGTAGCCGTGATCAAGGTCGGCGGCGCCACCGAGGTCGAGGTGAAGGAGCGCAAGGATCGCGTCGACGACGCGATGCACGCCACCCGCGCGGCCGTCGAGGAAGGCATCGTGCCCGGCGGCGGTACGGCGCTGCTGTACGCCGTCAAGGCGTTGGACGGCCTCAAGGGCCAGAACAACGACCAGACGGTCGGCATCGACATCGTCCGTCGCTCGCTGCAGGCGCCGGTGCGTCAGATCGCCGAGAACGCCGGCTTCGACGGCTCGGTGATCGCCGGTAAGCTGCTGGAGCAGGACGACTTCAACTACGGCTTCGATGCCTACAACGGCGAGTACTGCGACCTGGTCAAGGCCGGCGTGATCGACCCGACCAAGGTCGTGCGCACCGCCGTGCAGGACGCCGCGAGCGTGGCGGGTCTGCTGATCACGACCGAGGCCATGATCGCGGAGCACCCGGACGAGAATTCCGACAGCCAGGGCGGCGGCGGCGCCGGCGCCGGTGGCATGGGCGGAATGGGTGGCATGGGCGGTATGGGCGGCATGGGCTTCTAAGAAGTCCGGCTGCCCGGTACCGCTCGGCTTCCGCCCGAGCGTTTCGGACGCATCCATGGATCGGGGCCGCGGGATCTTCTCGCGGCCCCTTTCTTTTGCGCCGTTCCTCCCCGATACTCGCGACCGTCATGCCCCGCTTCGATCCCGACACCGTCAGCCGCCTGATTCGCGAAACCGCGGAAACGGAAATCCTGCCGCGCTTCCGTCACCTTGCGGACGGGGAGGTGATGCGCAAGCAGGGCGGCGAGCTGGTGACGGTCGCCGACGAGGCGGCGGAAGCGCGCCTGTCGCAGTTGCTGAGCGATCACCTGCCAGGCTCCGTCGTGCTGGGCGAGGAGGGGGCTGCGCGCGATCCCAGCGTGTTCGACCGGCTGAACGACAGCGATCCCGTCTGGGTCATCGATCCCATCGACGGCACCAACAACTTCGCCGCTGGCCGGGAGACGTTCGCGGTCATGGTGGCTTTGGTGCAGGGCGGGGAAACGCTGGCTGCCTGGATCGACATGCCGGCCAGGGACACATGCATTGCCGGCGTCGCCGGTGCCGGGGCGACGCACGATGGCGAGCGGATCATTCTCGACCAGCCGGAACTGGCCGCCGCCGAGATGTCGGGCACGTTGAACGCCAGTACCTTCGCCACGAAGGCAATGGCCCGACAGGTCGATAAGCGTCGGTCCCGTGTAAGCGCGGTCAAGACGCTTGGGTGTGCGGGAGCGGAATACGTCCGCTTGGTTTCCGGCGAGATCCGCTTCGCCCTGTTCACCAAGCTGATGCCCTGGGACCACGCCCCGGGATCCTTCATCCTGGCGGAAGCCGGTGGCGTCGCCCGTCTGCTCGACGGTCACGACTACGTCCCCACCCGTCGCGAGGGGAATGGTCTTCTGCATGCCTATAGCGAGCAGGCCTGGCACACGGTTTACGAGGCCCTGTTCGGCGATCTGTAGAGCGACGCCGGGGACGGGGCAGGCCGTCGGCGTGTGGGGCTGTTCCCCGGTGCGTTGCTGACGCGTTCAGCGTAGACAGGCCACCTCAATGACAACTCGACAGGCGCGCTTTGCCGCGCCATCTATCGGCTATGATCGAATGGCGTGACGAAGGCATCGTGCTATCCGCGCGGCCGCATGGCGAGGATGCGGTCGTGGTGCAGTTGCTGACCCGTGAGCGCGGCCGGCATGCCGGCTTGGTCCGTGGCGGGCAGTCGAAGCGTCAGCGCGGCACCTTTCAGCCAGGGAACCGGGTTGATGCGTCCTGGAAGGCGCGGTTGCCGGATTACCTGGGGACCCTGACCTGTGAACTGCAGAGCAGCCCGGTCGCACGCCTGTTCGACCATCCGGAGCGATTAGACGCCCTGTCGGCCGCGGTCGGTGTCGCGGAGCATGCGCTGCCGGAGCGCACAGCCCATCCAGCCGCGTTCGAGGGGACGGCGGCGCTGCTGGAAGCTCTGTACGGCGACCACTGGGCGGAAGCGCTGGTGCACTGGGAACTGCTGCTGCTCCGCGAGGTCGGTTTCGGACTCGACTTGACGCAGTGCGCCGGCGGCGGGCCGAACGACCAGTTGGCATTCGTCTCCCCACGTACGGGCCGCGCGGTGTCGCTGTCCAAGGGGGAGCCGTATCGCGACAAGCTGCTGCCGTTGCCGGGCTTCCTGGCCGGCTACGGTGGTGGAGGCGTTCGAGAGGTCGCGCTTGGCCTCAAGCTGACCGGCTATTTCCTGCGTCGACACGTCTTCCACCCCGACGATCGCGACCTGCCGGCCGCGCGTCTGCGTGTCGCGGAGCGTTTCGAGCGAACCACCGGGGAGGATGCCGGAGCGGCTCTGGACCCGGCACCGGGGAGCGGCTAGATCACGTGCCCATGGCCGGATCCAAGACCCACCAACAAGTCGACAGGGAGGCCGCCACTCCCCACACCACGCCCCACGTTGTGATCGTTGGCGCCGGCGCGGTGGGCGTCGCCGCCGGGCTGCACCTGCAATTAGCGGGCGCGCGCGTGACGTTGCTCGATCGCGGCGCGCCTGGCGAGGGGGCCACGTACGCCAACGGGGCCGTGATCGGTGAGGACCACGTGGTCCCGGTCGCGACTCCAAGCGTGCTGACCGACCTGCCGCGGATGCTTTTCAACAGTAAAAGCCCGCTGGCGGTGCGCTGGTCCTACCTGCCAAAGCTGACGCCCTGGCTGTGGCACTTCGTCAAGCGCGCGCGCTGGTCGGAGGTCGAGCGAGTTTCGCACGCGCTGCGAGATTTGCTTGAAGGCTGCATGGCGTCGTTCGATCCGCTGCTCGAGGCAGCGGAGGCACATGACATGCTGCGTAAGACCGGTTGGCTCGGCTTGTACGAAACCAAGGCCGGGTTCGATGGTTACCAGCGCAGCCTGGAGGTTCAGCGCCGGCGCGGCGTACGCGCGGAAGTGATCCCGGCGGAAGAACTGCGGCAGTTGGAACCGGCGTTGGGCGCGTCCCAGCGCTTCCATGCTGGCATCTACTACCCGGATGTCGGCTACGTGAGCGACAGCCTTGGTCTCGTGCAGGTCCTGGCACGCGCATTCCGGCAGCGGGGCGGACGGATTCTGCGGGAAGAGGTGTACGACTTCGAAATCGGTGTAGAAGGGCCGGAGGCGGTGCTGACGGATCGCGGCCGGCACGCCTGCGATCGGTTGGTGATCGCTGCGGGCGCGTATTCCCGTACATTGGCCCGCCGCCTGGGCAGCGACCCGTTGTTGGATACGGAGCGTGGTTATTCGCTCACCCTGCCGAACCCGGGCGTGCGGCCGCGCATGCCGGTTTGCTCGACCGAGCGTGGGCAGGTCTGCACGCCGATCGACGCCGGGCTGCGCCTGGCCGGCACGGTCGAGCTGGCCGGTTTGGACGCACCGCCGGACTGGCGGCGGGCGGACATGTTGCTGGAGAATGCGCAACGCTGGTTTCCTGGGGTCGACGGCGAAGGGGCCGTGCGCTGGATGGGCTTCCGCCCGTCGATGCCGGACAGCCTGCCGGTGATTTCCCGGAGCCCGCGGTTCGCCAACACGGTATTTGCCTTTGGCCACGGCCATTGCGGCCTGATGCTCTCCGCGCGCACGGGCGAGCTGGTCCGTGACCTCACGCTCGACCGGCCGACCGGCATCGACGTTTCGCCCTTCCGGGTGGACCGGTTCTGACACCCCCTCTCTTTTCCGAGAAGAGAGGGATGCACTTTGACTCAGACGCTTGATTTCAAAGGACGATTCCCATGCTCGCCGCCCGCCTCATTTGCGCCCTGTCAGCCCTGGTTTGCCTGCTCGTGGGGCTGTGGAGCCTGCTCGACCCTGCCGGGGTCGCGGGGATGATCGGTTACGTTTTCGCAGGTCCCGCGGGGCAGGTGGAATTCGTGACGGTCTACGGCGGCTTCTACACCGGGGTGGGCGCGTTCCTGGCCCTGGCGACGCTGCGCGAGGACTGGCTGATCGCCGCGCTGGCGATGTCGACGCTGGGCGCCGGCGGGGCGTTCGTCGCACGGCTGGCCGGTACGCTTGCGATCGGTACGGCGCCTGGACTGACCCTCGACCTGCTGATCTCGGAAGCGGTCTGGGCCGGGTTGAGCGCGGTGGGCTGGTATCTCGCCAGCCGCCGTGGTTGAGCGCCGCTCACCGTTCTTGTGGCGTTAACCGGGCGTCTCTACTGTCTTCCACGTCTATGATCCCGAGTCGGAGTTCCCGATGAGCGACCTGCTGGCCGACGAGCCAGGCGGCAACGTCCGCGACGTGCGTTTGAGCGAGGCGCTTTCCGAGCGCTATCTCGCCTACGCGCTGTCGACGATCGTCTCCCGCTCGCTGCCGGACGTGCGCGACGGCCTGAAGCCGGTGCACCGCCGGCTGCTTTACGCCATGCGCCAACTGCGTCTGGAGCCCAACAGCGGCTTCAAGAAGTCCGCGCGCGTGGTCGGCGACGTGATCGGTCAGTATCACCCCCACGGTGATCAGGCGATCTACGATGCGCTGGTGCGTTTGGCGCAGGACTTCGCGCTGCGCTATCCGCTGATCGACGGGCAGGGCAACTTCGGCAACATCGACGGCGATAACCCGGCGGCGATGCGCTATACCGAAGCGCGCCTGACCGAGGTTGCGATGGCGCTTCTGGAGGGGATCGACGAGGACGCCGTCGACTTCCGTCCGACCTACGACGGTGAGGGGCAGGAGCCGGTCGTTCTGCCGGCGAGCTTCCCGAACCTGCTGGCCAACGGCGCTCAGGGCATTGCGGTCGGCATGGCAACCTCGATCCCACCGCACAACGCGGGCGAGGTGTGCGAGGCGCTGCTGCATCTGATCGACCATCCCAACGCGCGGATCGAGACGCTGATCGACCGCATGCCGGGGCCGGACTTCCCGACCGGGGGTATCCTGGTCGAACCGCGCAGCACGATCGTCGAAGCCTACACCCACGGCCGCGGCTCGTTGCGGGTGCGCGCGCGTTGGCATCGGGAGGCTCTGAAGGGCGGCACCTACCAGGTGGTCGTGACCGAGATGCCTTATCAGGTGCCCAAGGCGCGGCTGGTCGAGAAAATCGCTGATCTACTGGCCAACCGGAAGCTGCCGGCGCTGCACGACGTACGCGACGAAAGCACGGACGAGGTGCGTCTGGTGCTGGAACCGAAGAGTCGCAACGTCGAGCCGGCCGCATTAATGGAAAGCCTGTTCAAGCAGACCGAGCTGGAGACGCGCGTCGGCTTGAACATGAACGTGCTCGACGCCGACACCACCCCGCGGGTGATGGATCTGCGCGAGGTGCTGCAGGCCTTCCTGGATCACCGGCACGATGTCCTCGTACGGCGTACCCGTCATCGGCTTGGCGAGATCGCCAGGCGCCTGGAGGTGCTGGACGGCTACCTGGTCGCCTATCTGAACCTGGACGAGGTGATCCGGATCATCCGCGAGGAGGATCACGTTCGGCAGAAGCTGATCGATACCTTCAACCTGACCGAGATTCAGGCCGACGCGATCCTCAACATGCGCCTGCGCGCCCTGCGCAAGCTGGAGGAGATGAAGATCCGGGAGGAGCACCAGAAGCTCACGGAGGAGCAGGCCGATCTCCAGGACCTGATGAACGATGAGAGCCGACGCTGGCAGCGCATCGGCGACGACCTGAAGGCGATCCGCAAACGCTTCGGCAAGGATACAGAGTTGGGCCGCCGGCGCACCGAGCTGGGTGAGGCGCCCGCCGATATCGACGTGCCGGTCGAGGCGTTCGTCGAGCGCGAGCCGATCACCGTGATCTGTTCGCGCAAGGGCTGGATCCGGGCGATGAAGGGCCATCTGACCGACACCAGCGAGGTCAAGTACAAGGACGGCGACGGCCCGCGTTTCGCGGTGCACGCCCAGACCACCGACAAGATCCTGATCTTCGCCACCAACGGTCGCTTCTATACCCTGAACCCCGACCGCCTGCCGGGCGGGCGCGGCTACGGCGAACCGCTGCGGCTGATGATCGACCTGCCGAACGACGCCGATGTGGTGGAGATTCTGAGCCACAAGCCGGGCCGCAAGCTGTTGGTGGTATGCGACAGTGGCCATGGGTTCATCGTCGACGAGGATGACACGGTCGCGCAGAAGAAGGGCGGCAAGCAGATCCTGACCGTACCCAGCGGTCACGAGGCCAAACTCTGCCGTCCGGTGCCCGACGAGGCCGATCACATCGCCGTCGTCGGCGACAACCGCAAGCTGCTGGTCTTCCCGCGCAACGAACTGCCGGAGCTGGCCAAGGGCCGTGGCGTCTTCCTGCAGCGTTATAAGGACGGTGGGTTGGCCGATGCCAAGGCGTTCAAGCTGGATGACGGCTTGACCTGGAAGATCAACGCCGAACGCACCCGGACCGAAACCGACCTGCGGGCCTGGCTCGGCAAGCGCGCCACGGCCGGTCGGATGGTGCCCAACGGCTTCCCGCGCAAGACCGGCTTCGGCGCCTAGCCTCAAGACTTGACGGCGCCGTGTCGGCGGCGGTTCTTTGCAGCGCCGAACGCAGCCGTTTATAAAGGCAGCTAGGCGTAACGAGCCTGCACACACCAACCGGACAGTTTGATTGAGGGGGGACCACCACCCATGAGTAGCAGGGCGATGCCCGCCACCTTGGCGGATGCGATCTGGACGACCAAGAGCGGCAGCCGCAGTTGGCTGCGCAACGGCGCGCTGGCTGTCGTCGGCAGCCTGTTCGTCGCCGCCTGTTCGCAGATTCAGGTGCCGATGTGGCCGGTGCCGATGACCATGCAGACCTTTGCCGTGATGACCGTCGGGATGGCCATGGGCTGGCGCCTGGGCGCGGCGACCCTGGCGCTCTATACCCTTGAGGGCGCGCTTGGCCTGCCGGTGTTCGCCGGCTTCAGTGCGGGCCCGGGCGTGCTGATGGGGCCGACCGGAGGCTATATCCTGCCGGGCTTCATCCTCGGCGCGGCTTGCGTCGGCTATCTGGCCGAGCGGGGCTGGGACCGGAAGGTCTGGAAGAGCGCTGTCGCCAACACCCTGGGCACGCTCGTTCTGTTCGTCCCCGGCGTTGCCTGGCTCGCGACCTTCTATGCGGCGGCCGACGGGCCCAGCATTGCCGGAACCGGCGCCGAAACCGCGCTGGGTGCGGCGGTCGTCACCGGTGTGGTTCCCTTCCTGCTCGGTGGGGCGCTGAAGATCGCGCTGGCAACCGCTGTGGTGCGTGCCGGCTGGGGCGTATTTAACCGCCTGCGCGGCTAAAATGACCGTCTCATACGGCTGAAGAACGAACGCGCGTCGGCCTCTTTGAGGTCGGCGCGCGTTTGCGTTCGACTGACAATGGAATTCACCGCTTGCTTGCCGATTCCGCTTCAGCCTCATTTGGGGGGCTCTGGGGCTCGTCCAACGGCGCGGCGCGTGCCCAGGGCAAAACGAACGGCTCCCCGTCCTGTACGCCGGTGAGTGCCCGAACGCGGTAGACTCGACGCAGCCATCTGTCCGTTAAAACCTCCGTGGGCGTGCCCTGCACAGCTATGCACCCGCCGTGCAGCAGCAGCAGCCGGTCGCAGAAGCGGGCCGCGAGCGTTAGGTCGTGGAGCACGGCCACCACACCTGCACCCGCCCGAGCAGTCGCTTGCAAGCGCGCCATCACCTCCAGTCGATGATAGGGGTCGAGCCCGCCCACGGGTTCGTCCGCCAGCAGCCATTCCGGCGCCCCGGCGAGCGCGCGCGCCAGCAGCACCCGGGCGCACTCGCCGTTGGACAATTCGGTGGCCGGCCGCTCGGCCAGATGCTCCGTACCGGTGGCGTGCAGCGCCTGTGACACCGCTGCCTGGTCGCCGGCAGCTGGGCGTCCGAAGGCGCGCCGCCGTGGCGCACGGCCCAGCATCACCAGGTCTCGCACCGGCAAGGGCCAATGGGGCCGCTCTCCCTGCGGCTGGTAGGCGACACGCGCGGCGAACCGCCGTCGTGGGATCTCGGCGAGTGGCTGGCCGGCCAGCGTGACCCGGCCGGCGTTTGCCGGCACAAGCCCGGCCAGGGTCCGCAGAAGCGTTGTCTTGCCAGCGCCGTTGGGGCCGATCAGCCCAACCAGCTCGCCCGGTTTCACCGCGCAGTCGATGCCCTGGAGCACGGCCCGTCCGCCCAGCGTGACGTCCAGTGCTTTGGCCGCCAAGACCGGCGTGCCATCGGGGGCGGTCGATGAGGGCGGCCGCGGCTGTGATGTGACGTCGATCATGCGATCCCCCGACGGGTACGGATCACCAGCCAGAAGAAGAAGGGCGCGCCGACCAACGCGGTCACGACACCCAGCTTCAACTCCTGGTTCGCGGTGATGACACGTACCAGCATGTCCGAAAGCAGCAACAGCAACGCGCCGCCCAGGGCGCTGACCGGCAACAGCGCGGCCGGTCGATGGCCGACCAGGGGGCGCAGGACATGGGGCACCACCAGTCCGATAAAGCCGATCGCGCCGGCCACCGCTGTTGCAGAACCGACAGCGAGAGCCGTGCCGAGGACCAGCCGCGTGCGGACCGCGGGCAGGTGGAAGCCGAGGCTTTGTGCCGCATCTTCGCCGAGGGTCAACGCATCGAGCGCAGGCGCCACGCTGGCAAGCAGAACCCAGCCGACCGCCATGAACGGCAACGCCAGCCCCAGATGCTCCATCGACCGGCCGGAGAGCGAGCCCAGCAGCCAGAATACGATCTCCAGCGCGGCGTAGGGGCTGGGCGCCAGGTTGAGCGCGAGCGAGGTCAACGCGGCGGCGAATGAGGTGACGGCGACGCCGGCCAGGATCAGCGTCAGCGTGTCGGCGTTGCGTCCTGCCAGCAGCAGGACCAGCAACACCGCCAAGATCGCCCCCGCGATGCCGCCCAGCGGCAGGGCGAGCGCGAACGCGGCGGAGGCACCGGTATAGAGCGTCAGTACCGCGCCCAGTGCTGCCGCGCCGGAGACGCCGATCAATCCTGGCTCGGCCAGCGGGTTGCGCAGATAGCCTTGCAGCGCCGCGCCCGCGAGCCCCAGCGACGCCCCGATCGCGACCGCCAACAGGCTGCGCGGCAGGCGGATTTCTTGCACGATTACACTGACCACGTCCCCGCGGCCTTCGAGCAGGGCCGTCAACACCACGCCTGGCCGCAGCCCGGCCGGGCCGACCAGGAGGGAGCCCACAAACGCCGCAATCAGTCCCAGGGTCAGCAGCCCTGCGGTCCCCAGCGTCGATGTCGGCGGACGCCACGGCATGTCAGTGCGCCTCCCGGCGTGCTTGCGCCAGACGGCGCACCGCCTCGGCGACTTGCGGTCCTCCGCAGGACCATAAGCGGCGCGGAATACGGGTTACCACGCTGCGTTCGGCCAATGCCTGCAATGCAGGATGGCGCAGCAGTTCGGTCGCCTGGGACGGTGCGGGATCGCGTTCGCTTTGCAGGATCAGAACGTCCGGACGTGCGACCAGCAACCGCTCCAGCGCAAGCGGACTCATGCCGTTCATGCCCTGGTCCGCCGCCAGGTTGGAGAGGCCCGCCGCAGTCGCGACCGCGTGGGGGAGTTCGTTGCGTCCGACAACGATCCCGTTGGGCTGGTAGATCGCGACCGTGACGCGATCCTCGGATCGTTCCTGTGGCGCAGCAGCGGCCAGCCGTGTGTCCAAGCGCCGGATCAACGCGCGGCCCCGCGCCGGCACGCCAAGTGCGTCAGCGATCTTGCGGATTTGACGGCGGACATCGGTCAGGTCGCGCGGCGGGCCGATCTGTACCACCGGGTAGCCGAGCCGGCGCAGCAGGTGCACCGTGCTGCGGTTCCCGAAGGTACCGGTCAACACCAGATCGGGATTCTGCCGTAGCACCTCTTCCGCCTGGCCGTGATTGACCGGCAGGCCCTGGGCCCTGTCGGCGACCGCGGAATAGAGCGGATCGGCTGCCAGCACGGAGACCGAGGCAATGCGTTCTGGCTCCGCCAGCTGCACAAGCAGCTGGTCGGTGCACAGGTTGAGCGACACCACGCGTTGCGGGCGCTCGGCGGCGGCCGGCGTCGACCCGGCCGCCGCTGGTCCCCAGGCCGTCAAGAACACGACCAGTATTGCGGTCGCGACGTGCCATACCTGCATCGGACCCATCTTGGTCATACAATCCCTCGTCCCATCGACGTCGACAGCCAGCCTAGAAACTCAGCCGCGTGCCGACGAACGCCTCAAGCCCCGGTGCCTTGAAGCCGTCGGCGGTTTCATAGTCGTTGTTCGTGAGGTTCTCGACCCGGGCCGTGATCTCGGACCAGTCGTTGATCCGGTAGCTGCCGGCGACGCGGGCGACGAGGTAGTCGTTGAGGTCAACGCGTCCGCCGTTCAGGCCGATGTCTGTGACCCCGGCGATGCCACGCAGGCCGCCGCTCAGGGTCAGACGATCGGTCGGCCGCCAACGGGCTTGTACCGTCACCTTATGCTTGGGCCGCCGGACCAGACTCTGGCCGGTGTCCGCATCTTCCGCTGAAAGGTAGGTGTAGTCGACGCGCACGCTTAACCGGTCCAGCGGCTCAACCGCCACGAAGGTTTCCACGCCCGAGGTTTCGATGTCGGCGTTGTTCACTGTCGTCGAGTTGAAGTTCGAATCGAACACCGTGGTCACACCATCTTCGATATCGTTCTGGAAATAGGTCGCCCCGAAACGCACGCGCGAGTCCAACAGGGGCTGCTCGAAGCCAACCTCCCAACCGAAGCTCTTTTCGGCGTCCAGGTCGGGGTTGCCGCGGAAGGCGGTGCCGCTGTTGCTTGGCGTGAAGCCGAAGCGTTCGAACAGGGAGGGCGTCTTGAAGCCGGTGCCCACGCTGCCTTTCAGGCGTGTGCCGGTCGCCTCGATCTCGTAGCTGGGCGCGACGTGCCAAGTCACCTGGCCATCGAAATCCTCCGGCTTGTCGTAGCGCACGCCGATGGTGCCGGAAAGCTGCGAGGTCAGTTGGTAGACGTCTTGCAGGAATAGCGCGGTGGTCGTGGCATCGGCGTCGGATCGCTGGCGTTGTATAAAGCCAGAGAAGTCCTGCACACCGCTGGATTTAAAGGATTCCTCGTAGACCTCCGCTCCGAGGATCAGGGTATGATCGTCGTGTACGTCGAGTTCGTTTTCGAAGCTCGCCGACGCACGGCTGCCTTCGTTGACGGTGTTGGTCCGGGTTCCGCTGAACGCATCCGGCCGGTTATCGTTATCGCGCCGGAAGTCGGTGTAACCGAGGCTTAGCGTCGGGCGGTAACGGCCGTCCCAGAAGTGGCCCGACAGCTCTGCGCCGGTGATGTAGCGGCGCGTCTGTTCCACGCTGTTCGGGTCTTCCGGATTGTCATCGAGATCCAGCTCGCTGTCGGTCACCTCGGCATAGAATGACGCGTCGAGCTGCTCACTCAGATCGATGCCGAGCCGGCCGGCAGCCTTCAGCAGTTGATAGCTGTCGTCTTCCGCCGGTGCGCCCGCTGGGCGGTAGCGCTCTGGGGTGATCGTATCGCCGTCGGTCGTTATGCCGCTTAGCGTGGCGTCGAAGCTGACCCGGCCCTGACGTCCACGCAGGTTGCCGCTGCCTTTGAATGTGCCCAGAGTGCCGCCTTCGACGCTTGCGCTGCCGCGCACACCCGCACGTTCCGGTCGTCGAGTGATGATGTTGATGACGCCAGCGATCGCATCGCTGCCGTAAAGCGCGCTCTGCGGCCCACGCACCACTTCGATGCGTTCGATGTTGTCTGTGGTCAAATCGGCGAAGTTGAAGGCGCCACTGGGGGTTCCGGGATTGCTGATCCGCTGGCCATCCAGGAGCACCAACGTCTGGTTGGAATTCGCCCCCCGCATGAAGATTGACGTGGTGGTGCCGCGCGGTCCGTTGGAAACCATGCGCAGCCCGGGAACCGTGTGCAGCGCCTCCGTTACGGTGCGGTATTGCTGCTCCTCGATCTCTTGCCGGTCGATCACCGTGACCGAGGCGCCAACTTCCTCGATCCGGGTTGGGACGCGCGTCGCGGTCACCACGACTTCGTCCATCTTTTGCTGCGCAACGGTTGGCGATGGCGCCGCCATAGCAAGCGACAGGGTAAGAGGCGCGGCCAGAAGGGCAAGACGGCCGGTACCGACCACGCTCCCGCGCGGTAGTTTTGTGGGGTAACCCATGGTGTTCAGCTGAGCCTCCCGCTCATGCAGGTCCTGAAAGCGAGATCCCGGATGGCATGACGGGTGTGCAAGCATGGGCGGCGGCACGCCATGCCCAACTCCGCACGAACCTTGCTGGCTCGCGCGTGAGGGAGGCGTGCATCATCTTCGACAGATTCTGCCCCGCCCCGGCGGATACACCCCGTCCTCCGGGTCTCAACGATGCGCGGGTGGCAGGTCTCCTGGCTCGCGGGTCATCGCCGGGCGCTCGGCCTTCCCGGATCCGTGGATCCAGTGGATGCACAATTGAACGCCGGCTCGCCGCTTACAGTTGCGGGGGCAGCCACGGCCTTGGTCCGACCTGTAGGGATCGGACCGCACCGCGTTCCCTCTCTCCAATGCCGGGGTGTCCGAGGGCCGGACACCACGACACAAGATCGTTCCCGCCGTGCGGCGGCGGGAAACCAACCCTAGCGATTTTGACTACAGCATGCCGAATGTGTCGCTGCAAGGCACATTCAGACGCACCCGTCGTTGGTGGTTGGACGCCGGGAGAGACGACCGGTGCAGATCGTCTGACCCAACACCGTAGAGAGGCGAGTTCTGTCGTCGTGATCCTGACGCCGTGTGCTTATCCGAAAATCACGCCGGGCAGCCAGGTGGCAATACCTGGGAACAGCGCGAGGATCGTCAAGCCGATCAGCTGGATGCCGACGAAGGGCAGGGCCCCGAGGTAGATGTTCTTGGTCGAGACCTCCTTGGGGGCGACCCCCCGCAGATAGAACAGCGCGAAGCCGAACGGCGGGGTTAGGAAGGAGGTCTGCAGGTTCATCGCCATCATCACACCCAGCCAGACCGGCGAGATGTCCGACTGCAACAGCACCGGCGCGACCAGTGGCACGACGACGAAGGTGATCTCGATGAAGTCCAGGAAGAAGCCCAGGACGAACATTACCAGCATCACGATCGCCACGGCTGTATAGATGCCGCCCGGCATGTTGGTCAGCACGTCCTGCACCAGCTCATCGCCGCCCAGGCCGCGGAAGACCAGCGAGAACACCGTCGCGCCGATCAGGATGATGAACACCATCGACGTGATCTGCAGGGTCGAGCGGGCGACCGGCCGCAGGATCTCCGCGCGCCAGACGCGCAAGAGACAGACCAACAGCCCCCAGGCCAGCAGGAGTGACAGGAGCATCGCGGCAATGATCCCGATCCAGTCGCCCGTTGGAATCTCGTCGCGCAGGATGCGCAGATCCATGAAGTTCTGCAGCAGCAACATGCCGACCAGGCTGGCGAAGGCGATATAGACCGGCGAACGGCCATCGTTGTCCAGCAGCCGGGTCAACGTGGCCGTGAAGCGGTCGCTCGGCGCGGGCAACGCGTTCAGTTCGACCAGCCGCAGGCCGGCCAACAGCGTCGCGCCGACCGCCCCGACGCTGGCCGCCTCCGTCGGGGTCGCGACGCCGGCCAGGATCGAGCCCAACACGGCGATGATCAGGACGATCGGCGGGATCAGGGCGTGCAGCACCTTGCCCAGCATGGCGCTGCCCGTTTCTTCCGTATCGCGCGGGATCGGCGGCGAGCTTGACGGGCGCAGGAAGGCGACGAGCGCCTGGTAGCCGATGTAGAGACCGACCAGCATCAGCCCCGGCAGTAGGGCGCCGGCGAACAGATCACCGACCGACACCGGCTCTGGCGACCAGTTGCCCATCTCCCGTTGTGCGGTGGTGTAGGCGTTGGAGATTTGGTCCCCGAGCAGCACCAGCACGATCGACGGCGGGATGATCTGGCCCAGCGTACCGGACGCGCAGATCGCTCCGGCGGCCAGCTTCTGGTCGTAGCCGCGACGTAGCATGGTCGGCAGCGATAGCAGCCCCATGGTCACGACGGTGGCGCCGACGATTCCGGTGCTGGCCGCCATCAGGGCGCCCACAATCGCCACCGAGAAGCCAAGCCCGCCGCGCACCTGGCCGAACAGCTTGCCCATGGTATCGAGCAACTCCTCGGCCACCTTCGAGCGTTCCAGCATGACGCCCATGAAGATGAACAGGGGCACCGCGACCAGGATATCGTTGGTCATCGCGTTGCCGTAGATGCGCGAGGGCAGGGCGCCGAAGAACGACATGTCGAACACGCCCAGACCCCAGCCGATCAACGCCCAACTCAGGGCCGTGCCCGCCAGCGTGAAGGCGACCGGGAACCCGAGCAGCAGCAACACGCACACGCTGGCGAACATCAGCACGTCGAGAAACTCGGCGATCGGCATGACTCAATCGGGTCCAGGAGTTGGTCTTGAGGGGAAGCGAATTGACTAGGCGCTCGCGTGGGCTTCGTCGTCCGAGCGTTCCGGGGCGGCGTATAACTGGTCCGCGCTGAGGGTGCCGGTGAGGACCATGAAGGCCTTAAGTCCTTGCGCGATGCCCTGCAGGACCATCAGGACGCAGAACACCAGCACTACGGTCTTGAGCAGGAAGACGGCCGGAATGCCGCTGGTTTCCCGAGAGCCTTCCAGCGAGGTCCAGGACGAGACAACGTAGGGCCAGGAGTAGATGAAGATCAGCACGCACACCGGGATCAGAAAGAGCACGTAGCCGGCGAAGTCCACCTTCGCCTTCCACTTCAGGCTGGCGTCCCGATAGAACACGTCGACGCGCACGTGGCCGTTGTGCAGCAGGGTGTAGGCGCTGCCCAGCATGAACATCGAGCCGTGCAGGTAGACGATCGATTCCTGCAGGAAGAGCGAGCCCACGCCGAAAACGTAGCGCAGCAGCACCACCACGAACTGGACCAGCACCATGGCCAGCGTGAACCAGGCGACGGTGACGCCGATGCGGCTATTTAATTGGTCGATCGCCCGGAAGAGCGTGCGCGCCATCGTCAAGACCCCGTGATCGTCGGGCAGGTGGGAAACGCGCGTGTTCTGGCCGCCGGCACGTCACGCGTCAAGCCAAACGACCCGGTTCGCCGGGAAAACCGACGATGACCGGGGCGCTCGACTTGTTTACCGGTTAGGCTGATCGGAACCGAACTTCCGAGGTTCGTCTCGATCTCACAAAGCGTGTCTTGCTCTTGAACGACGGCATTACCCGTCGGAAAGCGTAAGTGCGCGCGCGTTCAGGTATTCACGGTTCGCGATGTCGGTCCAGCGGATCATCTTCTCCCTGAACGCCGTGTAGCTCTCGTAGATTCGTTTCGTGAGCGCGCTTTCCTGCGCCGTGTCGGCGACAACGTCACGCGAGGCTTCCCCCAGGGATTTGAGGATATCGTCGCTGAAACGATGCAACTGCACCCCGTGTTCGTTGATCAATGTGTCGAGGGCATCACCGTTATTCGCATCAAACTCGGCGAGGGTGTAATCGGCTTCGGCCAAGCAGGCGGCTTGGATGACCGCATGGTCCGCATCAGAAAGGTCATTCCAGACCTTGCGGTTGATGCCGCACGAGAGCGCGGCATTCGGCTCCTGATAGCCGGGGTAGTAATAGTGTTTTGTGATCTGGTGGAAACCGAAGGCGAGATCGTTCCAAGGCCCGACCCATTCAGCGGCATCGATCGCACCTGACTGGAGAGATGTGAAGATCTCGCCACCGGGCAGGGTCACCACATTCGCGCCGACCTGGCGCATGACTTCGCCACCCAAACCGGGCGTGCGGAACTTCAGGCCCTTTAGGTCTTCCAAAGACTCAATCGGTTGCCGGAACCAACCGGCCATTTGGGCGCCGGTATTGCCGCATAGAATCGGTTTAATGTTATATTGTGCAGACAGTTCATCCCAAAGTTCTTGGCCACCACCATAGTGAATCCATGCATGCATTTCTTGCGGCGTGAAGCCATAGGGGACGGTGGTAAAGAAGGCAAAACCGTTGGACTTGCCTTGCCAGTAATATTCTGCGGCATGGTAGAGGTCGGCTGTCCCGCCCGAGACCGCATCGAAGCTCTCCAAGGCAGGAACCAATTCGCCAGCCGCAAAAACCTTGACGTCAAGGCGTCCGTCCGAGGCCTGGGTGATCCGTTTAGCGAGCCTTTGCGCACTTGTCCCAAGACCTGGGAAATTTTTCGGCCACGGCGTGACCATCTTCAGGGTCTTCTTGTCCTGCGCGATCGCAGGGGCGCTGAACGTGGCGGCGCCGGCGGCCACGGAGCCGGCGGCGGTGGTGCGGATAAAGTCGCGGCGTTTCATTAAGCGCGTATCCTCCCCGGAAGTGGATGTGTATCGGGATTCACGACGCGAGGGTCGTGTCCCGTTTCTACAATTGATGCTCTGGTCTTCGCGCGTTGGTCGCGTCCGCCGTGCAGCGCGCCCAAGCGCGGTAATCCCAGATTCCAGGCGAACAATAGGGGTGATTCCCTGACCGGGCAAGCCAGCCCCATGCGCCCGCGCCGGAGCCTCCCTCTCGATATCCGTGACTAATTGGCCGACGGATCAAGGTCGCGCCAGCCTTGGGGGCCGAGCGCTTCCAGCGGGCGAAAACGGATTTTGTAGGCCATCTTGCGCGATTGCGCGATCCAGTAGCCAAGATAGACGTAGCGTTGGCCGCGCAGCCGGGTGTCGCCGATCGCCCAGTGGATCATGTAGCTGCCAAGGCTGCGCGCGTGTGCGTCTGGATCAAAAAAGGAATAAACGGCCGAACAGCCGTCATCCAGCAGGTCCAGCAAGCAGGCACCGACCAGTCGGCCCTCACGGTCGCGGAATTCGGCCAGGCGCGTTGCCGCCGCCGTCTCTTCCACCATGGCCCGGAAGTCGCCGTAGCCCATCCGGGCCATGTCGCCCTCGGCGTGCCGGCTTTTCAGGTAGTGCTGAAAGAGCAGATATTGCTCGTAGGTCGCTACTGGCGGGCGCAGCGTGCCGGTCAAGTCGGCGTTGCGCCTGGCGATCCGGCGGAGCGACTTCGATGGGGCGTAACGCGTGGCGTCCACGCGCACAGGCACGCATGCCTCGCACCCGCGACAGGCGGGGCGGTAGGCAAACAGGTGGGAGCGTCGAAAGCCGGCGCGTGACAGATCGGAATAGCTGTCCGGCCAGCCGCGCGGGCTGAGCTCGGTGACCAGCTTGCGTTCCTTCTGGCCCGGGAGGTAAGGGCAAGGCGTCTCCCGAAGCACGAAGAAGCTCTGCGGTCGGCTTGCCCGCGTGAGAGGTGCTTCCGGCCGGTTGGCAATGGTCGATCCGTCATTCATATCCATAACAGTGACCCCGCGCCGGGTTTGCGTCTAGGCCCGCTGGAGCCTTTGCATCTTATTCGGGCACGTCACTCCGCCGCATCCGCCCGCGCGTAACCGAAGAAATCCCGGCCAAGCGCCTGACCGACCTTGATCAATTCCGTTTGGAGCCGGTCCAGGTATTCGTGCAGCCCGCCTTTCAGCACGTCGCCGATCCGGGTGTAGCGCATCTCGTTGCGCAATTCGTCCAGGCGCTCCATCGCGTCCGCGCCGCCGGACAGACCGTAGTAGCTCCGCAGCTCGTACAGTTTCTCATCGACCGTTTCGACGCAGCATACGACCGACCGCGGAAACGACTGGTGGAACAACATAAAGCCTGCGACATCCGCTGGGGTCATGCCGGAGGGGTGCACACGGCGGAACGCGTGATAGCCGGATACCGACCGGAGCAACGCATTCCACTGCGAGACGTCGAGCGGCGAGCCCACGTCCTCCACGCTCGGCAACAGCAGGTGATATTTGGTGTCGAGCGCGCGCGTGGTCTGGTCGGCGCGTTCCAGGCTGCGGCCCAGCTGATAGAAGTACCAGCCTTCGTCGCGGTAGAAGGTGCCTTCGGTGATGCCGTAGTGGGTGTTGCAGCCTTCCTTCACGAACGCGCAGAACCGCGTCAGACGGGGTTTCTGTACCTCGTCTGCCGACATCGCGCGCAGGCGGTTGTAAAACATGTTCATCTGCGTCCACATCTCGGTCGAGATCAGGGGACGCAGGGTGCGCGCGTTCTCTCGCGCGATCTTGAGCGCCGAGACGATCGAGGAAGGGTTGGTTTGGTCCAGCGTGTAGAACTGGATCACCCCCTCGGCCGTGGGCGTGCCATAGATCTCGCGATAGCGCTTGTCGTCGGCGAACAACTGCAGCACCGACGACCAGTTCTGGCCACCACGGCTGTCGCGCGAGAAGGTTTCGTTGACGTCGATGATCCGGGCGACGTTCTCCGCCCGCTCGACGTAGCGGGCGAGCCAGAAGATCGCTTCGGCGTAGCGTGCCAGCAGGTTACTCAAGGACCCAGGTATCCTTCGATCCGCCGCCTTGGCTGGAGTTGACGATGATCGACCCACGCCGGAGCGCCACCCGCGACAGGCCACCCGGCAGGACCCAGGTCTCTTTCCCGGTCACGGCGAAGGGACGCAGGTCGACGCGGCGGGGCTCGATCCCCTCGTCGACCAGGGTGGGTGAGACCGAAAGGTCGATCATCGGCTGCGAGATGTAGTTCGCCGGGTCGGCGAGCAGCTTTCCCCGGCAGTGGTCGAGCTCTTCCTGGCTGGCGTGCGGGCCGACCGTGATGCCGTAGCCGCCGGCTTCGCCGACCGGCTTGACCACCAGCTTGTCCAGGTTGTCGAGCGTGTACTGCAGACCTTCCTTCTCCCGGCAGATATGCGTCTCGACGTTCTGGATCGCCGGGTCCTCGCCCAGGTAGTACTGGATGATCCGCGGCATGTAGGCGTAGACCGCCTTGTCGTCCGCGATCCCGGTGCCGACGGCGTTGGCCAGTCCGACGTTGCCCTTCCAGTAGGCGCGCATAAGGCCAGCAACGCCCAGCATGCTGTTCGGGTTGAATACCTCCGGATCCAGGAAGTCGTCATTGATCCGCCGGTAGATCATGTCGACCCGCTGCAGGCCGCGGATCGTCTTCATGTAGACGCGGTCGTCCTCGACCACGAGGTCGCGTCCCTCGACCAGCGGCACCCCCATCTCGCGGGCCAGGAAAATGTGCTCGAAATAGGCGCTGTTGTAGGTGCCGGGTGACAGCAGGACGACAACCGGATTGTCGACCCCCGCAGGGGCCGTTTCGCCAAGCGCCTCGCGCAGTTTCTGCCCGTAGTTGGAAACCGGGCTGATCGGCACGCTTTCCATCAGATCTGGGAAGGTGCGCAGCATCAGGTGCCGGTTCTCAACCACATAGGAGACGCCGGAAGGCGTGCGCGCGTTGTCTTCAAGGACGTAGAAGGTGCCGTCGTGGCCGCGGATCAGGTCGGTCCCGTTGATCTGGACGTAGGTGCCTTGCGGCACGTCCATCCCTTCCATCTCCGGGCGGTAGTTGCTGTTGCCCAGGACCAGATCGCGCGGGACCACCCCGTCCTTCAGGATATTGCCGTCATGGTAGACGTCCCAGAGGAACTTGTTGATCGCGGTCACCCGCTGGCGCACGCCGTATTCCAAGGTGCGCCAGTCCGGCTGGGCGATCACCCGGGGAATCACGTCGAACGGGAGAATGCGGTCGATCGCGTCCTTCTCGGTATAGACCGTGAAGGTGATGCCGAAGTTGTAAAGCTCCAGTTCCGCATCCCGCGCGCGGGCGCGCAGGCTGGCCTCGTCCATCTGGTTGATACGTTCCAGGATGGTCTTTGTGGACTCGCTGACCTGACCGCTCAGGCCGAGGAGTTCGCAGTACGACCCGCCAGGATCGTAGTTTGACAGCAGACCCGGAAGTTGAACCGGTGCCGCCGGCCCCCGGTTGGCGCCCGTCTGCGCTTGGTTCTGCGCCGCAGACGCCTGCGACTGCTGCTTACCGGCGGTCATGGGCGGAAAGGACCTCCAGGAGCGAATGTGGGCGCGGGGGCCGCGACAATCCGCGGCAAACGGCAGGGGAAATTGAAATAAGCGCAGTCAGTATGGCAGGAGAGGCGCGTTTTTGGCGAGTCGCTAGCAAGCGCGTGCCGCAGGCTCACGCCGGACGTCCCGCGGCCGGAACGTGGGCGGCACGGACGACAACCGTGGCAGCCAGCATGTCGTGCGCGGCCCGGCGTCGGTCGCTGAATAAGGGCACCAGCATGATTAGACCGGAGGTCAAGCCAAAGCTGGCATAGAACACCACGGCCATCAGGAACCCCTGCGCCAGGCCGCAGGAACGCCCCCGCCAGTCGCGCACCGACAGGTTCATCGCGCGCATGCCCGGCGTGGCGCCGAACCAGTGGATGGTCATCGCCGCATAAATCGACGGCAGTAGCGCCATCAAGGCAGCCTGTACCGGCGCCAATGCCCCGAAAGTCAGGGCGGTGGCCAGCATCGCCAGGAAGCCGATCGCCAGATAGACGAAGCCGAGCAGGAACAGATCGATGAAGAAGGCCAGCGTGCGCCGCCATAGCACGCCGTCATAGAGTTCCGGCGCGGTCATCATGTCAGGCGCGTCGCCGTCCCAGATCCGGACTGCCGGGACAGGGGTCGGGCGGGCATGTTGCGTGTTGCGGCGCGTCATTACCCGGTAGCATGGCGCCACGGGCCCGGCTGTGCAATGCCCGCTGCATCCGTCGCGAACGGGAATTTCCTACTATTGTTCGTTCGGCTCGTCGCGGATGATCGACGGCCCGTTCTGGAGGCCGTTCGGCTCTCGTTCGCCGGCCCCGGTCGCCTGCTTCATCGCCTCGGCCTGATGATTCTGGTTAAGCAGGATGATCGAGATGCGTCGGTTACGCGGGCTATCCGGGTCGTCTGGGACAAGCGGATCCTGTGCGGCACGGCCGACGACCTGGCCCACGCGGTCGCCGTCCAGGCCGGCCTGCTGCAACACGCGGCGGCTGGCGTTCGCGCGGTCGGCGGACAATTCCCAGTTGGAGTAATCGCCGCCGCCGTTGAACGGCGTCGCGTCGGTGTGCCCTTTGACCGCCACCTGGTTGGGGAGGCCCTGGATGGTCTCGGCAACCAACCGCAGGAGTTCGCGCGTGTGCGCTTTCGGTTCGGCGCTGCCAAGCTTGAACATCGGATTGCCGCGCGCATCGACCAGCTGGATGCGCATGCCCTCCGGGGTGTGGTCGACCAGAACCTGATCGGCCAGCTCCGCAAGCTCCGGAACCGCGGCCATCGCGGCCTTGAGCTTGCGCTCGGCTTCCTCGAAATCCCGCTGCTCGCGTTCCGCCAGCTCTTTGGCGAGATCTTGGACCTCTTCCTCGTTGGCCGGACCGGAGGGGGAAGGCAGGCTCATATTGACGCCCACCGGCGCGCGGTCGCTGATCAGCGCGCCCTCGTCGCTCATCGTGCGTCCGCTCAGGATCTTCCCGGATCCGGAATCGCTGAGCGTCACGCTGTTCGGCGTGAAGTAGTCGGCAATGCCTTCCTTCTGCTCTTCCGTGGTCGCGCTGATCAGCCAGAGCAGTAGGAAAAACGCCATCATCGCGGTGACGAAGTCAGCGTAGGCCACCTTCCAGGCACCGCCATGGTGGCCGCCGTGTCCGCCCTTCTTCTTCTTTTTGATGACGATGATCGGACGGTTGGAGTCCTCGGCCATGAACGCGCGAATCCTGTCTGGTAAAAAGCAAGCGAGGACATAACGGACCGGCACTGCACGCGCCGACGATGGCGCGATGACAGCCCGTTGCACCTTGCAGAAGCTTGCCCGACAGTGACTCCGAGGCGGTTAAAATGCCGTTTATCGGCGCGTCCGTCCCCTCATGACCCGGCGGGTGCGTTGAGGCGGCTCACACTTAGCTTGGGCCATCCGCGGACAGGGTGGATAGGATGCGGGTCTGGAAGCCGCCGGCGCCCAACGCATCGATGATCTCGCGCACGTGCTCGCGATTACGGGTTTCGACGACGCAGTCGATCTCCGCCCGGCGGACGGGGACGTCGTGGAACAGACGCTGGTGGTAGACCTCGACGATGTTGGCGCCGGTCTGCCCGATCAGGCCGGAGACCTTGGCCAGTACGCCCGGCGCGTCGTTGATGTGGACGCGCAGGCGCACCAGCCGGCCATCGCGCACCAGCCCACGCATCAGCACGGAGGCTAGCACGCGCGCGTCGATGTTGCCGCCGCAGATCACCAGGCCGACCTTGCGCCCGGCCAGTTGGTCGCGCAGGCGGCTGGCGGCGGCGAATGGCGTTGCGCCGGCCCCCTCGGCAACGATCTTTTGGTATTCCGAGAGCACCGTAACGGCGGTCTCGATCTCGTCCTCGGTCAGGAGGACGTGTTCGCTGACGTAACGCTCGATTACCGGGCGGGTCAGCTTGCCGGGGCTTTTCACCGCGATGCCGTCGGCCAGCGAGGCGCCGCCGGAGGACGGCTGCTGACCACGGATCGCCTGATACATCGATGGGAACAGCTCGCTTTCGCAGCCGATCATCTGAATCTCGGGCTTCAGCGATTTGGCCGCGATCGCAGTGCCGGCCATGACGCCGCCGCCGCCGATCGGCACAACGATCGTGTCCAGGTCCGGCTGGTCGGTCAGCATTTCCAGCCCGAGCGTTCCCTGGCCAGCGATCGTCGCTGGGTCGTCGTAGGGATGCACAAAGGTCAGGCCTTCGTTGTCCATCAGCTCGCGCGCGGTCTGGGCGGCCTCGTCGATCGTCTCCCCGACCTGGACAACGCGTGCTCCGAATGAGCGCGTGCGCTCGACCTTCGAGAAGGGCGCCGTCTCTGGCATCACGATGGTGGCCGGGATGCCCAGGCGCTGGGCGTGGTAGGCGACTCCCTGGGCGTGGTTGCCGGCCGACATCGCGATCACGCCGGTCGCCTTGGCGTCTTCGGGCAAACTAAGCAACTTGATATAGCTGCCCCGATCCTTGAACGAGCCGGTGAACTGTAGGTTCTCCAGCTTCAGATGGATCTCGCAGCCCAGCATGTCCGATAGACGCGTGGCGTAGATCAGCGGCGTCCGCACGACCTGGCCCTGCAGCTGATCCGCCGCGGTCTGGATGTCGTCCAGTGAGACCGGATCCTGCGGATGGTCGTCGCGACCGGTGCCATCGCTTGTGGCGGCGGGATGGGCGAGGGCGGTCATGGGGCGGTCTCCTGGGGACGTGCAGTGTCAGGCGATCATGCGACAGAATGCCGACTCTAGCTATTCCCGGGAGTCAGCCTGAGGCGCTCGGCGTCTTCTTGTTCGCCGCCGACCAATTTTAGGAATTCGCCGTCGCGCCAGGCTTCGGCCAGGCCGCCGAAGTGCGGCGACAGCGGGTTGCCGGATTGCCCGTCGGACAGCATGAAGACGGAGCTTTCCGGTGGCTTGGACAGGTCGTGCACCATCCGCAAGGTGGGCCCGTGGATATGGCTGTAGCGCCGGTCGGCGGGAGCGTCGTAGTCGCTGCCGCCGCGGTTCACCGTCTCGTCGCCACCAGGGGTACCGATCTGTGGGGTGAACAGGCCGTTCAGGACGGGAATACGTGAGAATAGCGGATGCGGAAAACGCGCGACGTGCGCGTCCCCCCACTGCCATCCGTCCGCTTCGCCGAAGCGGTCGTTCAGCTGGTCGATCGCGGTGTCCAGGGCGCTTGTGACCTGCTCTGTGCAGGTTTCTGTCCGGTCCGGGGTGTCGGTGTCATCGCACCAGGCCGACTGTTCCTCCAGCGCCCGCAGGATCAGCCGTGGGTCCGGACGCGAAAAGCGGCGGAACGACCCGGCCAGCTCATCCTCGAACAAGGCCCGGTTCAGGTTGTCGATCCAAGCGGTGAACACCAGCGGCGCCGCCTCGGCGTAGTTCATGTGGCGGTCCCAACCGCTCAACAGCTGGTGCGCGGCCTCTTGCCGGCTGTTCTGCGGCGGATACGACAGCAGCGTGTCGAGCAGCATCTCTGCCTTGGTCGAGCGGGTGTCGAGCAGGATCCGCTCCATCGCGGCGATGTCGACGGAGCCTTCCGCCTGGTCGAGCAGCCGTTCGATGCGTTCGGCCCGCCAGGGCGGAGGCCAGTGCGCGGCGATCAGGTAGGGATAGGCGTCGTCGACCAGCCGGTTGTTCGCGTTGACCAGTCGACCGCGCTCGGGGTTACGGGCGTGCGGCAGGTCCGCGTAGGGGATCATGCCGGTCCAGTCGTACTCGCCGGTCCAGCCCGGGCGCGGCAGGGTGCCATCGCCGGCCTTGCGGATCGGTACCCGGGCGGCGGCGATCAGACCAACGTTGCCCGCGCTGTCCGCCAGGAACAGGTTCTGTTGCGGGGCGTTGGCATCGCGCATCGCCTCCAGCGCGCCGTCCACGGTCTTGGCCGCGTTCACCTTGTAGAGCGCTTGCGGCGTGGTGTCGTCTGCGCGCAGCGCCGGCCAGGCGAGCGCGACAACCTGGTTCGTGCCGGCCAGGGTCCGCGCTGCCTGCACGGCATCGGAGATCACCGGACCGTGCCGGGTCTGCCGGACGGTTAGCTCCACCGGGTCGCTTTCCGCGACCTGGATCGTTTCGGTCGAGGTTTCGAAGCGCGCCCAGCCGTCGGGCGTGCGGTAGCGACGGGCGTCTTCGGGATCGACCTGTTCGAGGAACAGGTCCTGGGTGTCGCTGTGCGTGCTGGTCAGGCCCCAGGCGAGGTCGCTGTTACGGCCCATGATGGTGAAGGGCACGCCCGGCGCCGTGGCCCCGACCAGTGTGCGCTCCGGCGTCTCGATCCGTGCCAGGTACCAGTGTCCTGGCGCACGCAGGCCGAGGTGCGGGTCGTTCGCCAGCAGTGCACCCCGGCCGTCTTCGCGCTGCAGCGCCCAGGCATTGGAGGCATCTCGCGGTTCCAGGCGCGCGGGCAGCAGATCGGCCAGCTGGCGGTCGAGCGCGCCCAGCGCCTGGCCGGTTGCGGCGTCCGCCAGGGTGGTTGTCTGATCGCTGCTGCCATCGGGGTAGAGGAAGTCCACCTGCACTGCGTCAAGCCGCGCGCTCAGCGCCGCCCGGGTCAGTTCGGCGCGGTAGTTGCCGGAAAGCTGCAGCGCCATCAGGCGCAGCCAGGTCAGGCTATCCTGCGGGGTCCAGGTCTCTGGCGCGTAATCCAGGATCTGGAACTCCAGCGGCAGCACAGGATCGCTCTCGATAAAGGCGTTCACCCCGGCCGCGTAAGCTTCCAAGGCCGTCTGTGTCTCGGCGTCCAGATGCTGTACCTGCTCGGCCGCGAGGTCGCCGAGGTCGAGGATGCGCATGAAGCGGTCGAGCCCGACCGTGCCCTGACCCGCGACCTCGGACAGGCGTCCCTCCGCCGTGCGGCGCATGAAATCCATCTGCCACAGCCGGTCCTGAGCGTGCAGGTAGCCAAGGGCGGTGTAGGCGTCGCTGAGGCTTTCCGCGCGGATGGTCGGGATGCCGTGGGTGTCCCGGGTGACCGTGACCTCGGCCGACAGGTCGGCTAGCTGGGCCGTGCCTTCGGTCTGCGGCAATGACTGGCGCAAATAGAAATAGCCGACGAGCACGACGATCGCCGCGCCGCCAAGCAGGACGGGGAGGGCGAGCAACGCCCATTTCACGAAGCGGTTCATGGGCTGGAGGATCGCACGCGTGTGCGATTCGACAAGACGGTAGCGGAGACGAGCGCGCCGTTATCCGTCAGACATCCTTCGGCACCTCCGCTGTTGTCGGAGTGCTCAGCATGAAGTCTAGCTTTTCCAGATAGATAAAGGCCTTACTTCATGCTGAGCGGCGCCGGAAGGATCCTGTCGAGGCACGTGGCACGGCTAATCGGCGGTCTACGCCGCGCCCTGGAAAGTGCTTTCGTACTCGCTGCGCAGTTGCGCCTTCTGGACCTTGCCCATGGTGTTGCGCGGCAATGTGTCGGCGAAGAAGATCCGCTTGGGCGTTTTATAGCCGGCAATCTGGGTACGGCACGCGTCGATCAGGCCCTTTTCGCTCAGCGTATCTTCCTTGCCGGCCTCGGCTACAACCATGGCCGTGACGGCTTCGCCGAAATCCGGGTGCGGAACACCGAACACAGCGGATTCCTTGACCCCGTTCATCGCGTCGAGGGTCAGTTCGATCTCCTTGGGATAGACATTGTAGCCGCCGGAGATGATCAGGTCCTTCGCCCGGCCGACGATGTGGACGTAGCCGCGATCGTCGATCTTGGCGTTGTCGCCGGTGATGAAGAAGCCGTCCGGACGGAATTCCTCGGCCGTCTTTTCGGGCTTGTTCCAGTAGCCCTGGAACAGGTTGGGGCCTTTGATCTCCAGAATGCCGATCTCCTCGGTGCCCAGCACCGTGCCGTCCTCCTTAGCGACGCGCACCTGCACGTTCGGCAGCGGGAAGCCGACGGTGCCGGGGCGGCGTTCGCCGTTCAGCGGGTTGGAGGTGATCATGCCGGCTTCCGTCATGCCGTAGCGCTCCAGGATCTCGAAGCCGGTGCGCTCCTTGAACTGGCGCCAGGTTTCCGGCTGCAGCGGCGCGGAGCCGGAGACGAACAGGCGCATCTTCGCCACAAGGTCCTTGGTGAAGTCGTCGCGCTCCAGCAGGCGGACGTAGAAGGTCGGCACGCCCATCATCACGCTCGCCTTGGGCAGCAGGCGCGTGACCTGATCGGCGTCGAACTTGGGCAGGAAGAGCATCTTCGAGCCGTTCAGAAGGGCGGTATTGGAGGCAACGAACAGGCCGTGGACGTGGAACAGCGGCAGGGCATGCAGCAGCACGTCGCCGTCCTGGAAGCCCCAGTAGCTGTGCAGCGTGCGGGCGTTGGACTCCAGGTTGCGGTGGCTCAGCATCGCGCCCTTGGAGCGCCCGGTGGTGCCGGAGGTGTAGCAGATCGCCGCCAGGTCGTCGGGGTCGCGTTCCACCACCTCGCGCATCGGCGTGACGGCGTCCAAGCCATCCGTCAGTGTGCCAGCGCCGGTCGGGTCCATGTTCAAGACCGCGCTCACGCCGGCTTCCCCCGCGATCGGCGCCAGCTCGTCAGCGCGCCGGGGATCGCAGACGAAGCAGCGCGGCTGCGCGTCCGACAGGAAGTACGAGACTTCCGGACCAGTGTAGGCGGTGTTGAGCGGCAGATAGACCGCGCCGGCCTGGAAACAGGCGAGGTAGGTGAACAGCGCTTGCGGCGACTTATCGACCTGGATGGCCACGCGGTCGCCCGGTTCCACGCCGGCCTCGACCAACCGGCGGGCCAGACGGCCGACCTGATCCGTCAACTGGGCATACGACCACGTCGTTCCGTCGGCGAGCTCGATGGCCGGGGCGTCACCGCGTTCGGAGAAGACGGCGAGGAAGCGTTCGTAGAGGTTGCCACTCATGTGATCCGGGAACTCCCCAATTGAGGTTCTTCTGCGTGCTGATCGCCAAAGCTATCACGGTCGTTGGGTGGCTGCGGCCAGACACCCGGTTGAATGCCGGGGTCAAGCGCTGTCGACGGCCGTTCTTTGCTCGGGCGAATGGGCGGCAAGTTCGGCGAATGTGTCCGCCTGGATGGTGACATGTCGGCGCATCGCGCCTTCCGCGGAGATGGCGTCGGCCTGCCGGATTGCGTCGACGATCTCGGCATGTTCGCGGCAGGAGGTCTCGATCCGCCCCAGTCCGGCCAGCTGCGTGCGCCGATAGGGTTGCAGTCGGTTGCGTAGCTGGCGCGTCTGCTCTGCCAGATAGGCGTTGTGACTGCCGGCGTAGATCGCCTCGTGGAAGGCGAGGTTGGCGTCATAGTAGTCGTTCGGCCGCGCCGGGTCGGCTGCGTCGATGCAGGCCTGCAGCGTCTGCTCCAATTGCGTGCGTTCGGCCTCGGTCATCCGGCGCGCGGCGAGGCGGGTACACAGCGCTTCGAGCTCTGCCATCACTTCGAACATCTGGATCAAGTCGCTAAGCGACAGCCCGGCGACGACGGCTCCTTGGCGCGGGCGCGTCTCGACCAGTCCGGCGGACGCGAGGCTGCTCAAAGCTTCTCGTACCGGGGTTCGGGAGACGCCGAAGCGTTTTGCTAGGCCTGCTTCATCCAGCCGCGTGCCACCGGCGAGCTGGCCCGTGGCAATCTCTTCCTCCAGTTGGCAGCGCAACCGGTCGGCGAGTCGCGGCTTGCGTCCGCGGGGGGCTGTGGCAGGTTTATCTTGCACGTTCGCGTTGTGGGCTGTCCTGTCCGGGACCATGGCGGTTTTTCCGTGTCGCCCGCTTTCTGGATGATTTTATGCAATCTTGTCTACTTTGTATACAAAGATTGCTTGTTTCAGACCCACGTTTACGCTTTCCTAGGCTGACCGGGCGGCGCAGGGTGTCAGTCCGGGGCGCCGGGTCCAACGCCGGCGGTTGATCAATCGGCCGACAAGAGCCGTCTCCATCCAGCCCGGTTGCGAAGGCGCAAAGTCCAGTCCGCCGGGCGTAAATCGATAAAAGTCTGTGGGAGGTACCATCGACATGAAACACTTCAAGCGCCCAAGCCTGGGCAGTGTGCTTACGACCGGCGTCGCCTTGGCGGCGGTGGTCGCGCTCAGCGCGCCGGCATCGGCCGAGCGGCTGCGTGCTTCGCACCAGTGGCCGCAGGACGATGTTCGCGGCAAGATGGTCGAGATGATCAAAAAGGAGGTCGAGGCCGCCGACGTCGACCTGCAGGTCCGGGTCTATCCCAGTGGTTCCCTGTTCAAGCCGAAGCAGCAGTGGGACGCGATGACCAAGGGGCAGTTGGACATTTCCGCCTTTCCGTTGGACTACGCGTCCGGCCGGCACCCGCAGTTCTCCGCGACCCTGATGCCGGGTCTGGTGAAGAATCACGATCATGCAAAGCGCCTGAACGATTCCGAGTTCATGGACCAGATCAAGCAGATCATCAATGAATCCGGTGTCGTCGTGCTTTCGGATGCGTGGCTGGCCGGCGGCTTCGTCGGGAAAGACTTCTGCGTCACCACTCCGGAGAGCGTCGAGGGTAAGGTGATGCGCGCGGCCGGTCCCGCATTCGAGCAGATGCTGGCCGCCGCGGGTTCGTCGATCAACTCGATGCCGAGCTCGGAAATCTACTCCGCGATGAATACCGGCGTTCTGGACGGCGCGAACACCTCCTCTGGGTCGCTGGTCAGCTACCGCATCTACGAGCAGTCCAGCTGCCTGACGCCTCCAGGCGACTATGCGCTGTGGTTCATGTATGAGCCGATTCTGATGTCCAAGCGTTCGTTCGACCAGTTGAACGAAGAGCAGCAGGAAGCCCTGATGACTGCCGGCGAGAAGGCCGAGGAGTTCTTCTTCGAGAAAGCCAAGGGTTTGGATCAGAAGCTGGTCGACACCTATAAAAAAGCCGGCGTGAAGGTCACCGAGATGACCAAGGAGCAGTACGACGCCTGGATCGATGTGGCGCAGGAAAGCTCCTACAAGAAATTCGCCGAGGAAGTCGACGGCGGCGCCGAATTGATCGAGAAGGCGCGCTCCGTCGATTGATCTGACGGCGAGGTTTCCAGGTTGGCGGCCGTCCGGGCGCGCGAGGCCCGGACGGCCACGCCACTGGTCTGAAGCGATACCTTAAATAATAGACGCAACCCTTTGTCTTTGGGACAGAACATGCGCTGCGACACCTCCGAACTCAGTCGGTTGTGCCGGGTGGCACGTCCCATCCGTTCCGCGCCAGCCTTTGGGGCCGATGTCATGGACCTCTTCGTCGTTTTGATCTGGCGGCTGTCGCGCGCCTGCGGCGTGATCGCCGCCGGGCTCCTGGCGGCGGCCGTCGCGGCCGTGTGCCACCTCGTCTTCGTGCGCTATGTCCTTAACGAGAGCGCGATCTGGCAGCACGAATTCGTCACCTTTTCGGTTATCGGCGCGACGCTGATTGGCAGCCCTTACGTGTTGTTGAAGCGCGGTCATGTGAACGTCGACCTGCTGCCGCTCTACCTTGGCCATCACGGCAAGATGGCGTTGGCCCTGATCGCCTCGCTGCTGTCGTTCGGGTTCTGCGCGCTGCTGACCTATTACGGCTGGACCTTCTGGCACGAGGCCTGGGCCAACAACTGGCGGGCGGAGACGGTTTGGGCGCCGCCGCTGTGGGTGCCCTACGCGGCGATCCCGCTTGGTTTCGGGCTGACGGCCGTGCAGTACTTAGCCGACATTTTGGCCTTGTTGACCGGCCGTGACTTACCGTTCTCGAGTTCGCATCTGGAAGCGGACGATGCGCTGGAAGAGGCGGGCAGCGGGCCGACACTGTCCGGAGGACGTGATCGATGAGCGAGCTTGAACTGGGCCTGCTGATCGGGGCCGTGACGATCTTCCTGCTGCTGCTCGGCATTCCGGTTGCCTTCGCGCTCGGCATCGTGTCGCTGAGCTTTCTGGTCTACTACGACGGCTTCTTCGCGCTGGAGTTCGTGCCGGACGTCTTCTACGGCGGATTGGACAGTTTCGCCCTGCTGTCGATCCCGATGTTCATCCTGATGGGTGGGGCGATCGCGTCCTCGCGCGCCGGCGCCGACCTGTACGAGGCGATTGACCGCTGGCTGTACGGCGTGCCGGGTGGCCTGATGGCCTCCAACATTGGCGCGTGCGGCATCTTTGCCGCCTTGTCGGGGTCTTCGCCGGCGACCTGTGCAGCGATCGGCAAGATGGGCATCCCCGAGATGCGCCAACGCGGCTATCCGGCCAGCGTGGCGACCGGGTCGATCGCGGCGGGCGGCACGCTCGGCATCCTGATCCCGCCGTCGATCACGATGATCGTCTACGGCATCGCGACCGAGACCTCGATCGGGCGGCTCTTCCTGGCGGGCCTGCTGCCGGGCGCCATGCTGATGGCGCTGTTCATCGCCTGGGGGCTGATCGATGCGCGGCGCAAGGGCTACCGCTTCGTCACGCCGGGGATGAGCTACTCGCTGCGTGACAAGCTGGCGATGCTGCCCAAGGTCGGCCCCTTCCTGCTGATCATCGTCGGCATCCTTTACGTGCTTTACGGCGGTGTCGCGACGCCGTCGGAAGCCGCGGGCGTGGGCGCGATGCTGTGCCTGGTGCTGGTCATGGTGATCTACGGCATCACCAAGGGCCGACAGCTCTGGATCATTTTCCGGGATTCCATGAAGGAATCGGTGATGATCCTGATGATCATCGCCGCCGCCGAGTTGTTCAGCTACATGATGTCGTCGCTGTTCATCACGCAGTCTTTGGCGCAATACATCGCCGGGCTGGACATGAATGCTTACCTGCTGCTGGCGTGCGTCAACCTCTTCCTGCTGGTGGCTGGCTTCTTTCTGCCCCCGGTGGCGGTGATTTTGATGACCGCGCCCACGCTGCTGCCGATCATCACCAACCTGGGGTTCGACCCGGTGTGGTTCGCGGTGATGATGACAATCAATCTGGAGATCGGCCTGATTACCCCGCCGGTCGGCCTGAACCTCTACGTCATCAACGGGATTGCCCCGGATGTGAAGCTCCCCACGATCCTCTGGGGCGCGCTACCGTATATGCTGTGCATGGTGGTTGGCATCATCCTGCTGTGCATCTTCCCGGAGATCGCACTTTGGCTTCCCGAGGCCGCAATGGGGCCCTCGATCCAGTAGGAGACGTCATGTCCGGTCGGTCCAAGGGCCGTCGCCGGCTGCAACACCAAGAAGGATCGCGGCGATGAGCGAACAGGAAACGACGGTCGCCCAGCCCAGCAATGGCAGCGCGGCGGACGCCGCCGAGCGTGGCTCAGGTCTGGTCGAGCGTACACTCGCCAATCTGTCGGTGGCCTGGCGCGATGTTGCGGCCGGTGCGGCCCGGACGGTCGGTCTGTCGGTGCCGGAATCCGCGCCGGACGACAGCCGCGCCCTGCGCCGGCTGATGCACGAGTGCCTGGAAGCGCGTGGCGGCGAGGTGTCGGCGCGGGGCCGGGCGGCCGAGTTGGGCCGGCGCTACCTGGAGCTGGATGCCGACGGTCGACGGCGCTTCCTGAAGCTTCTCGCGCACGAGTTCGCCTGCGACCCGGACCGGGTCGCCGAGGCGATCGGCCAGGTCCAGGCTGCCGTGGACGATGATCACCGCTTGGTCGCCGAGGCGGCCTTGCGCCGCGTCCTGGTGCCGCCGCGGGTCAAGATCCTGACTCAGTTCAACGCCTTGCCGGATGGGGTGAAGTTCTTGGTCGACCTGCGCGCGGACCTGCTTCAGGCGCGCGGCGACGACCCTTACATGCGCCAGCTGGAAGGCGACCTGCGGGAGTTGCTGACTTCCTGGTTCGATGTTGGCTTTCTCGATCTGCAGCAGATCACGTGGCATTCGCCCGCGGCGTTGCTGGAAAAGCTGATCGCCTATGAGGCGGTGCACGAGATCCGTGACTGGAACGATCTGCGCAACCGGCTGGACAGCGACCGCCGCTGCTTTGCGCTGTTCCATCCGCGCATGCCCGACGAGCCGCTCGCCTTCGTCGAGGTTGCGTTGACGGCGGAGATGGCCGCCAGCGTGCAGCGGCTACTGGACGAAAGCGCGCCGGAGGATGACCCCAAGGACGCCAAGGCGGCGATCTTTTATTCGATCACCAACACCCAGCGCGGTCTGCAAGGGATCTCCTTCGGCGAGTATTTGATCAAGCAGGTGGTGAACCACCTTTCGCACGAACTGCCGCAGATCGAGACGTTCGCGACCCTGTCGCCGTTACCGGGCTTTCGGACCTGGCTGGATACCGCGCCCGAGGCCACGCTCGACGCTCTGGTCGAGGACGGCGAGCGTAAGACGCTGACGCGGCTGAGCGGGCAGGACAGTTGTCGCGCTGCCTTGCAGGTGCTGCTGGCCCGTTCCGAGTGGCCGGACGATTCGTCCGTGGCGGGGGCCCTCCAGGGGCCGTTGCGTCGGCTGGCGGCGCGTTATCTGCTGGCCCGGCGCGACAATGGCGCCCCGATCGATCCCGTTGCACGCTTCCACCTGAAGAACGGCGCCCGTCTGGAACGGATCAACTGGCTGGGCGACATCTCCGCCAAGGGGTTGCGGCAAGCCGCCGGGGTCATGGTCAACTACCGCTACGATCTGGACGACATCGAAGCCAACCACGAAGCCTACATGCGCGAAAGCCGGGTCGTGCTGGGCAGCGACGTCCAGCGGTTGCTCAAGGGGTGGAAAGACCACGACGGCAAGCCGCTGCGCCGCTTAGCCTAACGGTTCCTTGGCTTGGAAAGGGCCGATCTTCACGACGCGCCGTCGCCTGTAGCGGCGTTCAGCGACCAGTCGTAACGGCTGTCATCGATCTCGGACACGCCGTCGAGGTCGGCCTTGCCGTCGAGGTCGGCCTTGAGCCCGGGGGCGGCGTAGCGCCTCAGGTGCTGGATCACACCGGCATCGCTGTTGCCGAAGTCCGCTTGATACCAAGTGTAGATCTTGGAAACGACGAGGCCGTCGTCCGTCACCTCGGCGCCGCGCGGGTCGTTGACGTACGCGCGGGCGGCGGCGGTCAGTTGCCGGTCGAGCGTCGCCGCGCGAAAGGGCTCGGCGCGCAGGTCCGGGCAGCCGCGTGCCGCGCAGTTGACCGCGTAGTGGATGCGCGGGTCCTGCCAGATCGGTCGCAGGATGCGGTGCTCGATGTCGTTCAGGCTGAGTGCCGTGCCCTCGACCGTGATTAGTTCCGCGTCCCAGGGACCGTTGCTGAACCAGCCGGGCGAGATGTCGATGTCGCGGATGCTGTCCACCGGATAGTGGTCCAGCACGACGTCGACCGTGAGTGCGTTGTACAGGTTGACCCAATAGGCGAACTGCACCGGCCGGCTGTATCGGGAAATCGGGACCTGCGCCAGGGCGTCGAGGTAACCGTCGAGCTGCTGTTGGTTGGCTGCGCTCACCGCGCTGTAGCGTACGCGGTTGGCGCCAGTCGGGTGCACCACCAGATAGCGGTCCAGGAAGGCGGCCCAGGCGTCATGATCGATCGTTGCCGTCGCACTGGCGTCATGGTCTTGCCAGCGAGGCCACAAGTCAGCTTCAGGCGCTGCCGCGGCGGGCAGGGCAGCACCGGCGGCGAGGAGCGCACCCAGAACAAGACGTCGGATCGTTCGGATCATCTTTTGGCAGCCGTTCTCATACATCCATGAGCCTTTAGTACCTATCTCGCAATGTGGGAAAGGCGGCGGGTCGGGTCGATGCACACATGATCAAAACGGCGCGAGTCCGGTGTGCGTGTGTTAACTTGCTGCGTGTTAGGAGACGTCATTGAGCCAAGATCTTCCGAGTCAGGCGGTCGCCTCCGCCGTTCCTGATCCGCGGCGGCGCACGCGTAGCTACCCAGACGCGGGCGAGGTCGCTCGCCTGCTGCAACCGAGCTATCCGGTCTACTGCCTGCGTCCGCACGTGTTCGAGCGAACGGCGCGGGCCTTCGTCGAAGCTTTCCCCGGTACGGCGCTGTACGCGGTCAAGTGCAATCCGCATCCAGCCGTGCTGCGGGCGCTGCACGCGGGCGGGGTGCACGCCTTCGATACTGCGTCGCTTGGCGAGATCGCGCGGGTTGCCGAGACGTTCGACGCGGCGGAATGCTTCTTCATGCATCCGGTCAAGCCACGTCCGGCGATCGCCAGCGCTCACCGCGTCTACGGCGTCCGCGCTTACGTCGTGGATCATATCGACGAGCTGCGCAAACTCGCCCAGCAGGTGCGCCACGATCCCGAGGTGACAGTCTTTGTCCGGCTGAAGACAGTGGAGTCCGCGGGTGCGTTCTATCATCTCTCCGCCAAGTTCGGGGCGGAGGACGCGGCCGCCGCCGAGATGCTGGCGGAGGTCGCGCACCTGGGCATGAAGCCCGGACTCGCCTTCCACGTCGGCAGTCAGTGCCTGGAGCCGGAAGCCTACGCTACCGCGCTCGAGCAGGTTGGGGCCGTGGCCGCGCGGGCCGGTGTCGCGCTGTCGGCGGTCGATGTTGGTGGCGGTTTCCCGGCCGTCTACCTCGGCACGCAGGCCCCGGAGATTGGCGACTATATGGCCGCGATCCGTCGCGGTCTCGACCGGCTGCAGCTCCCTGAGAGTTGCCGCGTGCTGAGCGAGCCGGGCCGCGCGCTGGTGGCGGACGGGCAATCGGTCCTGGTGCAGGTGCTGCTGCGCAAGGGCAGTCAACTCTATATCAACGACGGGGTTTACGGCTCGCTGTCGGAGATGACGGCGGCCAGCGTGCGTTACCCGGTTCGCCTGATCCGGGTAGAGAAGGGGCAGGTGATCACCTCCACCGCGCCGGAAGAGATCTTCGACGCGCACGGCCCCACCTGCGACAGTCTGGACATGATCCCCAAGGCCTTCCGCCTGCCAGCCGACATCCGGGAAGGCGACTGGATCGAGATCGACCGTGTCGGCGCTTACTCCAACGCGCTTGCGACCGACTTCAATGGCTTCCGTCCCGATACCTTCGTCGAGGTCCGCAATGAGCCGCCCGGAGGCCTTTAGCCCGAGGCATGCACCTCGCTAAGCCACTGACCGAGCTCGCGCGCCAACAAGCCGGGGGTGTCCAGCATCGCCAGGTGCCCGGCATCCGGCAGCAGGGTTAAGCCGGCATCGGGAATCAGTTCCACGAGCCTTCGTCCGACCGCCGGCGGGACCCACTGGTCACATTCGCCCCAGAAAACCCGCGTTGGCACGTCCATCGCCGGGTACAGCGTCTCCAGCCGGTCGGTGTAGGCGAAGTCGAATTGCTGAATTTGTCGGTGATAGGCCGCTTGGCCCTGCGGGCCCATCCACGGGGCGATCAGCGCCCGCTTCCAGTCGGTCGAGAGCGGGCGTTCGGCCGCCGTTGCGATATGGGCGGCCAGGATCGCCTGGTGGACATAGCCTGGTAAGGCGTTGAACGTTTCCGGCGCTTGGTTCACCAGCCGTGCGTATTCAGTCCCCCAGGGGCTCAAGACCACGCCGTCGACAACGGCAATTGCGCGCACCGGCACCGCTTCCACCAGATGCGCGCCCAGCACTGCGGCCGCGCCGAAGTCGTGGCCGATCAACACAGGCTTCTCAAGCTGCTGGTTGACTATGAACGCGGTGAGCACCCGGGCAAAGCTGCGTAGCCGGACTTCCTGGCCTTCATATTTGTCGGACTCCCCATAACCGGGGAGGTCCAGAACATGACAACGGAAGCGCTCGCTCAGTCGATCGACGACGTCGCGCCAGATCAGCCCCCGAAATGGCGTGCCGTGAACCAGCACCACGTCCGGCCCATCGCCGAAGCGGTCGTAGGCGATCTGGCCCTGGTCGGAGTTGAAACGTTGGGCAAGGGTGAGTTCACGCATCAGGCGCGCTCCATCGTGGCGTACGGGTGATGTCCGCATTGGGGCGCGGGTCGGTGCGTAATGACAAACGAGCTTTCGTCAGCGTGTGGTGAGCCCAGCTATCAAGGTGAGGGTGCGCAGATCGCGCTTGGATATGGGGGCCCGGCGCGGCAGGGTGCAGGGGCTCGGTAAGGTGTTGAACGGGAAGGGCCGATTGCCATGATCACCGATGTCCCGCCGCGTCTGGATCGGATGCTCGGGCTGTCGCAGCACGGTTTCCACACCATCGCCCTTGCCGAATGGGGCACGGCCGACAAGCACGATGTTGCGGTGTGTGTCCACGGCCTGACCCGCAATGGGCGCGACTTTGACGTGCTGGGCGAGGCTTTGAGCCGGACTCACCGGGTGTTGTGTCCGGATGTGGTCGGGCGGGGCGGTAGCGACTGGCTGCCGAACGAGGATGCCTACGGCTACCCACAGTACATGTCGGATATGGCGGCCGTGATCGCCCGTGGTCATGCCGCCGCTGTCGACTGGATCGGCACCTCGATGGGCGGACTGATCGGAATGATGCTGGCCGCACAGCCACGAAGCCCGATCCGCCGGCTGGTCATCAACGATGTCGGTCCGTTCGTGCCCAAGGCGGCGCTCAAGCGGTTGGCGGACTACGTTGGTGCCGATCCGCACTTCGCCGATTTCGAGGCGGGGCTCGCCTACATCAAGCGTGTGCACGCGCCGTTCGGCGACCTCAGCGACGCGCAATGGCGGCATCTGGCCAGCCACTCCCTGCGCCCCGACGACCAGGAGGGGGGCTACCGGCTGGCCTACGATCCCAAGATTGGCGCGCCATTCCGCGATCCCGCGCAGATCGAAGACGTCGACCTCTGGCAGCTGTGGGATACCATCCAGTGTCCGGTGCTGGTGTTACGCGGCGCGGAAAGTGACCTGCTGCTGCCGAAGACGGCGCAGGAAATGACCCAGCGCGGGCCCCAAGCCGAGCTGATCGAGATTCCGAACTGCGGCCACGCCCCCGCGTTGATGGACGATGATCAGATCGGTGCGATCACGGACTGGTTCGCGCGCACAGGACGGACGCGTCCGTAGAGCGAACAACACGGGTCGTAAGCCCATAAGAATGCCGCCCGGGACGAGGGTCCCGGGCGGCGCGAGTTCTGGCGCAGAGTAGGACGTCAGCGCCGGCGCTACGCTTTTGCTTTCACCTTCACGTAGGAGCCAGGCGCGTCTTCGATCGGGGTCAGGACGCCGCCGCCGGGTTCACGCGCCTCGACCTTTTCCTTGCCGCCCTTCTGCTCCATCCACTTGTGCCACTCGGGCCACCAGGAGCCGTCGACCTTCTTGGCGTTCTGGAACCAGCTATCCGGGTCTTTCGGGTTCCGGCTGTTGAGCCAGTAGTTGTACTTGTTCGCCGCCGGCGGGTTGACGACGCCGGCGATGTGGCCGCTTGCGGCCAGCACGAACTTGACCGGTCCGCTGATCGCCCGGGTCAGGGCATAGCCCGACTTCCACGGCGCGATGTGGTCTTCCTTGGTGGCGAGCGCAAAGGTTGGGTGATCGATCTTGCCGAGATCGATCGGCACGCCCTTGAGTTCGATGCCGCCTGGCTCCAGCAGTTTGTTCTCCTGGTACATGCGGCGCAGGTAGAAGCTGTGCATGGCCGCCGGCATCCGGGTGGAATCGCTGTTCCAATACAGCAGGTCGAATGGGAACGGCTCTTTACCAAGCAGGTAGTTGTTGATCACGAACGACCAGATCAGGTCGTTGGCGCGCAGCAGGTTGAACGTCTGGTTCATCGAGTTGCCCTCGAGATAGCCCTTCGAGGCCATCATCTCTTCCAGCGAGGACAACTGTTCCTCGTCGATGAACACCTCCAGCTCGCCAGCCTCGGAGAAGTCGACCATGGTGGTGAAGAAGGTCGCCGCCTTCACCCGGTTCTTCTGCTTGGTCTGCGCCAGGTAGGAGAGGGTGCAGGACAGCAGCGTGCCGCCCAGGCAGTAGCCGATCGCGTTGACCTGCTTCTCGCCGGTGACCTGCTCGATCACGTCCAGGGCGGTCAGAGGGCCTTCGGTCATGTAGTCTTCGAACGACTTCTGGGCGAGCTTCTCGTCCGGGTTCACCCAGGAGATCATGAACACCGTGAAGCCCTGGTCGACCGCCCACTTTACGAACGAGTTCTTTTCCCGCAGGTCCAGGATGTAGAACTTGTTGATCCAGGGCGGCATGATCATCAGCGGGGTCTTGTAGACCTGCTCGGTGGTCGGGCTGTACTGGATCAGCTGCATCAGGTCGTTTTGATAGATGACCTTGCCTGGCGTCACCGCCAGGTTCCTCCCGACCTCGAAGGCGTCGAAGTCGGTCTGGCTGATCTTGCCGCGCTCCATGTCTTCGAGCAGATGCTCAAGACCCTTCAGCAGGTTTTCCCCGCCGGTCTCCAGCGTCGTACGCAGCACCTGCGGGTTGGTCATGACGAAGTTGGAGGGCGCCAGCGCATCGACGAATTGGCGGGTGTAGAAGTCGACCTTCTTGGCGGTGTGCTCGTCCACCCCCTCGACGTCGTGCACGGTCGACTGCATCCACCGTGCGGTCAGCAGGTAGGACTGCTTGATGAAGTCGAACACCTGATTGTCGTGCCAGGCTGGATCCTTGAAACGTCGGTCGCCTTTTTCCGGCTCGGCGACCGGTTCGGACTCCTCGGCGCCCAGCATGCGGCTGGCGGTCGTCTGCCAGAGCCGCATGTAGTCTTGCCAGAGGTTCATCTGCGCCTGTACCAGCTTTGCCGGATCGCTCATCATCCGGGTGGTGACTTCGTAGAAGGCGCTGGCGATGTGGGTCGGATCGAACGTCGCGTTGGGATGCGTAAGCTCCTGGCGTTCCATGAAATCGCCGACCAGCTTCTGGCTCTGCTCGGCGATTCTCTGCATGGTCTGTGACAGTTCGACCGGGTCGGGGAGTTTCACGTCCTCGCCGTCGCCCTGGCCCTGTTGCTCTGCCATATTGCCTTCCCTATGATCCTGCCGATTGCTTGACTGGGTGGCTGTCGCGTCTGCGGCGTATGACATAACGCCGCCTTAAAACCCTGCAGGCGCAGCCAGCAGGCAGCGCCTTTGGGATGTACCATAAGCATCAGGGGCAACGTTGCAACCGCACCACCGGATAGACCGGTTCACCTTAGGGAAAGGCGAGGTCTTATGGGGGTGATGTCTGTGAGGTCTGCAAGGGTCGACCACAGCGGACAGACGCGGGCAACGCTGCAACGATCGGTGAGGGAGCAGCCGCAATGACCGGTGTGAACGCGGGATCTGGATATGTCGGACAGGTGGTCCGACTGGCTGCTGTCCTGGTAGTCGGCGGCTTGCTGACGGCCTGCAGCGATACCTGGGACACGGTGTCTCGGCCGCTCGACCCGTTGCCGCCGGCCGACCCCCAGGAGATCGAGGCACCGCAACAGGGGGCCGGGGACTATCCCAGTCTGTCCAGCGTGCCCGAGGCACCGCCACGCCGCCCGAGCGGTAAGCAAGAACGCGACCAGATCCGGAACTCCCTATCCTCCGACCGGGCGAACGCGCGCTACAGTGACGAGCTCAGGACCGGGGAGGGCATCCAGCAACGCGCGTCCGACACCCCCGGTTCCGAAGACAGCGCACCAGCCGCAGCCCCGGAACAACCCGAGGTCGCGGACCAGATGCCGTCCGATACGGCCGGCACGGCTTCCGGCACGTCTCGCGATGGTCGCCGGGAGATGCCCGCTCGGCCGGTGCAGTCGGCCATGCAACCGGAAAGTCCTGCGTCCGACCGTGAGACGTCCGATGGTACGGCATCCGAGAGGGCATCACCCGAGCGTGCGCCGGACGTACCGCAGATGCAGCCGAGCGAGCAGGGCGAACCAATCGAGGTGCCGTCCCAGCCGAGCTTCGATGAGAGCGATGCAGGCGCTGCGACGCGCGGTTCGTCGGCGGGACAGGTGCGCAGCAGCAGGGCCCCGCAGCAGCCGGTTAGTGTTCGGCGTGTTGCCTCGACCTCAGCGCAGCCGACGATGGTCGGGCCAGAGGTTGGGCAGTCGCGCACACTCAGCCGAGAGGACGCAGGTGGCCAGACGATGGTCGATGGCGGTCGCCGGGTAGCTGTGATCTATTTCAGACATGGGGCGGTCAGCCTAAACGGCAACGATCGGCAGGTGCTGCGGGAGGTGGCGGACCTCTACGAACGCCTCGGGCGCGAGTTGCGCGTGGTTGGCCATGCCAGCAGCCGCACGGCCACAAAGGACCCGTTTGCCCATCGCATGGCCAATTTCGATACCTCGATATCGCGGGCGCAGGTTGTCGTGGACGAGTTGGTATCGATGGGCGTGCGGCGCGACGATATTCAACTGGAGGCCCGCGGCGACAGCGAGCCCGTCTACCACGAGTTCATGCCGACCGGAGAAGCGGGCAACCGCCGGGCGGAGATCTTCCTGCAGGGCTAATGCGTCGTAGCCCCGCTTGAGTTAATGCCCCGAGCGACGTTCCCCCAAGCTGCTGAGCCGCGATACGTAGCCATGGATGAATTTCACAAAATCAAACGCTTGCCGCCTTACGTTTTCTCCGAGGTCAACCAACTGAAGGCGAGCGCCCGCCAGCGCGGGGACGACGTGGTGGACTTCGGCATGGGCAACCCCGACCAGCCGCCGCCCCAGCACGTGGTCGACAAGATGACGGAGGCCGTGCAGAAGCCTGGGGTCCATCGCTATTCGAACTCGCGGGGCATTCCGGGGCTGCGTCGCGCGCTTGCCGGCTACTACGAACGTCGGTTCGGCGTGGAGCTTGATCCCGAGCGCGAGGCGATCGTCACGCTGGGGTCCAAGGAGGGGCTGGCGAACCTCGCCCAGGCGATCACCAGCCCCGGCGACGTGCTGCTGGTTCCGAACCCGAGCTATCCGATTCATGCGTTCGGCTTCATCATCGCCGGCGCGGCTCTGCGCCACCTGCCGATGGCCGGGTTCGACGACAGTGAGGGGGATTTCCGGCGCGAATTCATGCGCCAGCTGGAGCGCGGCGTCCGTCACTCCGTACCTAAGCCGCTGGCCGTGGTGGTGAACTTTCCGGCGAACCCGACCACGCGGACGGTCGATTTAGACTTCTATGAAGAGTTGGTGGACTTCTGTCGGCATCACGGCATCTACGCGATCTCCGACATCGCCTATTCGGAGCTCTATTTCGACTGCCCGCCGCCGCCTTCGATCCTGCAGGTTCCGGGCGCGAAGGATGTCGCTGTCGAATTCTCCTCGCTGTCCAAGACCTATTCGATGCCGGGATGGCGTATCGGTTTTTGCGCCGGCAACCCGAAGTTGGTCGGTGCGCTGGCGCGGGTGAAGAGTTACGTCGACTACGGTGCCTTCACGCCGATCCAGGTCGCCGCGACGGCCGCGCTGAACGGTCCGCAGGACTGCGTCGATGAGATGCGCGCGCGGTACCGCAGTCGACGCGATGTACTGATCCGTGGACTCCAGCAGGCCGGGTGGGAAGTGCCCAGTCCGGAAGCCAGCATGTTTGCCTGGGCGCCGATCCCCGCGGCGTTCCGTCACCTCGGCTCGCTTGACTTCTCCAAGCTACTGCTTGAGAAGGCGCAGGTCGCGGTCAGCCCCGGGGTTGGGTTCGGCGAATACGGTGAGGGCTACGTGCGCCTTGGCCTGGTCGAGAACGAGCACCGCACCCGGCAAGCGATCCGCAACATCAAGGCCTTCCTGCGGAAGGTCGATCCCGAAGAACTTCCGAGTGAACGACGTGAGGTGGCGCTGTGAGCGAAACGCTGCGCATCGGCATCGCCGGCCTGGGTACGGTCGGGGCCGGCACGCTGCATCTGCTGAACACGCACTATGAGCTGATCGCACAGCGGTGCGGCCGGCCGGTGCTGGTGACGGCGGTGTCCGCGCGCGACCGGCGCAAGGATCGGGGCCTCAATCTGGAGGCTGTGCGTTGGTTCGACGATCCGGTCGCGTTGGCTGGCGATCCGGAAATCGATGTGGTGATCGAACTGATCGGCGGGGCCGACGGTGTCGCGAAGGAGGTCACGGAGACAGCACTCGCCAACGGCAAGCACGTGATCACCGCGAATAAGGCGATGATCGCCCATCATGGCACCGAGTTGGCCCACCGCGCCGAGGAGGCTGGGGCGGTGCTGTCGTACGAAGCTGCGGTGTGCGGCGGTATCCCGGTGATCAAGACGTTGCGCGAGGGATTGGCCGCCAACGCGATCTCTGCCGTCTACGGCATCATGAACGGAACCTCCAACTTTATCCTGAGCCAGATGCGCGACACCGGCCGGGAATTCTCGGAGGTGCTGCAGGAAGCGCAGAAGCTCGGCTATGCCGAGGCCGATCCCAGTTTCGATGTCGATGGGTACGATGCCGCGCACAAGCTGGCGATCCTGTCGGCGCTCGCGTTCAACGCACAGGTCGATTACGCGCATTTGCACGTCGAGGGCATCCGCGAGGTGACCTCGGTCGACATCGCGTTTGCCGAGGAACTTGGCTACCGGATCAAGCTGCTCGGCATCGCCCGGCGGGTGGATGGCAAGATCTCCCAGCGGGTGCACCCGGTGATGGTCAAGCGCGACGTTCCGATCGCCAATGTCGAGGGCGTGAACAACGCCGTCGTCGCCGAGGGCGATTTCGTCGGCTCGATCCTGAGCGAAGGTGCCGGCGCGGGCGCGGGGCCGACGGCATCCGCCGTGGTCGCCGACCTGATCGACATCGCGCGGGGTATCCGTCTGCCCACCTTCGCCGTCCCGGCGAGCAAGCTGGACGCGGCCGTGCCGTGTCCGATGGATGAGCATGAGGGCGGCTACTACCTGCGTCTGATGTGCCTGGACCGTCCAGGGGTGATCGCGGGCGTCGCGGCGGCTCTGCGCGATCACCAAATCTCCGTGGAGACGCTGGTGCAGCGTGGCCGTGGCCCGGGTGGTGAGGCCGTGCCGGTGGTGATCACCACCCATGAAACGAACGAAGCGGCCATGCGCGGTGCGCTTGCCCAGATCGAAACGCTGGAGGCGGTTCTTGAGCCGCCGCGGGTGATCCGGATCGAGGCATTTTAGGCCGCTTGCCGGATATGGAATAATCCGGCACCAAGGGCATCAACGGGACGCATGTCAACGTTCTACGCTGCGGAGTTCGGCCATAAACCGTTGCCCCGATACGTGGGGCAGGTCGGTCGCCGGCCTTCGCGGCTCACGCCTTATTTGTAGGGGAGCACCACCTCATGGCGAACGCCACGCTCGACCGTAACCTCGCGCTGGAAGCGGTTCGCGTCACCGAATTGACTGCGCTGTCCGCCTCGCGGCTGATGGGCCGCGGCGACGAAAAGGCGGCTGATCAGGCCGCGGTGAACGCCATGCGCGAAGCCTTGAACGGTCTGGCGATCAGCGGTCGGGTCGTGATCGGCGAGGGCGAGCGCGATGAGGCCCCGATGCTTTACATCGGCGAGGAAGTCGGCGCCGGCGGTCCGAACACCGATATCGCGCTCGACCCGCTGGAGGGCACCACGATCACCGCCAAGGGCAGTGCCAACGCGTTGGCGGTGATCGCGATGGCTGAGCACGGCGGCTTCCTGAACGCGCCCGACGTGTACATGAACAAGATCGCGGTCGGCGGGAACTATCCCGAGGGGATCGTCGACCTTGACGCCGAACCGAGGGACAACCTGAACGCCCTCGCCAAGGCCAAGGGGGTCGAGGTCGAGGACCTCGTTGTCTGCATCCTCGACCGGCCGCGCCACCAGGAGATCATCGCCAAGGTCCGCGAAGCCGGTGCCCGGATCATGCTGATCAACGACGGCGATGTTTCCGGCGTGATTGCCACGACCAACTACAATGCCGGTGTGGACATGTACATGGGTGTCGGCGGCGCGCCGGAGGGTGTGCTTGCTGCCGCTGCCTTGCGTTGCATCGGTGGTCAGATGCAGGGCCGGCTGGTGTTCCGCAACGACGACGAGCGTGCACGGGCCCAGCGCTGGGGCATCACCGACTTCGACCGCAAGTACGCGCTTCACGATCTGGCCGGCGGTGACGTCATGTTCGCCGCGACCGGCGTGACCGACGGCACGATGCTTCAGGGGGTGCGCCGGCGATACAAGGGGGCGCAGACCCACTCGATGGTGATGCGCTCATCGACCGGCACGGTTCGCTTGATCACCGCAGACCATAACTTCCAGCGTAAGACCTGGACCGGCGACGCGAGCTAGTACGCGGACCCGTTTGAGTCTTCAGGGGAGGGGAGATGGCGCCAAGTTCGTCCGCCGCTGCTGAGACCGAGGCCGGCCGGCCCGGTTTCCTCGGCGTCGAACGCTCGCTGTCGGGCAAACGCTGGGAAGCGCGCCTGAGCGAGGATCGCTTGGCACGCCTGTTAGCCCAGCGTTTGAACCTGCCGGAGGTCGTCGGCCGCGTGATGGCCGGGCGCGGCGTGACGCTCGAAGCGGCGGAGGGCTACCTCAACCCCTCCCTCAAGACCGACCTGCCCAATCCTGATCGGTTTCAGGATATGCGCCCGGCGGCCGAGCGCATCGCGGATGCGGTGCAGGATGGCGAGCCGATCGCGGTGCTGGCGGACTACGACGTCGACGGCGCGACCTCCGCCGCGTTGCTGCGCCGTTTCCTGCAGGCGCTTGGCCACGACTGCCGGATCTACATCCCCGACCGGATCGAAGAGGGCTATGGGCCCAATCCGGGGGCCTTCGATACCCTGGCGGGCGAGGGCTATCAGCTTGTCGTCACGCTGGATTGCGGCACTACCTCCTACAGTGCGCTCGATCATGCGGCGCAGGAAGGCCAGGAGGTGGTGGTGGTCGACCACCACACCGCCGAGCCGCAGTTGCCGGCCTGCTACGCGCTGGTTAATCCCAACCGGCTGGACGATGAAAGCGGCTGTGGTCAGCTCGCGGCAGTCGGCGTGACCTTCATGCTGACGGTCGCGGTCAATCGCACGCTGCGCGCGCGCGGCTACTATGGGGAAGCGGTTCGGGAGCCCGACCTGCGCCGCTGGCTGGACCTGGTTGCGCTGGGCACGGTGTGTGACGTTGTCCCGTTGACCGGCGTGAACCGGGCGCTTGTCACCAGTGGTTTGAAAGTTCTGCAGCAACGCCGCAACGTCGGGCTCGCCGCGCTTGCCGACGTCGCCCGGCTGGAAGAGACCCCGGGGCCGTTCCACCTTGGTTTCGTGCTGGGGCCCCGGGTCAATGCCGGCGGCCGGATCGGCCGGGCCGACCTGGGCGCGGAACTGCTGTCGACCGATATGCCTGGCCGGGCCAAGGAACTCGCGGACCAACTGGAGCAATTGAACCGGGACCGGCGCGAGCTGGAACAGCAGGTGCTGGAGGAAGCCCGCCAGCAGGTGGCGGCGACACCGCCTGCCGACGGGCTGGTGGTTGCCGCGGGCCACGGCTGGCACCCGGGCGTGATCGGCATCGTCGCCAGCCGTTTGATGGAAGCCTACGACCGGCCGTCGCTGGTGATTGCGCTCGACGATCAGGGGCAGGGCAAGGGGTCAGGCCGCTCGGTACGCGGCGTTGATCTAGGCGGCTCGGTGATCGCCGCGCGACAGGCCGGCTATCTGTCCGCCGGCGGCGGGCACCCGATGGCTGCCGGCCTGACGGTCGAGGCCGGTAAGTTGAACGAGGCGCGCGCCTTTTTGGAGGAGCGGTTGGGGCGTGCGCTGGCTGCTTCCGGCTACGTCCCCGCGCTCGGCTTTGACGGTGCGGTACAGCCTGGTGGGGCGACGCTCGACCTGCTGCGCCAACTCGACAAGCTCGGTCCCTACGGTACGGGGAATGCCGAGCCGCGCTTCGCCGTGCCGAATGTTCGCATCCACGGCGCCCAGGTGGTCGGCGAGAACCATGTGCGCTGCTACCTGGAGGGGGCCGACGGCCAGCGTTTGAAGGCAATCGCCTTCCGGGCGCGCGACACCGATCTTGGGCGTGCGCTGCTCGATGACCGCGGCGTGCGCCTGCACATCGGCGGCAAGCTGCGCGTCGACCAGTGGGGCGCGCGCGAACGCGTCCAGCTGATTATCGACGACGCGGCCCACGCCAGCGGGTAAGTACCAGAATTTCCGGGAAATTCATCCCCTCTCCTTGATGTAGGAGGAGAGGGGATGCTGCATTTTTAGCTATGCGCTGCCTTCAGAGCCTGGTCGAGGTCGGCCAGGATGTCGTCGATATGCTCCAGGCCGATCGACAGGCGGACGTAGCCAGGCGAGACGCCGGAGGCCTCCTGCTCTGCTTCGGTCAACTGGCTGTGCGTCGTGGTCGCCGGGTGAATGGCGAGCGAACGCGCGTCGCCGATGTTGGCGACGTGGTAGAACAGTTGCAGACTGTCGATGAACTTGCGTCCGGCCGCGGCGCCGCCCTCCAGTTCGAAGCCGCACAGCGAACCGAAGCCGCCCTTCAGGTGCGTTTTTGCCCGGCCGTAGTAGGTTTCATCCTGCTTGGTCGGGTAGATCACACGGGTGACCTGCGGGTGCTTTTCCAGGAAATCCGCGACCGCCTGGCCGTTGCGACAGTGCTCGCGCATGCGCAGCGGCAGCGTTTCCATGCCCTGTAGGAACAGGAAGGCGTTGAACGGGCTCATCGCGCAGCCGAGGTCGCGCAGCAGCGTCACCCGGGCCTTGAGCGCATAGGCAATCGGGCCGAGCGGCTTCGCGGCTTCGGTCCAGACCGCCCCGTGGTAGCTCGAGTCCGGTTGGTTCAGCAGCGGGAAGCGCTCGGCGTGCTTGTCCCAGGGGAAGGTGCCGCCGTCGACGATCATTCCGCCGACCGAGGTGCCGTGGCCCCCCAAGTATTTGGTCGCCGAGTAGACCACGATCGCCGCGCCGTGCTGCAGCGGCTGGCAGATCACCGGCGCGGCCGTGTTGTCGACGATCAGCGGAATGCCTTCCTCGCGGCCGATCCGGGCGACCTCCTCGATCGGGAAGACCTGCAGGCGCGGGTTGGGCAGCGTCTCGGCGTACCAGGCGCGCGTGCGCTCGTCGGATTGCCGGCGGAACTCCTCGGGATCGGCCGGATCCACGAAGCGGACCTCAATGCCCATCTGCCGAAGGGTGTTGTTGAACAGCACGTAGGTGCCGCCGTAGAGGTCGGTCGAGGAGACGATGTTGTCGCCCGCCTGGGCGATGTTCTGCACCGCCATCGCGGACGCCGCCTGACCGCTGGATACCGCGAGCGCCGCGGCCCCGCCCTCGAGCGCGGCGACCCGCTGCTCCAGGATATCCAGCGTCGGGTTCATGATCCGGGTATAGATGTTGCCGAGTTCTTCCAGCCCGAACAGCGCCCGGGCGTGCTCCGTATCCCGGAACTGGTAGCTGGTCGTCTGGTAGATCGGCGGCGCGACCGACCCGGTCGCCGGATCGGCGCGATAGCCGGCGTGCAGGCAGATCGTTTCGGGATGTTTGCTGGACTCGGTCATGAACAGATGCCTCTCCCATCAGGCGGTCGTTCTTGGGCGGCTACGTAAAGGCCCATCGTTGCACGGGCGACCAGTTGTAAGCGCGCCCGCACGGCGGTGTAAATCGACACACGCAAATGGGAACCTTTGCAAACCAGGGGGCGTGGCAAAGAATGCCCTGTTTTCGTCGCATGGCCCGCGACGGTATCGTCTATCTCGTCGATCCGAACTCAGTGCCGAGGGGAAGACCATGGATTTCGCCCTCACCGACGACCAGCGCGCCTTTCGCGATGCGGCGGCGCAGTTCGCGCGCGAGCGGATGGCGCCTTATGCCGCCGACTGGGACGTGCAGCACACCTTTCCGGAAGAAACGTTGCGCGCGGCCGCTCAGTTGGGCTTTGCGGCGCTCTACGTGCGCGAGGATGTCGGCGGCTCCGCGCTTGGCCGGCTGGATGCGGCGATCGTGTTCGAGGAACTTTCGGCGGCCTGTCCGTCAACGGCGGCTTATCTCTCGATCCACAACATGGTCGCCTGGATGATCGACGCCTTCGGTAGCGCAGAGCAGCGCCAGCGCTTCCTGCCGGATCTGACGACGATGAACGCCTTCGCCTCTTACTGCTTGACCGAGCCCGGCGCGGGGTCCGATGCCGCGTCGCTTGCGACCAAGGCGCGTGCCGTTGACGGTGGCTACCAACTGACTGGAACCAAGGCTTTTATCTCAGGCGGCGGCCGCAGCGACCTTTATCTCGTGATGGCGCGCAGCGGGGAGGCGGGCGCGGGCGGGATCAGCGCCTTCCTAGTGCCGGCCGATACGCCCGGCCTGTCGTTCGGGGCACAGGAGCGCAAACTCGGCTGGCACAGCCAACCGACGGCCCAGGTGATGCTGGATGCGGCGTTCGTGCCGACCGAAAATCGGCTGGGCGCGGAGGGACAGGGCTTCCGCATCGCGATGGCTGGGCTCGACGGCGGCCGGGTCAACATCGCGGCCTGCTCGCTCGGCCCTGCGCGGGCGTGTCTGGAAGCTACCTTGGCGCACCTGCGCGACCGCAATCAGTTCGGCCGGCCGCTGGCGGACTTCCAAGCGCTGCAATTCAAGCTCGCGGACATGCAGACGGAACTCGAAGCGGCACGTCTGCTGGTGCACAAGGCGGCCTGGACGTTGGATCAGGCCGACCTGCAGGCGACGCGCCAGTGCGCAATGGCCAAGCGCTACGCCACCGACGTCGGTTTCGAAGTCTGCAACCAAGCGCTGCAGCTATTCGGTGGCTATGGCTATCTGATGGACTACCCGATCGAACGCTACCTGCGCGACGTGCGTGTCCATCAGATCCTGGAAGGCACGAACGAGATCATGCGCCTGATCATCGCCCGCAAACTCTTGGCGGAGACGTGAAGTTCAAGCTCTAGACGCCTGACTCGCCTTCCATTCCATCTTAGGCTGCCGGTTCCGAACTTGCCGAGAAACGGCCGTGGCGCGCTGCCTTACGCGCTACGCTTCTGTTCGTCGGGCATCTCTTCGGGCAGCTCGACGTTGACCTCCAGCGTGGCGACGTCGCCCTCGCGGTCCAGTTGAACCTGAACCTTGTCGTCGTCAATCTGGACGTACTTCTTCACCACCTGCAGCAGCTCGCGCTGCAGTTGCGGCAGGAAGTCCGCGCCGCCCTCGCGGCCCGCGCGTTCGTGGGCCAGCAGAATCTGCAGGCGCTCGCGCGCCGCCGGGGCGGAGGCGGGTTGTTTCCGGAACAGGTCCAGGAGCTTCATGCCGTCCTCCGGAACATCCGACCGAACAAGCCCTTCTTCTCGCGCTTGATGAAGCGGTGCGGCAGGTCTTCGCCGAGGAAACGGCCGACGGCGTCGCCATAGGCCTGGCCGGGCTGGCTTTCGTTGTCCAGGGTCACCGGTTGGCCCAGGTTGGAGGCGCGCAGCACCGCCTGATCCTCGGGGATCACGCCCAACAGCGGGATCGACAGAATCTCCAGCACGTCGTCGATCGCCAGCATCTCGCCGCGCTCGACCCGGTCGAGATCGTAGCGGGTTAGCAGCAGATGCTCCTTGACCGGATCCGCGCCTTCCTCGGCCCGCTTCGATTTCGATTGCAGCACGCCCAGGATGCGGTCGCTGTCGCGTACGCTGGAGACCTCGGGGTTGGTGACCACGATCGCCTCGTCGGCGTAGTACAGCGCCATCACGGCACCGTGCTCGATCCCGGCGGGGCTGTCGCAGACGACGTAGTCGAACTGCTCACGCAGCCGTTCCAGCGCTTCGCCGATGCCCTTGGTATTCAGGGCGTCCTTGTCGCGGGTCTGGGAGGTGGGAAGGATATAGAGGTTGTCGACCCGCTTGTCCTTCACCAGCGCCTGGCTGAGTTTTGCCTCGCCGTGGATGACGTTGATAAAGTCGAACACCACCCGGCGCTCGCACCCCATCACCAAGTCGAGGTTGCGCAGGCCGACGTCGAAATCGACGACGACCGTCTTGTAGCCGCGTTGCGCCAGGCCCGCGGCGAAGGCGGCGGCCGAAGTGGTCTTGCCGACGCCGCCCTTCCCGGAGGTCATGACGATGATCTTGCTCAAGGGACTGCCCCTCCTCGCTGTTGCCTTGCGCCAGGCCTTCGTGCGTCGAAGTCGCTGCTAGCGCCGGCGGGTTGTCGTCGTCGGCTCGCTGATCGGATCGATGATCAGATCCTCGCCCTGTAGGTAAATCTGCACCGGCTGGCCGATCAGCGATTCGTCGATGTCCTCGCGCACCCGGTAGGCGCCTGCGATCGACACCAGCTCCGCGTCCAGTTTCTGGCAGAAGATCCGGGCGCTCTCGTCGCCGCCCACGCCGGCCAGCGCGCGCCCGCGCAGCGCGCCGTAGACGTGAATGTGCCCGTCGGCGATCAGTTCAGCGCCCGCGCTGATCGGCGCCACCGCGACCAGATCGCCGCCGCGCGCATAGACGCGCTTACCGGAGCGGACCGGCTGGCTCAGCAGCTTGGCGGGTTTGGCCGGCGGCGGTGGCGGATTTTCCCGCTCCGGGCGCTTGGGCTCGGTTGCCGGCTTGGGGCCCGGGTCCCGGTTCGGCCGCTGTCGCCCGGAGCGCCAGGCAGGGAAGGGGCATAGGCCCAGGCTAAGCGCGGTTGCCGCGTGGCCGTCCCCGGCGTTCTGCACGCCCACCGGGACGAAACCCAGCGTGCGTAGCCGCTCTACCGTGTCGGCCAAGTCGAACTGCTCGGTATCCGGCACCGCTTGCAGGTCGAGTACGAGCGGGGCGTCTTCGAAGAAGCTGGGCGCCTGACGGAGCTTCGCTTCGACCCCGGACAGCGGATCGGCGCGCGCCGGATCGGGGACGTCGAGCACCATCAGCGTAAACGTCCCGCCGCGAAGCTTCGCCGGTGCCGAGCCGCCAGCGGCGGTCCGGGTGTCGGTTTCATGCAAGGGAATCGCCGCTCCCGCGGGCTTAAGCTTAAAATAGAGTTAACACGCGCACGCTAGTGGTCGTGACGCGATTCGGTGAAGTGACTTTTTCGGGACCGATCTTGACGTTTGCAAGCCCTAATTCAGGCGTGCGTTCGCCATCCTGCGAGTGACGTCTGAGCGGCCCTTCCAGCTCTGCGCTGGACCCGGCCTATAGCCCTGCTAGATAGTCGCGGACAAGGCAAGCGTTCATGTGCGCAAAATCCCTGGGCGCACCACAGATGAGGGAGCGACGAACCATGGCGACCGCGACCTTTGCCGCCGGCTGTTTTTGGCAGCCCGAGGTGATTTTCCGCGACACCGACGGCGTGATCGAGACGCGCGTTGGCTATACCGGCGGGGACACCGAGAACCCAAGCTATGAACAGGTCTGTACCGGGCGCACCGGCCATGCCGAGGCGATCGAGGTGACCTACGATCCCGCGAAGATCAGCTACGAGCAGCTGCTCGACATCTTCTGGGAGTGCCATGACCCTACCCAGAAGAACCGCCAGGGTCCGGATGTCGGCACGCAGTACCGCTCGGCGATCTTCGTCCACGACGCCGAGCAGCGCGAGACCGCCGAGCGGTCCCTTGAGGAGCAGCGCCGACGCCGGCGTGCAACCGTCCAGACCGAAATCCAGCCTGCCCAGATCTTCTGGCCGGCCGAGGAGTATCACCAGCAGTACCTGCAGAAGCGCGGACTCGCGACCTGTAAGATCTGACGGCTCTGGGCGTTGGGGGCAGAGACGAAGGGGGTGACCGGCACGCCCTTGTCATCGGGCGCGTGGCGGGGCATCCCTGGACTGCCCGATACAAAATAAGGGGAGAGCCAGGGGTGAGTGAGCAGACGACAGGCGTGCAGCCCGAGCCGATTGGCGGCACCGAGGAAATCGCATTCGCGCGCCGCGGCGCGCTTGGCGAGGTCAAACTGGCCCGGCCGAAGGCGCTCAATGCCCTCACGCTTGGGATGGTCGAAACGTTCGATCCGCAGCTGCGGGCCTGGGGCACGGACACAGGGGTGCAGGCCGTGCTGATCCGCGGGCAGGGCGAGAAGGCTTTTTGTGCCGGCGGCGACGTGCGCGCTGTCTGGGAAGATGGCAAAGCCTTGCAGCGTGGCGAGGGGGACGGTGCGCTGACCCGCCGGTTTTTCTGGGCGGAATACAGCCTGAACCGTTTGATTCATCAGTTCTCCAAACCCTATGTCGCCTGGATCGACGGGATCACCATGGGCGGTGGCCTCGGGCTTAGCATGCACGGCAGTCACCGGGTCGCCGGCGATCGTACCCTCGCGGCAATGCCGGAGACGGGCATCGGATTCTTCCCCGACGTGGGGGCGACCTGGGTCCTGCCACGTTTGCCCGGGGCGGTCGGCATGTACCTTGCGCTAACTGGCGCGCGGCTGAAGGCGGCGGATGCCGTCTACGCCGGCTTGGCGACGCACTACGTCCCGAGCGAGGCGGAGGTCGATCTTGCCCAGGCGCTCGCGGAAGCGGACCTGTCGGGTGATGCCCATGCTGCCGTGGATCGGGTGCTGGGCGCGTTCACCCAGGACCCGGGGCCCGCGCCACTGCAGGACCATCGCGCGGCGATCGATCGCTGTTTCGGCCAGCCCAGCCTTGAGCTCGTTCTGCGCGCCCTCGAGGCCGAAGGCAGCGCTTGGGCGAATGACACGCTGGAGACGCTGTCCAAGCGCTCCCCGACCTCGGTGAAGCTCACCTTCGCGGCCCTACAGCGCGGGCGGCACCTCGACTTCGATTCTTGCATGACCATGGAATACCGCCTGAGCCAGGCGTGTATGGGGGGCCACGACTACTATGAAGGCATTCGGGCCGTTCTGGTCGACAAGGACCATGCTCCGCAGTGGCAGCCGGCGACGATCGAACAAGTCGATGACGAGGTAATTGAGCGCGCTTTCCATTCACTGAGCGAACACGATCTCGTCTTCGAGCCGTAAGCGGAAGCCCGCGCGGCAACGCAGCCGAACCCTGCAGAACAGCAAGCCTGCAGAAGTAAAGAGAGCAATAAAAACAGGGCTTTGTCAGCCATTTCCAGCTTGGTGTTCGGGGTACGAAAAGTGAATAACCTAGCGGATCGGGAGGTAAGTCATGGGCGCGATCGGGTTCATCGGGCTGGGCAACATGGGCGGACCGATGGCGGCGAACCTGGCGAAGGCCGGGCATCAGGTCGCCGGGTTCGATCCCAGCGAGGCGGCCCAGCAGCAGGCGGAGGCGAACGGCGTTCGGCGCACCCAGACGATCGCCGAGGCGGTGCAAGGCGCGCAGACGGTGATCAGCATGTTGCCGGCCGGCCCGCAGGTGCGCGAGGTCTATAGCGGCCCTGGCGGGGTTCTCGAACACGCGCCCGCGCAGTGCCTGTTGATCGACTGCTCCACGATCGACGTCGATAGCGCCCGCGCAGTGCATACGGCTGCGCAGGAACGCGGCTATGCGCTTTTGGACGCACCGGTCTCCGGCGGCGTGGCGGGCGCGCAGGCGGGCCAACTGACCTTCATGGTCGGCGGGGCGGAAGACGCCTTCGAGTGCGCCAAGGCGTTGTTCGACATCATGGGGAAGGCTGCCATCCATGCCGGGCCGGCCGGCAACGGTCAGGTGGCCAAGGCCTGCAACAACATGATCCTGGGCATTTCGATGCTAGCGATTTCCGAGGCTTTTACGCTGGCCGAACGCCAGGGGCTCGATCCGCAAAAGCTCTTCGAGATTTCCAGCCAAGCCTCCGGGTCCTGCTGGGCGATGCTGAACCACAATCCGGTGCCGGGCTTGGTCGAGACAGCCGCATCGAATCGCGACTACGCGCCCGGCTTTTCTGCCGAGATGATGTGGAAGGACTTGAAGCTGGCGCAGGACGCGGCGATGCGTGCCAGCGTGTCGACGCCGATGGGATCGAACGCGCAGGCGCTCTATGCCGCGCTGGTCAATGCCGGTTGGGGCGGCAAGGACTATTCGGCGATCTATCGTCTGCTGCGTGGGGAGGCGCCGGAGAGCTGAGCCGGAGGGCAGTACCTCGAGGCAGATGATCCGAACGCGGCTCTGCTTCGTCCCAAATTTGCGGGTAACTTACCGTTAAGGCCATTGGGTTAGAACAGGACGTACGGACGTGCGCCTGGCGGGCACGGCGCTCACGAGCCGCGTTCAAGAGCCCCCGCAGGAAAGAGGGACAGCCCGGTGAAGGCTTCGTACCTGGAGACTATTGCGCTGATCGAACGTTTGCACCGTCAGTGCATGGACGTCGTGAAGAACGAGCTGGACCGTCAGGGCGTGCGCGACCTGAACGCGGTTCAGGCGATGATCCTGTTCAACCTTGGCGAGTCCGAGCTGACGGTGGGGGAGTTGACTCAGCGCGGCTACTACCTTGGGTCAAACGTTTCCTACAACGTCAAGAAGATGGTCGAACACGACTATCTGAAGCAGGAGCGTTCGCCACACGACAAGCGTGCGACGCACTTGCGTTGCTCCGAAAAGGGCCTGCAGGTTTGCCGACAGTTGGATGCGCTGTTCGAAGCGCATGCCGGGGATCTGACTGCCAACGGTCTGGAAGGCGAAGGCCTTGCCGACACCAATGATACGCTCCGTCGCCTTGAGGGATTCTGGGCCGCGGCGCGCCTGGGCGTGCGTCCAAGCTACACGTCGGCCGCCTAAACAAAACCGTCTAACCGCCTGTCTCGGCTAAAAGAGCAGGCGGATGACCAGCGGCAGAAGGATCGCGGTCGCGAGTCCATTCAGACCCATGGCAAGGCTGGAGAACGCGCCCGCGGCGTCGTTCATTTGAAGCGCGCGGGCGGTTCCGATGCCGTGCGCGGTCAGCCCGGTGGCGAAGCCGCGCGCCCGCCAGTCGCGGATGCGCAGCGCATCCAGCGTATAGGTGACGAGCACCGCCCCAATAATTCCCGTTAGAATCACCAGGACGGCCGTCAGCGATGGCAGCCCGCCGATCTCATCGGCGATCCCCATGGCGATTGGCGTGGTCACCGATTTCGGCGCAAGCGACGCCAGCGTGTCTTTGCTGGCCCCGAACAGCCAGGCCGTGCCGACGGCGGTGGCGGAAGCGGTCAGGGAGCCGACCACGAGGGCCACGCCCATCGGTAGGGCCGCACGGCGCATCTCCCTGAGATTGTTGTAAAGCGGGACGGCGAGGGCGACCGTAGCCGGGCCCAGGAGGAAGTGCACAAACTGCGCCCCCTCGAAGTAGCGTTGGTAGCTGACACCGGTCAGCTTGAGCAGTCCGACCAGGATGATGACAGCCCAGAGCACCGGGTTGGCAAGCGGGTGCAGGTTGGTGCGCTGATAGACCCATTGGCCGGCTTGATAGGCGAGCAGCGTCACCGTCAGGGCGAGCAGCGGTTGCTCGGCCAGATAGACCCAGATTCGGTAAAGGTCACCGTCGACGACTGTATCCATGGGGCTAGTCCTCCTTCTGCGCCTCAGGTCCCGGTGTGTTGCCGGTCAAGCGCGAGAGCCAAACCATGACGAGCGCGGTGACCGCGATCGTCACCACAGCCGAGACGGCGAGCGCGCTGGTGATGGCCAGCCATTCGTCGGCGACCAGCGAAAGGTGGGTGACCACCCCAACCCCGGCCGGCACGAACAGAAGCGACAGGTTGTTGAGAAAGCCACTCGCCGTGGCGCGCAGGCCGTCCGGGACGTGGCCGCGGATGATGAGTCCGACAAACAGGATGATCATGCCGATCACCGGACCCGGCAGTTCGAGCGCCAGCAGACGCGTCAATGTCTCGCCGACCAGTTGGCAGACCAGAAGCAGGGTCACAAAGCCGAGGTTCATGGTTGAGGGCCTTTATTGCCGTACGAAGGGGAGCTCATTGCAGCCCGTTCAGCCGACGCTAGCGTGCTGTGCCACGTTCATGCGATAGCCGAGCGCGTGAGAACGCGCAGCAGGGTGGGGCAAGTAGGGCGACGATGAGCGAGCGCGTGGAAGTCAGCCGGTGCCGGAACCGGGCAGAGGCGCGCCAGCAGGCCCTGGTTCTGGTCGCTGTCGGCATTGCCTGTCAGCTGCAGGAGGATGAGGGCGGCGTTGCCCTGTTCGTTGAGGCCGATGACGCGCTGCGGGCCGAATGGGAGCTGGACAGCTACCGCGAGGAAAACCGCCGCGCGCCATTGGTGACCACCGCACAGCGCCTGGGGTTGCTGACCGGGCCGCGCGCCGAGGTCGACGCGGCGGGCGCGCGCGTGCTGCCGAGCCCGCCGCTGTTGGGCGTGATCGGCTACGTCCTGGTGCTGCTCGCTGGGTTCGGTGCGCAGAACCGTCAGCCGTTCGGTCTGGATTGGACGCAGTTGGGGGCGGTCGACGCCGGCGCGATTCTGAACGGCGCGGTCTGGCGCGCGGCAACCGGGCTCACGCTGCACGCCAACCTGGGGCATCTGCTGTCCAATCTGGTGTTCGGCAGCGTCTGCGGCCTGCTGGTGGGCCGGCAGTTCGGCACCGGGCTCGCCTGGCTCGCGCTGGTGCTGGCGGGGACGCTGGGTAATCTGCTGAACGCACTGTTCCAAGACCCCGGGCATGTCGCCATCGGCGCGTCCACGGCCGTATTCGGCGGGTTGGGGTTCCTTGCCGGGGCGGCGCAGAGCGCGCGCGAACTGCGCTGGCGCCAGGGCTTGCGCCGCTGGTCGCCGGTCGCGGCTGGGATCATGCTGGTCGCCTTCCTGGGTGTGGGCGGTGAGCGCACGGACGTGGGCGGTCACGTGGCCGGCTTCCTCGCCGGCATCGCTCTTGGATTGGGGGCGGCGTATCTGCCGGAACGTCTTTGTACGAATAGGTGGGTGCAAAGCGGCTGCGCTTTGGTCGCTCTTGGAGGGCTCGCCATTGCTTGGTTGGTCGCGGTGGCGTAGGGCATTGGGATTTCCTTAACCCAATGCAGCGTAGCGTCGCTCCGGTCGAGTGGGCACCGAGCGGTGGGACGCATGCGCGAGATCATCTACGAGTTCATCCCCCAGGGGCGCTATGTGCGGGTCACCGCCATGGATCCCGCGACCTTGACCGAGGTCGCGATCGTCGGCGACGCGGCAAGCGGCAAAGACAAGCTGCGGGAGACAGCGGCGCGCAAACTGGACTACGTACTTGCCAAGGCGAAAAAACCCAGCCGTGCGGCGTTCGGTCTAACGTAGCCTCCGAAGCCTCGGAAATTTCCGTTCAATAAACGGCCTGCGCCCAGACAACGTGGCAGAACGGGCCGGCCCTGACTCTTTGCATGCCCCTGGTCAGCTCCGGGCCGCGACATATGTGTCGATGTTCATGCCCTTGCTCCCGACCGGTTGCTCGTCTATACCGCGCGCCGGCCGGAGTCGCGGTGTGCCGAGCGGGGTATAGCTGCAGGCTGCGGTCATCGGGCCGAAGCAGGGCGGTCCATGCTAACCGACGTAGATGCGCACCAGGCGCACATGCACCGTAAGCGCGATCCGGCGATCGATGACGATCGAGAGGGGGCCGATGATCGAAGTTCGCAACGTCACCAAGACCTTCGGCGGGCTTGTCGCCGTCGACAACTGCTCACTGGAGGTCGGTTCTGGATCGATCACCGGGATGATCGGCCCCAACGGCGCGGGTAAGTCGACGCTGTTCAATATCCTCGCTGGCTTCATCCCCCCGTCTTCCGGACAGATTCTGTTGGACGGGCGGGACATCACCAAGCTGCCTCCGCACAAGCGCTTCGAGCTCGGCATGGTGCGCACCTTCCAGGTGCCGAGCGAGCTTGCGCGTATGACCGCGCTCGAAAACCTGATGCTGGTGCCAAGCGACCAGTCGGGCGAGAGCCTGCTCAACGCTTGGTTCCGTCCAGGACGCGTGCGCGCCGATGAGCAGCGCACCCGTGCGCGCGCCGAGGAGGTGTTGCAGACGCTCGAGCTGACCCATGTGCGCAATGAGCTGGCGGGTAACCTGTCCGGCGGTCAGAAGAAGCTGTTGGAGATCGGCCGGACGATGATGACGCCGGCCAAGGTGGTGCTGCTGGACGAGCCGGGCGCGGGCGTGAACCGAACGCTGATGGGCAAGATCACCGAGGTGATCCGCCGCCTGAACCGGGAGCATGGCTATACCTTCTGCATCATCGAGCACGACATGGACTTGATTGCAGAGCTTTGCGATCCGGTGATCGTCATGGCTCAGGGAACCGTTCTGACCCAGGGCACGATGGACGAGATCCGCAAGAACGAGGACGTGCTCGAAGCGTATTTCGGCGGCGGCGCGGCGGCCGCCGCGGACGCGTAATGGCGCATACCCCAAGGGAGACGCGCGGCCATGAGCCTGCTTGAGGTCGACCAGATCCGCGGTGGTTACGGCGACGTGGACATTCTCAACGGCGTCGAGATGCGCGTTGAGCAGGGCGAGATCGTCGCGATCATCGGCCCGAACGGTGCGGGCAAGTCCACCGTGATGAAAGCGGTATTCGGGCTGGTGAAGGTGCGCGAGGGCCGGATCACTTACCGCGAGAAAGAGATCGCCAACCTGCGCCCGGACCAGATCGTGCGTCAGGGCCTGTGCTACGTGCCGCAGGAAAAGAACGTTTTCCCGACCCTGACGGTCGAGGAAAACCTGGAGATGGGCGCGTTCATCCGCAACGACGACTTCTCCAAGGATCTTGAGAAGGTCTACGAGTTGTTCCCGGCGCTCTATGAGAAGCGCCGGCAAGCCGCCGGCGCTTTGTCCGGGGGGCAGCGCCAGATGGTCGCCATGGGCCGGGCGCTGATGCTCGATCCCGGGCTGATCCTGCTGGATGAGCCGACCGCCGGTCTGGCCCCGGCGATCGTCGATCTGATCTTCGAGAATATCAAGAAAGTCAACGGCTTGGGCGTCAGCATTCTGATGGTGGAACAAAACGCCAAGCAGGCGTTGAAGATGTCCCACCGCGGCTACGTGCTGACAACCGGCCGCAACCGCCACCACGACACCGGCGAGAACCTCCTGAACAATCGCGAGGTCGCCGAGATGTTCTTGGGCGGATAAGGGGGCGCGAGACACCCAGATGGCCGAGTTTCTGCAGCTCACGATTTACGGCATCGTTGCCGGCAGCATCTTCTCGCTGGGCGCGATCGGGTTGTCGCTGGTCTACGGAATCCTGCGATTCCCGCATTTTGCCCACGGCGACCTGATCACGCTGGGCGCTTATTTCACGTTGGTTCCCGTGTCCATCCTGGGCGCCCCGCCGGAGTTGTCGTTCTTCTTCGGCGTTGGTGCGACCATGCTGGTTGCGGTGGCGGTCGACCAGATTCTGTACCGGCGGCTGCGCAAGGTGGCCCCCGTGATTCTGCTGATCTCGTCGGTCGGCGTGGCGCTGATCCTGCGCTCGCTGGTGCAGCTGATCTGGGGCCCGGGCAATCAGTACTACAGCCAGGGGATTGAGATGCCCTGGCGGTTGGCGGGCGTGAACGTCAAGCCAGACCATCTGCTGATCGTCGCCGGCGCGGTCGTGCTGGTGGTCCTGCTGCACCTCTTCCTGCAGAAGACCAAGACCGGCAAGGCGATGCGCGCCATGTCCGACAACGCCGATCTGGCGCAGGTGACCGGCATCGAGGTCAACAAGGTGATCATCTGGACCTGGGTGATCGGTGGCGGCATGGCCGCCGCGGCCGGCGTGTTCCTGGGGATCGATACCCGCCTGCATCCGGTGATGGGGTGGCGGCTCCTGCTGCCGGTCTTCGCCGCCGCGATTCTGGGCGGCATCGGCCGGCCTTACGGTGCGATCGTCGGCGGCCTGATCATTGGCCTGGCGCAGGAGTATTCCACGGCGTTCCTGTCCCCGCCTTACAAGCCGGCGGTGGCGTTCGCCTTGATGGTGATCATGCTGATCTTCAAGCCGACCGGCCTGTTAGCCGGCAGGAAGGCGTAAACCATGTCGGGCATCATCGAATACGGGATGTTCACCCTCTGCCTGATCGGCATTTTCGGCATCCTGACCCTGGGGCTGAACATCCAATGGGGCCTCACCGGGCTGTTCAACATCGGTGTCACCGCCTTTGCCGCCGTCGGGGCCTACACCAGCGGTATCCTAACCGCGCCGCCGTCGGACGCCCATTTGGGGGGCTTTGGGATGCCCCTTCTGGTGGGCATTGCCGGGGCGATCATCGTGAGTGGCATCCTGGCCCTGTGCGTCGGCTTGATCACGCTCAACCTGCGCGCCGATTACCTGGCGATCGCCTCGATCGGCATCGCCGAGATCGTGCGCCTTTTCCTCAAGACCGAAGGCTGGCTGACCGGTGGCGTACGCGGCATGGAGATCGGGCGGCCGTTCGAGGGCTGGCTGGGCGGCAACTTCACGCTCAACTACCTGATCTTCACGATTCTTGTGGTCGCGGTGCTTTATGTCCTCCTGGAAATTGCCCGACGCGCCCCCTGGGGCCGCGTGTTGCGCTCGATCCGGGAGAACGAGGATTCCACGATGGCCGCAGGCAAGAGCGTGTTGGCCTTCCGGCTGCAGGCGTTCGTGCTTGGGTCCTGCGTGATGGGGCTGGGCGGCGCGATGTATGCCCACTTCTTCGGCTTCGTAAGCCCGGAAGCCTTCCGCCCGATGATCTTTACCTTCCTGGTCTGGGTGATGTTGATCGCCGGGGGAAGCGGCAACAACAAGGGCGCGCTGGTCGGCGCCTTCGTGATCTGGCTGATCTGGTCGGGGTCCGAATTCATGACCGGTATGCTGCCGGCCGACCTGTCGACCCGGGCGGGCTCGGTCCGCATCCTGCTGGTGGGGCTGCTGTTGGAGATTATCCTGGTGACCCGGCCCGAAGGCTTGCTGTCCGAGGCCGGCGAGCGCAAGCGTCAGATCGCCCGTGAACGGCGCCGCGCTGGCGAAGAAGGATAGCTTGGGCCGCGCCCGTGCCGCGGAGCAGCACGGTGGCGCTTAGAACATATTTCCCAGGGCGCTAACTGGCGCCAGTGGACGCGGTATCCTGTGGTCCCGCGCTGGCCCATCCAATAATGGCCCGCCGGATCGCAGCGGGGACTGGAGCGTGCGACTAAGGCGCGAAGCCGGCTGTTTGCGCCTTCGCGTCCGCTTCCAACGCAGACCGTTATCCTGTCGACATCCGTGTTGTTGTGCGTTGGCGCCGACCCAGTGCGGCCGCGTTTGATCGGCAGATGGCCTACAATCAATCGAAATAGGTACGTAGTCTTCCTTAAGGCCTAGCGAGTTAACGGGAGGGTTAGCGAAATAACGAAAATTTTCACGTTTGCTTTTTAGCTTCCCTTGCGCGTTGCCGACCCGCGGCGGCGCTCACCTTACGCGAGCAAAAGGGAAGTGCCGTATGTCTGCCAAAACCGTCCGCCGAGCTTTCCGGCATGAGTTCAAAAACCTACCCCGCAACGATCTGTGGACCGCCTCGGCGATTTTCGCCACCTACCTGCTCGGTATCGCCGGCGGCATTGCCTTGGGCGCCTACCTGATCGGTCATCCGGGGTTATGGAGCCCGTTCGCGGTCATGGCGCTGATTGTGTTCATCGCCACCCGACTTCGTGGGCTCAACAATATCGTGCATGAGTGCAGCCATTACACCTTCACGCGGTCGATCCGCGCCAACGTGGCATTCGGCCGGATCGCGGCCGTCGTGTTGCTGGGCGCCTTCCGCAAATACGAGCGGGAGCACGCCACCCATCACACTTTCCTGGGCGACCGCATGCATGACAAGGATTTCGAGAACCTTCAGGTATTCCGGATCGACGCGCCCGTGACCCGTGGCAGCTTGCTGCGCCACGTCGTGACGCCGCTGCTGTGCCTGCACATCCGTCGCTACTTCCCGGTCGACCTGTCGTTCGAGGATGGCCGGGGGGTTGGCATCGCCAAAATGGCTTTACTGGCGGCTGTCGGCGCGGGGGCGTGGCTGGCGCCGTTGACGACCGTGTTGATGGTGCTCGTGCCTTACCTCTACGTCATGACCGCCATCAACTATTGGAACGATTGCGTCGATCATGCCGGTTTGATCGGAGAAAGCGACGATCTCTACGCCTCGCGGAACCTGATCCTGCCGCAGCCGGTGCGGGCCCTGCTGTTCCCGCGCAACGATTGTTACCACCTCGTCCATCATCTGTTTCCGAGCGTGCCGGTGCAGCATCTGCCAGCCTGCCATCGAAGGTTGATGACCGATCCTGTTTACGCCGCACTCCGCCACCATCCCCGACTGCCGCGTTCGCAACCGGCCGGTCAGGTCGGATGGAGTGCGCCATGATGGTGTTCGTCTCTGGCATGGCTATGGCGGCGAGCCTGATCGTCGCGATTGGTCCGCAGAACGCCCTGCTGATCCGCCATGGGTTGGCACAGGTGCCGACAGTGTTCGCGATCGCCGGTATCTTCGTGGCCGTGGACATGGTGTTGATCTCGATGGGCGCGCTTGGTGTGGGGTCGCTGGTGTCTCAATTGCCAGAGCTCAAACTGACACTCGCCGCGATCGCCGCCGCCTTTTTCCTGTACTATGGGCTGTCCAGCCTGTGGCGTGGGATCGTCGGCGGCAACGATGATGGCTTGCTGCAGCCGGCAACCGCTGGGTCGGCGTACGGCTCCGCGATTGCCGTGTCGATCGCCAACCCAGGCGTGCTGTTCGATACCGTCGTCCTGGTTGGTGGGCTGGCCAGCCGCTACGGCGATCTCGGCACCCGGATGGTGTTCTCCAGCGGGGCAGTGGCGGCATCGCTGCTGTGGTTTTCCACGCTTGCCGCGACCTCCTACCTAGCGGGACGCTACGTTAAGGGCACGACGGTCTGGCGGGTGCTCGACATCGGGCTCGGGGTCCTGATGGTCATCCTGGCCGCCAAGCTGACGAGCGACGTCATGGCGCTGGCCCGTATCGTTATGGTCTGATGCCCTCATTCGGGCCCGTTTGGCACGAAAAAGGCCCGCCGGGGAGATCCCCGGCGGGCCTGATTCGGTGTGCCGTTTTCGGCCGAGAAGGGGGAGCGCTTATGCGCCGCCGCCGGTCACCTTGCGGATGGTTTTGACGCCTCCGTCTTCGGTGAAGGTCCAGTGTTCGATGATGCCCGGCACGTCGCCGTTCTCATCGAAGTCGTGCGGACCAGCGGCGCCTTCGTAGTTGACCTCTTCGCCGTTTTTCAGCGCCTCAAGGGCCTTGGCCCACTCGCCCGGGCCGACCTTGACGCCTGGCGGGTTGGAGACGTCATGGAGCGCGTCGCGTACTTTTTCCCCGTCGGTCGAGCCGGCCGCTTGCATGGCGAGCGCCAGCAGATAAGTGCCGTCATATGCCGTATCGATGAACGGCTTCGGTGGCAGGCTGCCGTATTCGTCCTGATAGGCTTTTGTGAAGGCTTCGGCCCCATCGGTATCGAACGCCGTTGGCGTCGAGCCGATCGTGTTCGCCAGATACTGACCGCCGATGGCTTCCACGACCTTCGGCGTTTTCATGCCGTCGGTCATGATGAACTGATCGAAGTAGGCTTCTTCAAGTGCCTGCCGGAGAATGGTGATGCCGTTCTCTGGGTAGCCGACGAGCAGCAGCGCGTCCGGGTCGCCGCTGGCGGCGTTGGACAGCTCGCCGCGATAGGACGCCTTGCCCTTCTCGTAAGGCAACATGGTGGTCACCTTGCCGCCGCGCTTCTCGAACTGCGACTTGAAAACCTCCGCAAGGCCCTCGCCGTAGTCGTTGTTGACGTATACCGCCGCGACAGAGCGTACGCCCTCGTCATAAACGATGTCGCCCAGCACCACGCCCTGCAACTGGTCGGAGGGGATCGTCCGGAACAGGTAACCGTTGTCCTCCAAATTCGTGATCACGGGGGAGGTCGACGCGTTGGAGATCTGCGGCACCCCCTCTTGCGAGGAGACGCTTTTCGCGATCGGAATGGTCACCCCGGAGGACAGTGCGCCGACCAGTCCAGCGACATTCTCGACGTTCACCAGCTTCTTGGCAGCGTCAACGCCGGCTTGCGGGCTGGTCCGGGTGTCGGCGATCGACAGGCCCAAATCCTCGCCTAGAACGCCGCCGGCGGCATTGATTTCCTTGATCGCCAGTTCGACGCCCTTGCTGGAGGTCTCGCCGAAGTCGGCGAGGTCGCCGGTAAGTGGCATCACCGCGCCGATCTCGACGTCCTGTGCCGCAGCCGGACCGGCCGCGGCGGCGCCCGCCATTAGGGCGGACAACGCGATCCCTGTCAGACGTGTGTTCATGTCGCTCCCTCTCGCTTGTCGTTGCTTGGCCAGAGTGGCCTCCCGTCAATCCGCCTCGAAGTCCAAGCGACGGCCCAAAATCGCATGTCCATGTGGACAAGCGTCATCAAGACCTCCACCGTCGGGACGTCTCGAGGGCGGGCGCCACCTAACAGAGGTGGTCGGAAGAAATGTCGTCCGGGCAAGCCTGCTACGCAAGACCTGCGTAGCTATCGAACTGGGCGGGGTAGGCCGCGACTGGACCTCTCAGGTCCGGGGTTTGCGCCCCAGACCGATGTCCTTGGCGAATTCCGAACGCTGTTCGGCATAGTTCGGCGCGACCATCGGATAGTCCGGGCTGAGTCCCCACTTGGTCCGGTAATCTTCGGGGGTCATGCCATGTGCTGCGCGCAGGTGGCGCTTCAGCATCTTCAGTTTCGCCCCGTCTTCCAAGCATACAAGATAGTCGGGTTGGATCGACTTTTTGATCGGAACGGCCGGTTCTTGTTGTGGGGCGGCGGTCGCTTCACCCGACTGGGCCAGACTGCCATGCACTTCGCGGATGACCTGCGAGAGTTGGTCTGGGCTCACACTGTTGTGCTGCAGATAAGCGACGACGATATCCGTCGTTTGGTCTAGCAAGTCACGGCTCTCAAAGTTCCTCGTATCGGCCGTCACATTCGCATCCTTTCCTCGCTCGCCGGAACGTCCAGATTTTCTATGTTTCGAAGAGAAAGTCAACGCGTTTTCGCAGTTGAGGATTGTTCGATACAGCGTTTTCACAGCGGTTGGTGCGAACGCGTGGGGCTGGGACCAAGAACGCCGGTCCGACCCTTGTCCTGTAAACGTGAGAGACAGCTATACTGCGCTTCATGGTGCGGTTCATGGCAGCGAGACTTGGGGGTGGTCTTTTACCCCCGCGCGAGATGTGGTAGACCCCTGGCTCAGCCACATCGGTCCAAAATCCAGGATCAGCACTCCCTTATGACCAACAGTCAATCCATCGCTGGCCAACTGGTTGCGTTCGCCGCCGATCATGCTGGTGTGGCGCTTAAGGATGCGCTCGCGCAGGAGTTGCGGGAGGCTGGCGCCGAGGTCATCGATCTTGGCACCCATGGCGAAGACTCGGTTGACTACCCGGATTACGGCACCGCGATGGCCCATGCGATCGCGGACGGACGGGCGGCGCTTGGGGTGCTGGTCTGTGGTACCGGCATCGGCATTTCGATCGCAGCCAACCGCAATCCGGCGGTGCGCGCGGCGCGTTGCGCCAACACCACCGACGCGCGGCTTGCCCGGCAGCACAACGACGCCAACGTCCTCGCGCTGGGCGCTCGGACAATGGGGGTTGAAGTGGCCCGGGATTGCCTGCGCGTTTTTTTGACCACCGCGTTCGAAGGCGGCCGGCACCAGCGCCGGGTCGACAAGCTGACCGACGCCTGACCGGCTTACGGTTCGTTGCGCGACGCTTCATGACCAATGAACGGCGTCGGCGCGTCAGAACAAGGACCGGTGATCGGACGTTATGGAAAGCTGCAACGACGGCTTCTTAACCGAGGACAGACATGACCGCTCATAGCAACGCCGCACAGGACCAGCAGGCCCCGAATGGATTCTTCACGGAATCCTTGAAGGACAGCGATCCCGAGCTGTTCGGCTCGATCGAGAAGGAACTGTCCCGCCAGCAGAACCAGATCGAGTTGATCGCCTCGGAAAACATCGTCTCCAAGGCGGTGCTCGAGGCGATGGGCTCGGTGCTCACCAACAAGTACGCCGAAGGCTATCCCGGCAAGCGCTACTACGGCGGCTGCGAGTACGTCGACATCGCTGAAGAACTCGCGATCGAGCGTGCCAAGAAGCTGTTCGGCTGCGCCTACGCGAACGTGCAGCCGCACTCCGGCGCGCAGGCCAACCAGTCGGTGATGCTGGCGCTGTTGAAGCCAGGCGACACCATCCTGGGGATGTCGTTGTCGGCTGGCGGTCACCTGACGCATGGCGCGGCGCCGAACCTGTCGGGCAAGTGGTTCAACGCCGTACAGTACGGCGTGCGCCAGGACGATGGTCGGATTGACTACGACGAGGTGGAGCGCCTGGCGGTCGAGCATAAGCCGAAGCTGATCCTGGCCGGCGGCTCCGCCTATCCGCGCCATATCGATTTCAAGCGCTTCCGAGAGATCGCCGACAAGGTCGGGGCCTGGTTCCAGGTCGACATGGCGCACTTCGCCGGTCTGGTCGCCGGGGGCGTGCACCCGAATCCGCTCGAGCATGCCCACGTCGTGACCTCGACCACGCACAAGACTTTGCGTTGTGCGCGCGGCGGCATCGTGCTGACCGACGACGAATGGATCGCGAAGAAGATCAACGGCGCCGTGTTCCCGGGCCTGCAGGGTGGGCCGCTGATGCACATCATCGCCGGCAAGGCTGCCGGCTTCGGCGAAGCGCTGCGGCCGGAATTCCGTGCCTATAGCCAACGCGTCGTCGACAATGCCAAGGCGCTGGCGAGCCGGCTCATGGAGCATGGCCTGGACACGGTTACCGGCGGCACGGACACCCACTTGGCTTTGGTCGATCTGCGGCCGAAGGGGATCACCGGCAAGGCGGCGGAAGAGTCGCTCGATCGCGCCGGCATTACCTGCAACAAGAACGGCGTTCCGTTCGATCCGGAAAAGCCTACGGTCACCTCAGGCATCCGTTTGGGTGCGCCGGCGGCGACGACCCGCGGATTTGGGCCGGAAGAGTTCCGGCAGGTTGCTGATCTGATCGCCCGCGTGCTGGATGGCCTGCGCGACAACCCGCAAGATAACAGCGCTGTCGAGCAGGCAGTGAAGGCGGATGTGCAGGAGCTGTGCAAGCGCTTCCCGATCTACTCGGGTGGGGCGCAGACGGCGTAACGACAAGCCCAGGGCAATGTCGCGCGGTTCGCCAGGCGGACCGCGCGATGCCTTTTGGGGCAATCAACTGAAGACACCGCCGATGGCGGACGCTACTATATATAGATAGCTGACGGATCGACATTCGACACGACGATCAAAACGGGCCGACCGCCGAGGGGACGGCCGACACCGGGACCGGCCGGCGGGCAACCGTTGCTGGAGGTTCCAGAAGTAGCGGGTGCGGGGGAATGCGCTGTCCTTTTTGCAGCAACGACGATACGCAGGTTAAGGACTCGCGTCCGACCGACGACAATCAGGCGATCCGCCGGCGCCGGCACTGCCCGAACTGCGGTGCACGCTTCACCACCTTCGAGCGGGTTCAGCTGCGCGAGTTGACGGTGGTGAAGGCGAACGAGAAGCGCGAGCCGTTCGACCGCGATAAGCTGATGCGGTCGATGCAGATCGCCCTGCGCAAGCGTCCGGTGGACCCGGAACGCCTGGAGCGGGTGGTCAACGGCATCGTCCGTCGGCTGGAAAGCTCCGGGGAGAGCGAGATTCCGGCTAAGATGATCGGCGAGATGACCATGGACGCGCTCGCCACGCTGGATCAGGTGGGCTACGTGCGCTACGCCTCGGTCTACAAGAATTTTCACGAGGCCCGGGATTTCGAGACCTTCGTTGGCACCCTCGAAGGCGACCAAGACAACGTCTAGTTCGTGCTCATCGGCCACCCAGGCGGCAGCGGACGCTGCCTGGATGGACGGCGCGCTGGCGCTCGCCCGCCGTGGGCTCGGGCGCACTGCGCCGAACCCGGCGGTTGGCTGTATTCTGGTGCGCGACGGGCGCGTTCTGGGCCGTGGCTGGACCCAGCCGGGCGGTCGCCCGCATGCGGAGACCGAAGCGATTCGCCGAGCCGAAGCGGCCGATCCAGACGGTGCGCGCGGCGCGACCTGTTATGTGACCCTCGAACCCTGTGCTCACCACGGCAAGACGCCGCCCTGCGTCGATGCGCTGATCGCCGCCGGCGTGTCGCGCGTTGTCGCCGCGTTGGAAGATCCGGACCCGCGGGTTGCAGGCGCCGGTTTGGCGCGTCTGCGCGACGCCGGGGTTGAGGTCGACACGGGCGTCCAGGCTGAGGCCGCGGCGGAGGTCAATGCGGGCTATCTGTTGATGCGCCAGCAGGACCGCCCCTTGGTCACGCTCAAGGCCGCGACGACGTTGGACGGCCGGATCGCCACCCATACGGGCGAGAGCCGCTGGATTACCGGGGAGGCCGCCCGGGCGCAGGGGCATCTCCTGCGCGCGCGGCACGACGCCATCGTGGTCGGCAGCGGGACGGCGGTCGTGGACAACCCGGCGCTTACCGTGCGTCTGCCGGGTATGACGGAGTATGGCCCGCGGCGTGTCGTACTGGACGGTCGGTTGCGGTTGCCGCTGACCCACGCCCTGGTGCGGGATGCCACAGAAGTTCCGACTCTCTTGATGACCCGTCAGGATAGCCCCACAGACCGGTTGCAGGCGTATCGCGACGCGGGGGTCGAGATCGCGTCCTTGCCGACCGACAGCAACGGCGCCCTGTCGTTGACGGCCGCGCTCCACGAACTGGCCGTGCGCGGGATCACCCGTGTGTTGGTCGAGGGGGGCGGCCAGTTGGCCGCGGGACTGCTGCGCTACAGTCTGGTCGACCGGTTGGTCTGGTTCCGGAGCGCGCGGGTGGTTGGCGGCGACGGCATCCCCGCGATTGCCGGTTTCGGTCTCGACGCGTTGGCCGACACACCGCGTTTCCGGCTGGCGGGTGCGACATCGGTGGGCGAAGATGTGATGGAAACCTATGTCGCAGTGGCCTAAACCGGCCCACACTCTTACACCTAGCTTGATCCTGACTTAGGTTCCCGCTCGCATGTTTACTGGAATCGTGACAGACGTTGGCCGCGTGCGCGCGGTGCAAAGCCCCCCGGAAGGTGAAGCCGGCGATCTCCGGTTTGTCTTCGACACCGCCTATGATCCTGCCACGCTTGCGCTCGGCGCGTCGGTCTGCTGTGCCGGCGTCTGTTTGACAGTGGTTGAGACGCACGCGCAGGGCTTCGCCGTCGACGTCTCCGCCGAGACGTTGTCAAAGACAACGCTGGGCGACTGGGACGCGGGCACGCCGGTCAATCTGGAACGTTCCCTGCGAATGGGCGACGAACTGGGCGGCCATTTGGTGTACGGCCACGTCGATGCGCTTGCGCGTGTGGTCGACGCCTATCCCGAGGGCGATTCCTGGCGCTACCTTTTCGAGGTGCCGCAGGCGCTTGCGCAGTACGTGGCGCCCAAGGGCTCGATCGCGCTCGATGGCGTGTCGCTGACGGTGAACGAGGTCGAGGGCAACCGGTTTGGCGTGAACATCATCCCGCACACCCGCGACGTAACGACGTTCGGCCAGCGCGAGGCGGGCAGTCTCCTGAATTGCGAAATCGACATGCTGGCGCGCTATGTAGCGCGCATGCTCGCGGCGGGTGGCGAGGACAAGGAATGAGTGAGCAGGCCATGAGCAGCAATGCGGATCCGCGCACCACGGTCTTCCACGAGCTGAAGTCGCCGCCGCAGGACATCATCGAGGATGCCCGCAACGGGCGCATGTTTATCCTGGTCGACGACGAGGAGCGGGAAAACGAAGGCGACCTTGTGATCCCCGCTCAGATGGCGACGCCCGAGGCGATCAATTTCATGGCCAAGTTCGGCCGTGGCCTGATCTGCTTGGCGTTGACCGGCGAGCGGGTGGAGGAACTCGGCCTGCCGATGATGGCGCGACGGAACGAAGGTCGTCTGGAAACGGCATTCACCGTGTCGATCGAGGCACGCGAAGGGGTGTCGACTGGCATTTCCGCGCATGATCGGGCCCATACCGTGACAACCGCGATCGATCCTGAGAAGGGCGCGCGGGACATCGAGACGCCGGGCCATGTCTTCCCGCTCGCCGCGCGCGATGGCGGGGTGCTGGTGCGCGCCGGTCACACCGAGGCCGCTGTGGATATTGCCCGACTGGCTGGTCTCAACCCGTCCGGAGTGATCTGCGAGATCATGGCCGACGATGGCACCATGGCCCGGCGCGACGATCTGGTGCAGTTTGCCCAGTACCACGGTCTCAAGATCGGCACGATCGCCGATTTGATCGCCTACCGGCGCCGGCATGATCGGATCGTACAGCGGATTCACGAGACCACGCTGAACAGCACGTACGGCGGCCAATTCAATATGGCGATCTACGTTAACACGGTCGCCTATGCCGAGCATGTCGCGCTTTGGATCGGGGACATCGCGGACGATCGCCCGGTGCCTGTGCGCATGCACGCCTTGTCGATCCTGGACGATGTGCTGGGCGACCGGGACGGCGGCAAGGTGGGGGAATTGGCCACCGCCATGCGCATGATCGCCGAGGAGGGGCGCGGCGTGATCGTGTTGATCCGGGAGCCCACGGCGACGGCGCTTTCCGATCGGCTGCGCGCGCGCAAGGGCGACGCGAGTTCCGGCGGCGGGGAACTGCGCGATTACGGGGTCGGGGCGCAAATTTTGCTGGACCTGGGCGTTAGCGATATGGTCCTGCTGTCGAACAGTCACCGCACGGTGGTCGGTCTGCAGGAAGGTTACGGCCTGCGCATCGTGGACCAACGGCCGATCCCAACCGGTGATGACGGCGGCGCGAGCTGAGCGCCGCCCCCACACGCTTCCCTAACCTCATGCACCGCAGGACCGACCGGCCATGGCCGACGCGCCGCACATTCTGATCGTCGAAGCACGCTACTACGAGGACGTAGGCGAGCATTTGCTGAGTGGCGCGGTCCAGGCTTTGGAGGCGGCGGGCGCCACCTACGAAGTGGTGCAGGTCCCAGGGGCATTCGAAATCCCGACCGCGATCCGCATCTCCGTACGCTCGCTCGATTTCTACTCTGGTCGGCCGCGGCCCGACGGCTATGTCGCACTCGGTTGCGTGATCCGGGGAGAGACGACGCATTACGACTACGTCTGTCAGGAAAGCGCCCGCAAGTTGCAGGACATCTCCGCTGAACATTGCCTGGCGCTGGGCTATGGCATCCTGACAGTGGAAAACCACGCGCAGGCGATGGCGCGCGCGGACGTGAACCGCAAGAACAAAGGCGGCGAGGCCGCTGGTGCCTGCCTGCAGATGCTGCAGGTCAAGCGGCGGTTCAACCTGTATCCGCGCTGAAGCGCGTCAGGCAGCTACCGCCAGCAGATGAACGCAACGACGAGGCCGGCCATGCCGGAGACCGAGGAGACGTACGTGACCACGCGCGCCGATACCCGTTACAAGGGCCAGGGGCCGGATCGCCGCCGACAGGCGCGATTGGCGGCTGTGCAGGCGCTGTATCAGGTCGAACTGGGCGAGATGACCGCCGACCGGGTGGTCACGGAGTTCCTGCAGTACCGCTTGGACGAGACGATCGACGGGATCCAACTGGGACGGATTGATCGCGGCCTGTTCGGCGATATCGTGAAGGGTGTCGTCGCGCACCGCACAGACCTGATCGACTCCCTGAGCGGCGCGCTGGCCGAGGGCTGGAGCTTCGAGCGTCTGGAACGGCTGCTACGGATCATCATGATGTGCGGCCTGTTCGAGCTGGCTCATCGGCCTGCGACGCCCGCTCGGACGGCGATTCACGAATACGTCGATCTTGCCAAGGCATTCTTCGATGACCGCGAGCCCCGGATGGTCAACGGTGTGTTGGACCACTTGGCCCAGGTGTTGCGGCCGGAAGAGATTGCAGAGCGCCCCGATGGTGAGGGGGATCGCTCGGGGACGCGCGACGGTTAGGCAAGATCCAAGTCCAGCACCGTCGTGGACTTGGACGACGTCACTTCGGGCCGCAGTACCTGAAACATCCGGCCCAGCGAACGGGGAGGGCGCATGCGCGGCGAATTCGAGCTGATCGCACGCCATTTTGCCCCGCTGGCTGCCGATGTGAGCGGGGCGTTTGGCCTGCAAGACGACGCAGCCGTGATCCAGCCCGAGTCGGGGCGGGATCTGGTCTATACCAGCGACACCATTTCGGCCGGTGTTCACTACTTGCCGGATGATCCGGCGGGGGATGTCGCGCGCAAGCTGTTGCGCGTGAACCTCTCTGATCTCGCTGCGATGGGGGCGCGACCGGAGGGATATCTGCTCAACGCCGCCTTCCAAGCGGATGTCGAGGAGACCTGGATCGCCGAGTTTGCCGCTGGTCTCGCGGCCGATCAGGAGAGCTACGGCATTCACATATGGGGCGGCGATACGACCCGTACGCAAGGTGCGACCGTGCTGTCGTTGAGCGCCATCGGCTCGGTTCCCCACGGTCAATGCTTGCGCCGATCCGGCGCGCGCGCGGGCAATTACATCTTCGTCTCTGGCACGATCGGCGACGCGGCGTTCGGCCTAAAAATCGCGTTGGGCGAGCTTGCGGATGAGCTGGATGGCGGTACGCAAGCCATCCTTGTCGATCGCTACCGTCGCCCACGCCCGCGCGTGACCCTCGGAGAAGGGCTGCTGGCCCGTAACCTTGCGACGGCGGCCCTGGATATCTCCGATGGACTCGTAGCGGACCTCGCCCATTTGTGTGCCGCTTCCGGCCTCGCCGCGGAAATCGACGCGGCGGCGTTACCGTTGTCGACCGGTGTTCAGCAACTCATCGAGCGCGACTCGGCGCGGCTGTCGACCGCGCTTACCGGCGGCGACGATTACGAACTGGTGTTCGCCGTTCCGTCGGAACGGCGGGACGCGCTGGTCGAACTGGCCCGCGAGTTGGATTTACCGCTGACCTGTATCGGGCACCTGGAAGAGGGCGCCGGCGAGGTCACCGTGCGTGGCCCGGACGGTACCGTCGTCAAAACGGCACAGACCGGTTGGCAGCACTTCTAACCCGCGGGCTGGGCTTAATACCGCTTCGCATCATATAGCTTAAAAACAGCAGGTTATAGAATATATTTAATGTTAACATGAGAGGCGGTTATTTGTCGGTGTTTAACCTCCTCGCAAGGAAAAATACCCTATGGTCCGACCACTTCGAACAACTCCTCTGACGGCGGTTCAATGGTGCGGATTCTTCTCTTTTGCGTGGTGGTGGTCCTGGTGGCTGGCGGCGGGACGGCAGGCTGGTGGTTCGGCTTGCGCGGTGAACCGTTCCCGTTCGGCAGCGCTCAGGCCTCGGAAGGTAATCCCGCCGAGGAATCCGCGTCGACCAGCAGCTACGTGGAACTGGACCCCATGACCTTTCCCGTCATGCGCGACGGGCAGGTGCGTGAGCTGATGACCTACGTCGTCCAGCTGGAGGTGCCCAACGAGGCGGCCGAGGAAAGCGTTCGGGCGCGGGAGCCGGCGGTGCGTGATGCGATGCTGAGTGAGCTGCATGGCCTCTATGCTTACCGTTTCATCAGCGACCGCGAGGACAAGATGGACTTGGTCAAGCGTCGCTTGCTGAAGGCGGCACAGCGCGAAGTCGACGCCGATGTCCAGGCGGTCTTGCTAAAAGGCTTCAACCGCCGGCCGCAACAGGCCCAACGACGTTGAGTTTTTGACCGGATAGGCTGTTACGGCCTTCCAAGCTAGGCGCTGGTCGCTTAGCTTCCAGCGTCATGAACCAGCCTCGGACCATCGCGACTGTTTCAATTCTGGCCCTGTGCCAGGCCCTCACCATGACCTGCAGCGCGCTGGTGATTTCGATCACCGCCCTGGTCGGCGAACAACTCGCCCCGCGACCGGGGCTGAGCACGTTGCCGCTGGCGCTGCAGTTCCTGGCGTTGATGTCGGTCAGTCCGGGTGCGTCCCAGTTCATGAAGCGCTTCGGCCGCCGCGCCGGTTTCACCCAGGGATCCCTGATCGGGATCGCTGGTGGGCTGAGCGGCGTGTTCGCGATTCAACAGCAGAGTTACGCCCTGTACTGCGGGACTGCGGTGCTGACGGGGGCGTTCCTGGCGCACGGCATGTACTACCGCTTCGCCGCGGCCGATGCGGTCGAGCCGGCGTGGCGCAGCCGCGCGATCTCGCTGGTCATGGCGGGCGGTGTGCTTGCGGCCGTGCTCGGGCCGCAGATCGCCAACCATGCGCGCACCCTGATCCCGGACGCGATGTTTGCGGGCGGTTATCTGGCGATCGCCGGGCTGTGCGGGCTCGCGCTGCTGCTGGTGCAGTTTGCCCGAATCCCAAAGCCTTCGACGGAAGAACGGCAGGCGGGCGGTCGGCCGCTTGGTGAGATCGTCCGACAGCCAGCGCTTTTAATGGCCGTGTTCTGCGGCATGGTCGCCTATGGGGCGATGAATCTGATCATGTCGGTCACCCCACCGGCGATGATGGGCCATCAGCACGCCTTTGGCGAGGCAGCGATGGTGATCCAGTGGCACGTTTTCGCGATGTTCGCGCCGTCGTTCTTTACCGGTCATCTGATCCACCGCTTCGGTGTGCGCACCGTGATGGCGACCGGTGTGCTCGCCAACCTGGGCGCCGTGGCGATCAATGTGTCCGGTACCGGGATGGCGCACTTCGCTGCGGGTTTGGTTCTGCTTGGCCTTGGCTGGAATTTCATGTTTGTCGGCGGCACGACCTTGGTCACCGAACTGCACAATGCGGCGGAGAAAGCGAAGGTGCAGGCGTTCAACGACGTGCTGGTATTCGGCACGGTGGCCGCGACGGCGTTGCTGGCGGGCGTCCTCTACGACGCGCTGGGCTGGACGGCGGTCAACCTGTCCGTCGTGGTGCCATTGCTGGCCGCGCTCACGGCCCTGGTTTTCGTCCCGCGAACTAAACGGGAAGATGCGCCGGAACAGGGATATGCGACTGGGGAGGCGGGATCGCCCACGGGCTCGTGATCGGCCAATAGGACAGAAGCGGCGCACGGCTTTCTGCCGTCGCGCCATCGTGCCAAGCGGGCCGACCGGTTAGCGGGTCGGGTCCGGGTTGCCGATTCCACCGCTCCCCGGGGCGTTGTTGAAGCGTCCGACGTTGCCGAGCAGCTGTTGGATAAGGCTCAGGTTGCGGCCCTCGGTCGGAGTCTCGCGGTCGACCAGATTGATGTTCTGAGCATCGGCCATCGTATACAGTTTCTTGCCGGTCAGGCGGTCCTGCCCATCGAACGTCAGAACCAGTACGTTGCGTTCCTTGATATCCGGCTCGAAAAAGGCGAATTGCGTCTGCTTCTGACCGACATAATACCAGGTCGAATCCTGGAAGCTGGAGCGAACGGACGGGGGGCCCAGCAGGTTGACGACGTCGGTACGGCCCTGCTTGCCGGGTTCGATCCGCGCCAGCTCGGTATCGTCGGGGAGGTTACCGTGCACCTGCACCGGCAGTTCGCAGCCGGCCAGGGCCAACACGCTCGCGCCGGCGAGGCTCAGCTGTCGCAATCGACGCAGGAAATTCGCCTGGCTCATGGGTGCCCATTGTCCTTCGATCTGGAAGCCGCGTTATGTGCTTGATTACCCTTAGCGGTGCGCCCATTTCAAGGCCGGCAGCGTGCGGCAGGCCGCGGATTTCGAGGTCGCGGACGTGTGCTGCGCAACCTGATAGCGATAACCGGACCACTGCATGAAGCTCGCCCAACTGTTTCGCCGCCGCCGACCGGAAGCCAAACCGGCGGCCGATTTGTATACCAAGGCGGTCGCGCAGGCCCGGCAGCCCGGGTTCTATACCGAGCTGGAGGTGCCGGATACGCTGGACGGCCGTTTCGAGTTGGTTGCGCTGCACGTCTACCTGCTGCTGCGCCGGCTCCGTGCCGACCATCGTCGGACGGGACGCCTCGCGCAGCAGGTGTTCGACGTAATGTTCGAAGACATGGATGGCAGCGTGCGCGAGTTGGGGGTCAGCGATCCGGGCGTCGGTCCACGGGTGAAGAAGATGGCCCGCAACTTCTATGGTCGGATCAAAGCGTACGATGCTGGTCTCGACGGCCATCGCGCCGAGCTGCGCGAAGCGCTGCGGCGCAACCTGTACGGCAACGTCGATGCCGTTTCCGAGGCGACGCTCGAGGCCGTGGCGGACTATATGGCACGCACGGATGCCGCTTTGGCGGATGCGTCTTTGGACGGATTGATGCGGGGGACCGTGGATTTCCAGACGATTGCGCCGACCCCAGGCGGTGACGAAACGCACCGATCGGCACAATCCGCCTGAACGCGCTGGTTTTGGGGCGGGTTGAAAAGCGATTGACCCGGTGGTCGGGGGGCGCCTATCGTCCCGCCCGCTCATGCGCCGGCGCTGCTTGGCCAACGATCGCCGGCCGCGCAGCCGATTGGCAGGAGTGATGACCCAGGACAACGGCGACAGCATCGAGTTCTCTCGCAAGCTCCGCCTCGACAAGCTTGCGGGCGGTCCGATCGAACGCACGCTGGAGGCTAAGCCGGAAGAGTGTCGCCAGCTGCGCGATCGCTTCGGGCTGGTCGACTTGATGGCGCTCAGCGGCACGGTCACTGTGTCGCGGCTGATCGACAGCCCGTTGATCCGGGTTGAGGGCAGCTTCCAGGCTCAGGTGCGGCAGACCTGTGTGGTCAAGCTGGAACCGTTCGACGCCGAGGTCGCAGAGAGCTTCGTCCAGCTTTACACGCTGGATCCCGCCGCAGCCGAGGCGGAAGAGGGCGAGGTCTTTGTCGCGCTCGACGAGGATGACACGCCCGAGCCCTTGACTGGGGACAGTCTGGACTTGGGCGAGGTGCTTGCGGAGCAGCTGGCGCTTGCGCTCGACCCGCACCCGCGGGCACCGGATGCCACGTTCGATCCCGAGCGCTATGGCGTGGGACCGGACGAAGAGGACGAGGCGGCGGATAACCCGTTCGCCGTCCTGCGCCACCTGAAAGGGGACGGCTAGACCCAGCCGTCTCGATCATCAGGCCGAAACCGGAATGCCGGCTGGCTCGTTGTCGCACATCGCGCGCACCTGCGCCTGCGACGCGGGCTTGTCGGGGCCGACCTTTTTGTTTAAGACGCGGCTTCCAGCCTGAAGCCGCACATGGATGTGAGACGAAGGACGAATCATGGCCGTTCCGAAGAAAAAGGTGTCGAAGTCCCGGCGCGATAAGCGTCGCTCACACCACGCGCTGAAGTCGCCTGCTTACGTGGTCGACCAGGACAGCGGCGAGTACCGCCGCCCCCACCATGTCGATCTCAAGACCGGCATGTATAAGGGCCGCGAAGTCCTGGAGCCCAAGGACAAGTACTGACCACCAGCCCGTTTGCCGGTGGCTGTGCTGACCCGGCGCTCAAGGCGGCGCACGGCGTTTTCGTCGTGTGCCCGCCGTGCCGGCGTCGCATCTATCCCGGGGCTGTCCCGAGTCCGATTCAAGCTCCAGGCTCTGGCCCGTACGCTGACCCTCGGTATCGGCCCCGACGACTGGCCAAGTCACACGACGGCACCAGCGCGGCATGATCCGGTTCCGCGCCGGTGACAAGGCGGAGGTAGGTCGTAGTTGAGCGATCGCCTGACCATCGCATTGGACGCCATGGGCGGCGACCAAGCACCGCGTATGGTGCTGCGCGGTGCCAACCTTGCCCGCAAACGCCACCCCCAGGTCGAGTTCCTGGTTTTCGGGCGTGAGCAGGATGTGCAGCCGTATCTGTCGAAGCTGAAGAAGCTGCGTCAGGTGACGACGCTCGTGCATTGCGACGACGTGGTCTCCGACAGCGAGAAGCCGTCTACCGCCCTGCGTAACGGCCGCAATTCCTCGATGCGCCAGGCGATCCAGGCCGTGCGTGACGGCAAGGCCGACGGTGTCGTGTCCGCGGGCAACACCGGCGCGCTGATGGCGATGTCGAAGATGGTGCTCAAGATGCTGCCGGGCATCGACCGGCCGGCGATCGCCAGCTTCTTTCCCACCCAGGTCGGGGAATCGGTGATGCTGGACCTGGGCGCCAACGTTCAGTGCGATGCGCAGAACCTGGTCGACTTCGCGATCCTGGGCAACGCCTTCTCGCGCACCGTGCTGGGAACGATGGAACCAAGCTACGGACTGCTCAACGTCGGCGCCGAGGAGCGCAAGGGGCACGAGGCTCTTTGGGAAGCGCGTGATCGCCTGAAAGAGCTTGAGCTGCCCGGCCGGTTTCACGGCTTCATCGAGGGCGACGACATCGCGAAAGGCACGGTGGATGTGATCGTCACAGACGGCTTCACCGGCAACGTCGCGCTGAAGGCCGCCGAAGGTACGGCGAAGCTGATTAGCAGCTATCTGAGAAGCACCTTCAAATCCTCGATCTTTGCCCAGCTTGGCTATCTGTTGGCGCGCCGGGCGATGCAGAAGCTGCGCAAGCGGACCGATCCCCGGCGTTACAACGGGGCGATGTTCCTCGGCCTGAACGGCATCGCGGTGAAAAGCCACGGCGGTACCGATCCCGTGGGGTTCGCCAACGCCATCGGGGTCGCAGTCGACCTCGCGCGCGGTGGCTTCCTCGATCGCATCCGGGCAGACCTCGGCCAGCTTGACCGGACGGCCGGACCGGCGCGCAACGGCAACTCCAGTGCGCAGGCGGTGGCGGGCTGATGGCTACCCGGTCGCGAATCATCGGTTGCGGTGCCTATCTGCCCAAGCGCGTCGTCAGCAATGTCGAACTGGCGCAGCGGGTCGACACCTCGGACGAATGGATCCGCCAGCGGACCGGAATTCAGGAGCGTCGGATCGCCGCGCCGGGGGAGAAGACCTCCGATCTCGCGACCGCCGCGGCCCGCACCGCCATCGAACGCGCCGGGATCGACGTCGCGCAGCTCGACCTGATCGTCGTCGCCACCGCCACCCCGGACGAAACCTTCCCGGCCACCGCGACCACCGTCCAGGCGCGTTTGGGGATGGATCACGGGGCGGCGTTCGATCTGCAGGCCGTGTGTACCGGGTTCGTCTACGCGCTTGCGGTCGCCGACAACTTCCTGCGGCTGGGGCAGGCGCGCACGGCGCTCGTGATCGGCGCAGAGACCTTCTCCCGTATCCTCGACTGGGAAGACCGGACCACCTGCGTCCTGTTCGGCGACGGTGCAGGGGCAGTCGTGCTGCAAGCGCAGGAGACCGATGGCTTCCGGCCAAGCGGCGTCTTGTCCACGCACCTCTATTCCGACGGCCGGCACCACGATGCTCTTTATGTCGACGGTGGCCCCTCCAGCACGCAGTCGACCGGCCATCTTCGCATGGAAGGTCGCGAGGTGTTCCGTCACGCGGTGGTGCGCATGTCGGAGGCGGTCGACGCTGCCTTGTCCGCCAACCAACTGAGCGCGAACGACGTTGATTGGCTGGTTCCCCACCAGGCCAACATGCGGATCATCGAGGCGACCGGCAAGCGCCTGAACCTTTCGCCTGAACGCGTGGTGACGACCGTCGACCGCCACGCCAACACCTCCGCCGCGTCGATCCCGCTCGCCCTGTTCGAGGCAGTCGAGGACGGTCGCATACAGGAAGGCGACCTGGTGCTGCTCGAAGGCATGGGCGGTGGCTTCACCTGGGGGAGTGCCCTGATCCGCTGGTAGGCTGTACGTCCCGTATTATGGGCACGTACACCTCGGGCGCACATCAAGTGCCTGCGTCAGGCCATTCGTTTTTCTGTACTTTTCGCCAAAACCTCGGCGTTTCCGCTTTGACGGGTCAGGCCGGCTGCATTACCCTTTGAAATACCCGAGAAATTGCCGGGCCGAAAACGCTGGGGGACGTGCATGGCGGAGAAGACCCTGACCCGCGCCGACCTGTCGGAGGCGGTCTATGAACAAGTCGGTCTGAGCCGGAATGAATCGGCCGCACTTGTGGAATCGGTGCTGGACGAGGTTTCCGACGCGTTGGTGCGCGGGGAGCCGGTCAAGATCTCGTCCTTCGGCAGTTTCGCCGTCCGTAAGAAGGGGCGGCGCGTGGGCCGCAACCCGAAAACCGGCGAGGAGGTGCCGATCCTGCCCCGTCGGGTGCTGGTATTCCGCGCCTCCCACGTTCTGCGCAACCGCATCAACGCGGTCTATAAGCAGCTGGTCAACGCCTGACGCGCGGCGCCGCCCGGTCTCGTCAACCGCTTTAAGACGCGCGCGCAAGTCCCTGGAACGTCATGGCCGCCAACCGCACCGCCAGCAAGTCTGCCGCCGCCTTCCGGACCATCTCGGAGGTCTCGGACGAGCTGGAGGTGCCGCAGCACGTCCTGCGTTTCTGGGAGACCAAGTTCACCCAAGTCCGGCCGATGAAGCGCGGCGGCGGACGCCGCTACTACCGGCCCGAAGATATCGAACTGCTGCGGCGTATCCGCGACCTGCTGTATTCCGATGGCTATACCATCAAGGGGGTGCAGAAGCTGCTACGCGAAGGGCAGGTCAAACCGCCCGCGCACGAGGATGCCGTTGCCGAACAGGAGCGCGCCGGTGCGCCGCCGCCGGTTAACGGCAGCGCCCTTGATGCGGATGCCGTCCCGAGCGCGACCGCCGCGGCGCCGCGTCCGTCTCAAGCCGGCCGCGCGGAGGGGCCGGCGGCCCGCGCCACGACCGCGACGACCGGGCGCGCCGCCGACACGCAGCGCGTCCCCGAATCGGACGGCAAACCGCCGGCGAAAGCGGCCTTGAATGCCGAGCAGCGCCGGGCGATCGAGACTGTTCTGGACGAATTGCGCGCCGCGCGCGCGGAGCTGAAGCAGCGCACTGGCCAGTAGGCGCGGCGGTGGGATGAACGGTCCGGGGGCTGCCGCACGCCTCCTTGAAAAAGCTGGCTGGACAGGTCATTGCGTGGGCTGAGACAGGCGGCTATAACGGCCGCCGTGATGGTGGATACCCACGTTTGGCATGGGTATCCGACGGATCGGAGCGTGGCGCAGTCTGGTAGCGCATCCGGCTGGGGGCCGGAAGGTCGCAGGTTCGAATCCTGCCGCTCCGACCACCGATCTTGTTAAATATCGCGACTATCCATTTTTACTGCTCGTTGCACGCATCCGTGCCGTACGGCGCGTTCCCAGTGCGCGCGTTTATGTGCTCAACATTTTCCGCATCTCCAGCGCATCGCGCACGGCGTCGTCTTGCTGGTCGGTGTTGTCGAAGAAGACGAACGCGTCGCGGCCGGCGTGCATCTGTTCTTTGAGCCAGTCGGCCCAGGGGATGAGTTGCGCGTGGCCGTAACGGCCGCGGTACTTGGCGTTGCGGCCGTGCAGACGCAGGTAAACGAAGTCGGCGGTCGCAACCGCCGGCGCGCGTTCGTCGGCCAGTTCGAAGGGCACGAATGCGGCGTTGTGGTGTTCCAGCACGTCATAGATGGGCCGCACGTGCCAGCGTGGATCGCGGAACTCGAAGGCCGCCCGGGTTCCCGCCGGTAATTGCTGCAGGAAGCCCTCCAGCCGCTCGGTGTCAAGCGGCATCTTGGGTGGCAGTTGGAACAGTACGGCCGCCGTACGGTCAGCGAGCGGCTCCATGCGTTCGAAGAAGACCCGGATTTGGTCGCCGCAGTCCTTCAGGCGCTTGCGGTGGGTCAGTTGCTGCCAGGCCTTGACCGAAAAACGGAAGTCCTCGGGCGTTCGCTTGACCCAGCCCTTCAGCATGTTCCCCATCGGCAGACGGTAGAAGCTGGCATTCAGCTCCACCGTGCCCAGATGCTGGGCATAGTGCGTCAGCCATTGATTGCGCGGCAGCTTTTCCGGGTAGAACGGTCCAACCCAATTGTCGTAGCTCCAGCCGCTGGTGCCGACGAAAGCGCGCGCCATGATACGACCTCCTGGGCGCCGTGGTCTTGGCAGTGCAGGTGGGACGTGCCATGCCTTCCGTGCAACCGTTCGAAAGGGCGTATTAACTACGCTTTGAGCTGAATCAATGTGGGGGAAGCGGGGGTGCCGTACGGTTCCTTGCGTAACGACAGCGTCGTTGTCTTGCGATTCAGCGTCGCTTCGTCGGGGTTGTGGTCCGTCTGGTTCGGCGGGCCAGCTCCCCCCTCAAGCCCAACTCGACATGCCCCGTCGGCTTATGTTCCGACGGGGCCTTTTTCCTCCGCGATCGTTCGGCCTGCGTCGGTCAGGCGGCAGACCAGCCAGTCCGGCTTCATCGGGTTGGCGAACCAGGGGGTCGCCCAACCCTTGCGGATGCACCCGCGGATCAGGGCCGAGGGATAAGCCTGGCCGTCGTGATCGAACAGCGGCAACTTGCCGCCCGGCTGGTCCAGCCCGCGCTGCAGATAGGCACGCTCTGCCGCGCTCGGCGGACCCGGGTCGGGCGTGCCGCTGGCGACGGGATCAGGCCGATCGGCGGTTGAGGATGCAGGCATGGTCTTCGCAGCGGGGCGTGGCGGCATGGCTTGCGACCTGCTGTCCCGGGAGGCTTGCCTCCGCTGACCGGCCGCGGCGGCTCGTTTAGACTGTCGGTGACCGGGCAGGGTGGTTGACGACCGACCCGCACAAACGACCACGCGGCTCCGGCAACACTAGCGCAAACGGGAGGGGACGGCGATGGCTTACAATCTGATTTACATTACGGCGGCGAACGTAGAAGAGGCAAAGGAGTTAGGCCGCGCGCTGGTCGAGGCGCGGCTGGTTGCCTGCGCCAACGTGATCCCGAATATGATCCCGATTTTCTGGTGGGAGGGCCGCGTTCAAGAAGACAGCGAGGCGATCCTGTTGGCGAAGACCCGCCAAGCCCTGACCCAGCGGGTGATCGACTTCGTGCAGAAGGAACACAGCTACGACTGCCCGGCCGTGCTCGCCCTGCCGATCCAGGCGGGACATACGCCCTTTCTGCAGTGGATCGACGACGAAACCGAGGGCGCCGACGCGCCAGATACCGATATGGAATAGGGCGCTGCCGCGTCAGCCTGAGGGTATGTCGGTCTGACTTTGCGGGCTTTGGCCGACCTGCTCGAACAACCAGTCGCGGAAGGCGATAATTGCGGGATCGTCGCCGCGGTGCTTGGGGTAGACCAGCCAGAAGGCAAGATCGGAGTGCAGGTCGTGCGGGAAGGGCGCGACCAGCGTGCCGTCGGCCAGTTGGTTCTCGACCAGCCCGCGGTTCACGATCGCGACCCCCATGCCAGACAGCGCGGCCTGCACGGCCATCGCGTCGTGATCGAACTTGGGCCCGCTTTCCGCGTCCACCTTGTCCGCCCCCATCGCACGCAGCCAGGAGCGCCAGCGGCCCATCCGCGGCACGGCATGGACAAGCTGCACCTTGGCGAGATCGTTCGGCGTCTTCAGCGGTTGCTTTTCCAGCAGTTGCGGGCTCGCGACCGGGATCAGCTCCTCCTGCATGAGTCGGTGCGCCGTCACCCCGGGCGTGTCGATCCGCGCGGTATGGCGGATCGCCAGATCGATGTCGCTATCGGTAAAATCGACCATCTCGATCTGTGCGGACAGGCGGGTCTCGATCTCCGGATGCGCGACCTGGAAGGCGGACAGGCGTGGCATCAGCCAGCCGACGGCGAACGATGGCGCGGCCGAGATGTTCAGGACGGCTTTGTCCGGCTTGGCGGTGATCCGCTCTGTGGCATCGCGTAGCAGATCCAGCGCTTCGCGCACTGCCGGGAGGTAGGTCCGCCCCTGGTCGGTCAGGTGCACCTTGCGGGTGGCCCGCCGGAACAGCGGCACGCCCAGCAGGTCCTCCAGCGACTTGATCTGGTGGCTCACGGCCGAAGGGGTCATGTTCAGCGCCTCCGCGGCCTTCTTGAACGAGCCGTGGCGGGCGGCGGCCTCGAACGTCCTGAGCGCGTTGATCGGCGGCAGGTGCATAACGGGACTCTCTGACGCGGGTGGTGCGGCGTGGCGCCACAATGGATGAGCGGCGTTCACCTATAACCTGAAAAAGCGTCGTTTGTCGCGGTGCAGCATTGGGCGCATCTTATGGCTCAGACAGAGGGCGGAACGTAACACGGTTGAAAGACGCTTAACCATCGTTGCCGTCCAGCAAGGGTACTAGAGGGAGCAGAGCCATGACCCACGTCGAGATCGACTACTACATCAAGCAGGCCCGCGTGGAGCGCTCGAAGGCCGTCGTCGCGGGGTTCCGCGCGTTCAAGCGCGCGATCACCCGCGCGGCCAGCCGCATCCACGGCGGTTTCAGCCACCTGCATCAGCCGAAGGTTTATCAGTAAACCACGCGGCTGACCGATGCAGATCGAAAGGGCCGGCGTCCCATGGGCGCCGGCCCTTTCCGTTTGGCGCACGTCCGGCTCAAGCGGTGCCGCAAGGGGCCGATGTTGAATGCGCCCGCCGGCACGCCCACGCTGTGCCAGTTCGCCCTACGGCATAGGCGCGCGGTCGCGCGCCGGCTTGCGCTTGATCGGAGCTCTTCATGGCCGGTCTTTACGCCCTGCCCATCCTCGCCGTCGTAGCCGCGTTGGCCAGCGGTCGGGTCGGTTTGCAAACGGCGGCTGGGGCCGGGCTCGCGTTGACGGTGGCCCTGGCGCCCTTGGCACGGACTGGAGACGGCGATTTTGCCGGGTTCCTCGTCGAACAGGCGGTTAACGGTGCCTGGCTCGCCTGGCACGCCATCGCGGTCATTCTTGCGGGTCTACTGTTCCACAACGTGGCCAAGCGCACCGCACCGGACCTGTTCGACCCGGGCGGCGTGCGGGCGCAGCTCAACTATCGTCAACTGTTCGCCGTTTGCTTTCTGCTCGGGCCCTTCTTCGAAGCCGCAACCGGGTTTGGTGTCGGGTTGATCATCGTGATCCCGTTCCTGCTGCGCATGGGCCTGGACGGCGTCACAGCCGTGGTCTTCGGCCTGTACAGCCAGATCCTCGTCCCTTGGGGGGCGATGGCCGTGGGCTCGACCGTGGGCGCGGGCCTCGCGGGGTTGGGAACGCAGGAGATCGGTCTCTACAGTGCCTATCTGACGGCGCCCCTTTTACTAGCCTATCTCGCCGTATTCTGGTGGTTGGCCGGCCGCGCGGGTCATGCCCCTGGCCTGGCGCAGCGCATCGACGACGTCGTTTGGCTGGCTGCCCTCGCCGGCGCGATCGTCCTGGTGAATCGCTACGTTGCGCTTGAAGCCGGCGCGCTCTTGAGTTGCGGCGCCCTGCTGGCGGTCCGGCACCTCCGGGACCAAGGGTTGCGCGCTGGCAGTTCCGACAGCATGCGGGCTGCGTTGCCATATGCGGCCCTGACGCTTGCGGTGCTGCTGACACGCACGATCGGTCCCCTGGAAACGGCATTGAAGGGCCTTGGAAACTACGCTCCGACAGCGGATGTTCCGCCGTTCGAGCCGTTCTATCACGTGAGCTTCCTGATCCTTCTGGTCGCGTGCGCGAACGCCGCCGCTGCCCGGTTCTCGGCGATGGAATGGGCCACGATCGCACGCGCCATCTGGACCAGCGGCCGGGCGCCGGTGCTGGCCACGCTCATCTTTGTGTTGATGGGGCAGATCACTGCTGCGTCCGGGATGGCGGCCGAGATCATGCGGGCCTTGATCGGCGCGGTCGGCGCCGGTGCCGTCCTGGCAAGCCCGGTAATCGCGGCCCTGATGGGATTGCTCACGGGTAGCAACGTCGCCGCGAACGCGATCGCCATGCCGGTGCAGACGTCGCTGGCCGCGCAGGCGGGTCTGCCGATCACCTGGGTCGCCGGCCTTCAGAACGTGGCCGGCAGCAACTTCACGCTGATCTCCCCGATCCGCATCGCCATGGGGGCGGCGCTGGTCGGCGAGGGCGGTCGGGAAGGCGAGATCTTCCGCCGCGCTATGCCGATCGCGGGGGCTGCGCTGGCGGTATTCCTGCTGGCAGCGCTGGCGCTGCTGCTGGCGTAAGCGGCAGGCTGGCGCGGGGTTCGGACGGTGTACCCCGCTCTTCCCTATTGGAGGCGACTATTCAGGAGGCTCTCACGCCTGCTTGCGGTGCTTTTGCCCGCCCGCGTGCGCCTGGCCGTGGTGGTTTTCCCGGTATGCGCCCAGATAGTGGCCGGTATGACTTTCGGGCACCTGGGCGACCTGTTCGGGCGTGCCCTTGGCGACCAGCCGGCCGCCCTTCGAGCCGCCTTCCGGGCCCATGTCCAGGATGTGATCGGCGGTCTTGATGACCTCCAGGTTGTGCTCGATCACCACCACGGTGTTGCCTTGGTCGACCAGGCGATGCAGCACTTCGAGCAGCTTGCGCACGTCTTCGTAGTGCAAGCCGGTCGTCGGCTCGTCCAGGATGTAGAAGGTCTTGCCGGTCGACCGACGGGACAGTTCCTTGGCCAGCTTGACGCGCTGCGCCTCGCCGCCGGATAGGGTGGTCGCGGGCTGTCCGATCTTCACGTAGCCCAGGCCGACCTGCTGCAGGGTCACGAGCTTGTTGCGGATGTTGGGCACGGCGGAGAAGAAGTCGACGCCCTCGTCGACCGTCATCTCCAGCACGTCGGCGATCGAGTGGCCCTTGAAGGTGATCTCCAGCGTCTCGCGATTGTAGCGCTTGCCCTTGCACTCGTCGCAGGTGACGAAGACGTCGGGCAGGAAGTGCATCTCGATCTTGATGACGCCGTCGCCCTGGCAGGCTTCGCAGCGCCCGCCCTTGACGTTAAAGGAGAAGCGCCCGGCCTTGTAGCCGCGAGTGTTTGACTCCGGCAGACCGGCGAACCACTCCCGGATCGGGGTGAAGGCGCCGGTGTAGGTCGCCGGGTTGGAGCGCGGCGTGCGGCCGATCGGCGACTGGTCGATGTCGATCACCTTGTCGAGCAGTTCCATGCCCTCGACCTTGTCGTGCTCCGCCGGGGCCTCGCGCGCGCCGTTAATCCGTCGGGCCAGCGTCTTGTACAGCGTTTCGTTGATCAGGGTGGACTTGCCGGAGCCGGAGACGCCGGTCACGCAAGTGAAGGTGCCGAGCGGAATTTTCGCCGTCACGTTCTGCAGGTTGTGGGCGCGCGCGCCCTTCACCGTGATCGCCTGGCCCTTCCGGCCTGGCCGGCGCTTGTCGGGCAGGGGGATGTTGCGGAAACCGGTCAGGTACTGCGCGGTCAGGCTTTCCGGCTTCTGCATCACCTCCGCAGGCGTGCCGCGGGCGACCACGTTGCCGCCGTGGGTGCCGGCACCGGGGCCCATGTCGACCAGATAATCGCTGTCGCGGATAAACTCCTCGTCGTGCTCGACCACGATCACGGTGTTGCCGAGGTCGCGCAGGCGTTCGAGCGTCTGCAGCAGCCGGGCGTTGTCGCGCTGATGCAGGCCGATCGACGGTTCGTCCAGAACGTAGAGCACACCGGTGAGGCCGGACCCGATCTGCGAGGCGAGGCGGATCCGCTGGCTCTCGCCGCCGGAAAGGGTGGCGGCCGGGCGCGACAGGGTCAGGTACTCCAGGCCGACGTCCATCAGGAAGTCCAGCCGTTCGCTGATCTCCTTGACGATCCGCCGGCCGATCTCCTGCTGCTGCGGACGTAGGTGGTCAAGCACCTGGGCGAACCAGCTCTGCGCCTGCTCGATCGACATCTCCGCCGCCTGAGAGACGTTGAGGTCGCGGATGCGGACCATTCGTGCTTCCAGCTTCAGCCGCTGACCGCCGCAGGTGTCGCACGGCTTGGCGGTTTGGTACTTGGACAGTTCCTCGCGGACCCAGTCGCTGTCGGTCTCCCGGTAGCGGCGCTCCATATTGGGGATGATGCCCTCGAACGGCTTGTCCGTTTCATAGGACCGCAGGCCGTCGTCGAAACGCATGCGCACGCGCTCACGAGTGCCGTAGAGGATGCCGTTCTGCGCGGCCTCCGGCAGCTCGCCGAACGGCGTCGTGGTCGACACGCCGAAGTGCTTGGCGAGGCTCTCCAGCGTCTGCTTGTAGAACTGCGAGGGTGAGCCGGCCCACGGCAGGATCGCACCCTTCTTGAGCGACAGGCGCGGATCGACGATCAGCCCCGGATCCATGTGCAGCGTCGCGCCCAGGCCGTCGCAATCCGGGCAAGCGCCGAACGGGTTGTTGAAAGAGAACAGCCGTGGCTCGATCTCGTCGATCGTGAAGCCGGAGACCGGGCAGGCGAACTTGGCAGAGAAGGAGGTGCGTTCGTTCGTGTCGGCGTTCTCGGTGAATGCCAGGTCGTCGCCGATCTTGAGCGCGGTTTCGAAGGAGTCCGCCAGGCGTGTCTCGATCCCCTCGCGCACCACCAGGCGGTCGACCACGACCTCGATGTCGTGTTTCTTCTTCTTATCCAGCGCCGGCGCGTCCTCGATTTCGTACAGCTCGCCGTCGATCTTCACTCGCTGGAAGCCGCGCTGCTGCAGATCGCGCAGTTCGCGCTTGTACTCGCCCTTGCGCCCGCGCACGACCGGAGCCAGCAGGTAGAGCCGGGTGCCCTCGTCCATCGCCATCACCCGGTCGACCATCTGGCTGACCGTCTGGCTTTCGATCGGCTCGCCGGTCTCGGGCGAGTAGGGCGTGCCGACGCGTGCCCAGAGCAGGCGCATGTAGTCGTAGATCTCGGTGACCGTGCCGACGGTCGAGCGCGGGTTCTTCGAGGTGGTCTTCTGCTCGATCGAGATCGCCGGCGACAGCCCCTCGATGCTGTCGACGTCCGGCTTCTGCGCAAGTTCCAGGAATTGCCGGGCGTAGGCGGACAGCGACTCGACGTAGCGGCGCTGGCCTTCGGCGTAGATCGTGTCGAAGGCCAGCGAGGACTTGCCGGAGCCGCTGACACCGGTGATCACGACAAGCTGGTCGCGCGGGAGGTCGACTTCGACATTCTTCAGATTGTGCTCGCGCGCGCCGCGCACGCGGATCGTGGGGACGCCGTGCGTTTCGGCCATGGGTTTGGTCGTCGTGTCCGTTGTTCGGGGGCGCGAAGGTGCTGAGCCCGGTGCGCCGGCAGGATTACCTAAGCTGGCGCACAATATGGGGCAAGCAAGCGCGCGAAACGAGGGGCGCTGTGCGCGCGCAAGCGGCGCGGATGAGTGGGTGTCGCACCAGTTTACCGCAACGCCTCTGGCAGCCGACGATATGAACCGCTAGAGTCGTGGCCCCTTTCGATTCCCGCTGCACGTAAAGAAGGACGCCGCACGCCATGGCCGGTACCGTCAACAAGGTCATCCTGATCGGTAACCTGGGACGCGACCCGGAAATCCGACAGACCAACCAGGGCTCGCGGCTGGCCAACCTGTCGCTGGCCACCAGCGAGCAGTGGACCGACCGGCAGAGCGGCGAGCGGCGCGAGAAGACCGAGTGGCACCGGGTCGTGATCTTCGACGACCGGCTGGTCGACGTTGCCGAAAAGTTCCTGAAGAAGGGTTCCAAGGTCTATCTCGAAGGCCAGCTCCAGACCCGCAAGTTCCAGGACCAGTCGGGCCAGGACCGCTACATGACCGAGGTCGTGCTGCAGCGTTTCCGTAGCGAACTGCAGATGCTGGACGGCCGCGGCGAAGGCGGTGGCGGCGGCTACGGCGGCGGGGGTGGTGGTGGCTATGGCCGCCAGCAGCAGGACGACCGCGTCGGCGCCATGGACACCCGCGCGCCCGCCCCAGGGCCGGGCGGCGGCGACGACCTGGACGACGAGATCCCGTTCTAAGCCAGTTCCGGTATGACAACAGGGCGCGTGCGGGTAGGTGAGGCCCCCTTCTAGGCTGTGAACCTCCGACGAAGGGCGGCACGTCAAGGAAGCAGGTCACCCCGCCTCCAAGTCCGTGCCGAGGCCCGTTCGGCGGACCGACCCCGCGTTAAGCCGCGCGGACGCGCTGTAGGAAATTCTGAACCTCGCGGCTGACCGTCTCTGCTTGGTCCTGCATGACGGCCGAGGTTTCCCGGACGGATTGCGCCGTGCTTTCGGTCTTCGCAACCGAGTCGGTTACCTCGCCGATCGCCTTGGTGATCGACTGCGTCTCTTGTGAAGTCACATCGGTGTTGCGGCTGATCTCCGCAGTGGCTGCGTTCTGCTCTTCGATGGCCGCGGCGATTGCGTTGGTGGTTTCGAGCAGGTCGTCAACCACTGTCCCCACCTCCTTCATGCCGCCGACGCACTCGCCGGTGGATCGGTTCAGAAGGTCGATCTGCTGGCGGATATCGTCCGTGGCATTGGTCGTTTGGGTCGCCAGGAGTTTGACCTCGCCGGCGACGACAGCGAAGCCCTTGCCGGCATCCCCGGCACGCGCGGCCTCGATCGTGGCATTGAGAGCCAGAAGGTTGGTCTGCTCCGCGATCGAGTTGATCAGTTCAACGACCGACCCGATCTTCTCCACTGTTCCGGCCAGTGCCGACATCTGCTGTGCCGTCTGGTCCGAGCGGGTTCGGGTCTTCTCCACCACGTCTTGCACCGTCCGAACCTGACGCTGGATCTCGTCGATCGAGGAGTTTAGCTCCTGTGCCGCCGAAGCAACCGTCTGCACGTTGTTCGATGTGGACTCCGCGGCCGTTTTGACCTGCTGGGTCCCCTCTGCGGAGCTACGGGCAATTTGCGACATCTGGGTGGAGGTGTCGGAGACCTTGTTGACCTCTTCTGCGAGCATCTGGACTGCGTTACCGACCGATTTCTCGAATTCGTCTGCGAACCCGAGCAACGTCTCACGGCGTTCCTGTTCCGTCTTCTGCTCGGCGATCGCCTGCTGACGGCGGAGCTCCTCCGTTTCCTTCATCTTGTCGCGGAAATAGTTGAAGGCGCGGGTTAGACGGCCGACCTCCGTCGGGTTGTTGTCAATCTCAACCGTGGTTTCCGCACGCCCCTCGGCCAGAGCTTCCAGGGCATTGACGGTGTAGTTGACCGGCCGCGTGATGCTGCGGCCGACGAAATACGACAACGCAATACCAAGGAGCAGTCCAAGGGCAGCCAGACCAAGGAAGAATGCTGCCCGTTGCTGGAACATCGCCTCGATGTCGTCGATGAAGAGCCCTGTTGTGACCACCCAGTTCCATCGCGCGTCCTGGGCGGAAAGGTACATCTTCGGGGCGTTCAGTTCCTTGGAGCCTGGACGCCGGCCGATGGATTCAAAGTACCCTTCGAGGTGCGGGGATGATTTGGCGGCACTTAGGAAACCGCGGTAACTCCGCTTTGTCCCTTCGCTCCCCGTCTGGAGAAGGTTTTGGCCGATCTGTTCACCGCGTGTCGGGTGCCAGACCAGAACGCCATCGGTATTGGCAACGAAAAAATAGTTCTTGCCGTCGTAGTTCATGGCCGCGAGCGCCTGCAGGGCTTGTTGCTTCGCCTCCGCATCGCTCAACGTTCCGTCGGCCGCCATTTGCGAATAAGAGTCGACGACATTAACCGCGGACTCGACGAGCGCGCGCAGTTTCAGCTTCCGCCCCTCCAACATCGTTCCCTTGAGCTCCAAGAGCAGGACGCTCGCGAGACCAGCCATGAGAATCGATAGCACGATGGTGATCAGGGCAAGTTTCTTGCCAATCGAAAGGCGTTTGAGCACAGGTTGCTCTCCTAGTAGGGCCGCGATCTGTCATCGCAAATGACTCTGCTACTAGGCCCAATTGATTGAGGAAACGCTAACCAATGACATTTTTAATGCCCCGGAAAAAACATCTAAAGGTTGTAAATATTATATAGGATTAGCTGTTTGGGGCGTGCGTCGAAAGCGAGCAGCGCTCGCTGGGCGATGTTTCGCGTCTTCCGCTTTTCAGATCCCAAGAAAAAGCAACCTGTACTGCGGCTTGGAGACAGGCGTGTCTTAATCCCGCTTCGCCAGCTCTTCTTCCAGCCCTTTCCATAGGCCGCTGCCTTGGTTGAGGTACTGGGTAAGGTACTGGCTCAGCATGCCCGCACCTTCGATCTTCTCGACGCCTGGCGGGCATGACCAGCTATCGCCGTCGCGTGTGCAGGTGACGTCAACGGTGGCGCTCAGGCGTTGGTTCTTGATCTGGGAATGTTGGCAGACGATCTGCTTGCGCGGCGGATCGAACCGACCGGGCGTGATCCATTGACCATACACGTCCGCCTTGTTCGCCCTGAGCTGGGTGGTGCAGGTCAGTCCGGACAGGAGTTGGCGCAGAACTTCCGGCACGCGCTCCAGGCCGCGATCGGTCGGAGTCACCGAGACCGGGCAATCCAGTTGTGGCCGTGCGAACGCTTTCAGTTGCTCGCGGCATTGCGACAGGTCGATGTCGAAATCCTGCGCGTGTGTCCGGTCGGGCAGGCCGACGAGAAGGGCGAGGGCGCACAGCAGGGGCAGAAGTGGACGGACTCGCATGGCCGCAGGGAATCCTTCAGGCTCGGTAAACGCAGAATGCCAGTCCAAGGCCTAGGCCTGCCCAGAGCCGCTGTCCAGAACGCATGCCGTCGAAAGCGTGTGACGGCGAAGACAGTTCGATTCCGCTCCCGACGTCAGGCCCACCAGTTTCGCGCCGGCTGGCCATCGTAGTAAGCTTCCGGGTCAAGCAGTTCCGCTTCGATCACTTCGACTTCCTCAACATCGACCGCTACCTGCGGCCGACGCGCGGGTAGGTTACCGGACCCTTGAGGCGGCGGCGTCTCGCCAGCCGATGCCGACCCTTCTTGCGCCGTGGGCGGCTCCGATGGCGGTGCCGTGATGTCAGGGCGTTTGGGCCGCCGGAACACGACGGTGAGAACGTTTTCACTTTCCGGCAACGTTTCCTCGGGAACGATGCCGTAAGCCCCAGCGCCGGTCGTAACAACGGCGTCCTCGTCGATTAACAGCATGAGTCGGCTACGTCCCGCCAGGTCGGGGATGGCTGCCTGTTCGCGCAGGATCTTACGCACCTGCCGGCCTGTAACCCCGAGCAGGTCGTGGCCGCGGAGGAACAGCATCCGTTGGGAATCCTGGCGCAGTTCACTGGCGTGCGCGGGGTTGCGTAGAAAGGCGCGGGTCAACGCGAGGATTCGGCTTTCGTGTACCAGTAGCCGGACCGCACCCTGCAGCAGTAGAAGAATGCCACCGACGGCAAACACCTCGACACTCATCGGGAATCCGAACGCGGAGAGCACAAGGGCGGTCGCACAGTACAGCGTCGCCTCGCGCTGCCAAAAGATGCCGCGCATGACCTCGGCGATGCCGCTGGATCCGACCCGCGCTTGGGCCCAGCGACGGGCCGTCTTCGGCACCTCGCGCGCAACGGCGCTTTCGTCGAATGGGCTATCCCTGCCGGTCAGTAACTCGGAGGTCCCCGGAAGCAACCGGGCGTAGCGCAATCGCAGCATCGGCTCGCCGGCAGGACCGTCCAGGGCGAAGACGGCCCGGGGATGCGCGGTGTCCGGGAGCAGATGGACGGCGATGCACATGCCCCAGCCGCGCGCCTGCTCGCCGGTCATGCCATGGCGGTGCAAGGCGGCGAGGGCCGCGCGCGCCGGGTTACGGGCCCGGATACGATAGCGGGCGCTTGTCGGGTTCAGGCAGCGCGCGCCCGGCGCGATCGCGGCCTCCCATTCGGGCAATACAGCGCCTGCCCGGCCCGTGCGGCTGGCCGCACCCGGGGTATCGGCGGCGCCGTCGGGCGCCTGCCTGGGCCCGCCGCGCATCTCATCCACAGCCTTGTCCATCGGATCCCGTCATTACCTATGCGGGGACGGCATAAAGCTTGCCGGGTTCCGGGCAACAAATCGTTAATGTCGGCCGCAGGGGCTGCGAGATCAGGAGGAGAGGCGAACGTTGCCGTTAAAGCCGGCGCAATAGCCACATGAAGTAGACGCCGCCGATCAGACAGGCGGCGAGCCCGGCCGGGAGTTCGTAGGGCAGCAGTACCGCACGGCCGACCCAGTCGGCCAGCGCCAACAGCCCGACTCCCAGACCGCACGCGCCCAGAATCTGCGCGCGCGCCCGGCGCAGGCCCAGCATCGAGGCCAGGTGCGGGGCCATCAACCCGACAAAGCTGAGCGGTCCGACCAGCAATGTCGCCGCTGCGGTCGCGAGCGCGGCCAGGAGGAGTAACAGCGTACGGGCGTAGCCGACCGCCAGGCCACGCGCTTCCGCCTGTTCGTCGCCAAGCGCGATCAGTTCGATCCAGCGCGCCAATGCCAGGGCGAGCGGCAGCACGATGGCGGCGGTGCCGGCGGTCCCCGCCACCGTCGTCCAGTCGGTGTTGTAGGTGGAGCCGGAGATCCAGTTCAGCAGCTCGACCCAGAAGGGAGTCCCGCTGACCGCGACCAGCCCCACGATGGCGTCAAACACCGCCTTGAGCGCAATGCCGACCAGCAGCACACGCTCCGGCGCGTAGCCGGCGCGCTGGGCAAAGATCATCAGCCCGCCGACCACCGCCAGCGCACCCAGCGTCCCGGCGCCGAGCAACAGTGTGTGGCCGGCGGTTGGCAGGATGAACATGGCGACCACGACGCCCGTCAGGGCGCCGCCGCTCAGTCCCAGCGATTCCGGGCTGGCCAACGGGTTGTGCAGGAGACGTTGCAGCAGGGTACCCGCGACCCCCAGCAGCAGTCCTGCGGCCGCCGCGGACAGCAATCGCGGCAGGCGCCACGGCGCCTCAGCCAGCACGGCGCTAGGCGCCTGCACGATCCAGCCGTCTGGGGCGTGCACGACCGTCATCGCCAGCAGCAGAACGACCGGTAGGCTGAGCCAGATCAGGCTGACGGCCGGCCAGCCGGTGCCCTGAACGGCTGTGAAGTAGGCGCCTTGGCCCGCCGGCATCTTGGCGTGCATGCCGCGCAGCAGCCACAGCATGATCGGTGCCCCGACCAGCGCCGTCAGCGCCCCGGTCGGCAGCAGCCCGGGCAATACGCCGGCCAGGCTCTGCACCAGTTGGTCGGCCAGCGTCAGCAGCAGCCCGCCGACCGCCGGAGCCCAGAGCAACCGCTGGCGCATCCGCCGGGCGCCCAGAAGGCGTGTCAGCGCCGGGGCGGCCAGGCCGATGAAGGCGATGACTCCAACCGCGCTGACCACGCAGGTGGTGAGGTAGACCGCAACGGCGAGGGTCAGGACGCGCGCGCGCTGCAGGTTCAGGCCCAGGCCGTGTGCGCTGCCATCGTCCAGCGTCATTACGCTAAGCGGCCGCTGCAGCAGGGTAAGCGCGAGCAGCCCTGCGGCCAGCCGCGGCAGCAGGAACGTCAGCTCACTCCAGTCATGCTGGGTGAGGACGCCGCTCCCCCAGATCAGAAGGCCGTTCAGATCGTACTGAAAGAGCAGCAGCAGGCCGGCGTTGACCGCACCGAGATACAGGCTGATCACCAGACCGGCCAATACCACGGTGGCCGGGTCGAGTTGCCGACGCCAACCGAGCGCCAGCACGAGCGCAAGCGCAAGCGAGCCACCGACCATCGCCGCCGGCTCGCGCAGGCTTGCGAGCAGTTCGGGCGCCAGCAGCGTTATCAGCGACAGAGCGAGCTGCGCCCCCGCGGCCACGCCCAGCGTCATCGGCGAGGCGATCGGATTGCGCAGGACCTGCTGCATCACCGTGCCGGCGGCCGCCAGACCGGCGCCGGCGACGAAACTAACCGCCAGGCGCGGGGCGAAGCCGTAGAGCAGCTTGACCGCTTCGAAGGAAGCGCTGGCCGGCTGTTCCAGCGCCCGCCAGATATCCTCCAACCCGCCGAGCGCGTGCAGGTTCGCACCTGTCACCGCAAGGGTCGCGACGACAAGCAACAGGCCGCAAGCCCAAGGTAGGATCGTCGGACGCAGGCTAGCGGTCGTCATACAGAGTCTGCTCCACTAACCGGGCGAAGCGCATCGCCGATAGAACGCTGCCGGCTCCCCAGACCGCAGGCAGTCGGTGTACCTGCCCGTTGCGTACAGCCGGCAGCGCTTGCCAGATACGGCTGCCGCCGATCACGCTCTCGGCCTCGTCCGGGACGGGTTCGAGCACGATCAGATGGTCGGCCGACCCCTTGAGCTGTGCCAGCGGGATCAGCGCGAAGCCCCAGCCGTTGGTCTCGCCATCCCAGGCGTTTTCGATGCCGGTGCGTTGGAACACGGATTGGAACAGGCTGCCGTCGGCATAGACGCGGACATGGTCCGAGTCCTGGAATTGCACCAGATAGACGCGGTCGCCGCGGCCGTGGTCGGCCACTCTAGACGCCAGCTGCTGAAGCTGTCGCTCCAGCCGGTCTTGGACGGCCGTAAAGGCGTCCTGGCGATCCAGCCGTTCCGCAAGTGTCTGCGTGACCTCGACCGCGCGTTCCAGCGGGTCGCCGTCCGCTGGATAGATCGTCAGCGCCTCGACAGGGGCGATTGGCTCCAAGCGTTCTGGCAGGTCCTGCAGGAAGCGCGAGGTGATGATCAGATCGGGGTTAGCCGCGGCCAGTGTCGTCAGGCTGGGGGCAAAACGCAGCCCGATGTCGATCGTGTCCTCGGGCACTTCAGGCTCCACCACCCACTCCCGGTAGCCGCGCAGATTGGCGACCGCGACCGGCGTAATACCCAGCGCCATGAGGGTTTCCGTCAGGTCCCAGGTGATCGTTGCGATGCGCGGCGGGGTGGCCGTCAGGCCGGGCGTAGGCGCGACCAGCAATAGCACGCTGGCCAGCACGGCTGCGACGTGCCGCAGTCGCCGCGGCGTTGAGGCCTGAGCTTGAGCTATGACATTCATGAGGTGGCGGGCTGTCGTCGGCAGCGGGAAGGGCTCCGGTCCCGTCGGGTAAACGGGACGGAGCTCATGCGCAAATGAAAATCACTTGCAGTGTTGCGGCTGCTCGGACGCCGGGTGCTGGCGATGTGACGGGCAGGGGCGATAGATCACCGCCTCCTGCTCATCCAACCGGTTAGAAGTTGATGTGGGTTTTCAGCAAGGCCGTGCGCCCTTCGCCATAGCCGCATGTTTCGGCCCCCTGACAGCCGGCGACGTAGCGTTCGTCGAACACGTTGGTGACGTTCAGCGAAACACCCCATCCATCACGGTCGTAGTGGATCGCCGCGTCGACGGGCGCCGCGTCCGGGACTTTCAGCGTATTGGCGTTATCGGCGTAGGATTCACCCTGGTAGCGAACGCCCGCACCGAAACCGAGTCCTTGGAAGGTGCCAGTGTGGATGGTGTAGTCGAGCCAGACCGACGCCAGCGTCTCCGGCACCAGACGGGGTTGATTGCCGACGATACTCTGGTCGATGTCGTCCGTGATCTCGAGGTCGTACCGGGTGAGCGCCGCGGTGAGCTTGAGGTTGTCGGTCACGTTCGCCTTGGCTTCCAATTCGATGCCGCGCGAGCGGATCTCGCCAACCGTGGAATAGCTGTAGCCGCTGCCGTCCCAGACACTTTGCAAGGTATTGCTGCGGGTCAGCTCGAACACCGAAGCGGTGAACAGCGCCTGCATGAAGGTTGGTTGATATTTCACACCGGCTTCGTACTGGTTGCCGGTTTGTGGGCCGACCGGGTCGTTGTTGCCGTCGGTGCCGATCTGCGGCTCGAAGAAACGGGTGGCGCTGACGTAGGGGGTGATGCCGTTGTCGAACGCATAGGCTAGCCCCGCGCGGCCGCTGAAGGCCCCATCCTGGTCGCTATAGTCGACATCTGCGGCGGTGCGGTCATTGCGGTCGATCCAGGTCCGGTCGTACCGCCCGTTGAGCGTCACGATCCAGCCATCGCCGAACTTCACCTGATCCTGCGCATAGAGACCCAGGCGGTCCAACGTGATCGTTTCATCGGTGTAGGGATCGTTCAGCGTCAGGCCGCTGTTGGTGTAGGTCGGATCTTTCGGGTCAAGCGGCCGTGCGGACCCCGAGGCCTGCCATTGGTCGATCCGGTAGTTCTCGTAGGAAACGCCGGTCATCAACGTGTGGGATAGGGGCCCGGTGTCGACGTCGAAGATCGCTTGATTGTCGGTCTGGGCCAGGTCGGCGGTGGTATCGTGAGCGAAGTTGATCCGGCTGAGCACGTCGTCGCTGGTATTCGTATCGTAGGGATAGGGGCCGTACTCCTCCCGTTCGACGTGGAACCAGCGCGACGTCGAGCGCAGTGTGACGGTGTCGTTCAGCTGGTGCTCAAGCTCGTAGCCGATCGAGCTTTGTTCGGCCTCGAACTTATCGCGCTCCGGCTCGCTGTAATAGAGGTCCCGGGGGATATAGCCGTAGGAAGCGCGCTCCACCGTGCCGACGTACGGAAAGAACCCGTTGGTGTGGCGCTGGTCGTCGTACTGGTAGGAGGCGAACAGTTCCAGGCGGGTGTCGTTGTCCGGCTCGAACAGCAGGCTCGGCGCGATCACGCCGCGGAAGTTGTCGGCGTGTTCGACCTGCGTGTCGCCGCCCTTGATCCGGCCGACCAGGCGGTAGCTCCAGGGGCCGTCTTCACTGACCTGATCGCCGATATCGAAGCCGAGGTAACCGTTCGGCGAATCGGTGATGCCGGCTTCCAGATAGCGGATTCGCTCGCCGTTCGCTCGCTTTGACAACTGGTTGACGACGCCACCGGCGCTGGAGCCTCCGTAGAGCACCGAGGCCGGACCGCGCAGCACTTCAACGCCGTCCAGCAGGAAGGAGTCATTGATGATGCCGGCGAAGGCGTAGGAGTAGAGTTGCAGGCCATCCAGGAACATGCCGGACTGGGTGACGTCGAAGCCGCGGATGTAGGCCCAATCGGTGTCGGTATCGACGCCGAACGGCTGGGCGAATACGCCGGGTGTGTAGCGCAGCGCCTCGTCGACCTTCTGGGCGCCTCGGTCGTCCATCTCCTCGCGGCCGATGACGGAGACCGATTGCGGGATCTCCTCGATCGGCGTAGCGGTCTTCGATCCGGCGGTCGACTCGGTCGGCACATAGCCCTCGGGGGAGGCCGGATCCGCAATACCGCCGACTTCCTCGCCTTCGACGACAAGGGTTGGCAGTTCGACGCTGCCGCTGTCGTTCTCGTCCTGGGCGATCGCCGGACTGCTGGATAACGCCAGCACCATTAAATACGGGAGATAGCGGCAAAAAGGGGGCTGGGCAGATGACACAATACGGCTCCTGCTTCGGATGCGGTTCCGTTGGATTTCTTTGGGAAAGCGTCGATCCGGCGGTCAATAGCACGCACTTACGCAGCCGCCGGTCAGGGCGGGCGAACGGATTTGCGCTTTTGATTAGGGGAGGGGCCGTGCAGCAGCGGCCTGCAATGACGTCCAGGGCAACCGAACCCAACAGCGATCCGTCGATGGGCGGATGACAGAGCGCCGGGTCAGCTGTTGGTCATCAGGCTCCGGGCGGAACCCACATCATCGCTTTGGTCGACATCGTCACGAGGCAGCACCGCCTTCCGGTCCATAGTACGCCGTCGACCATAATGCAAATGAAGTGCAGTCGCAATAACAGGGTGGCGTGCGCTACCAAATCCGCGCCGCTTGCTTGCGGTGCGTACGGATCACTGCTCCGGCGTCAGCCCTTCGCCGATCTGGTCGCGGATCATGGCGCCCAGCGAGGGCAGAGAGGCGCGATCAATCCGTATTTCCGGGTCCCACAGGGCGGCATGCATCAGTGCCTTGCCGCAGTGCAGGTAAACGGCGTCCACGGTGATCCGCAACACCGACCGCGGGCGTTTGCCGTCCACCTCGAACGTCTGCAGCATGGCCTCCGCAACCACGATTTCGGCCCGTCCCCGAACCCGCAGGGTTTCATTGATTCCGGGGATCAGGAAGATCAGGCTGACAGCCGGGCGTTCGACGATATTTTGCAGGGAATCTAGACGGTTATTGCCCGCTAGGTCGGGCAGTAGCAGGGTCCGGTCGCTGGCCACTCGCACGACCCCCGGTGGCCCGCCGCGCGGGCTGGTGTCCACGTTGCCCGTGGCCCCTTGGGTTCCGAGAATAACGAAAGGCGATAACTCGACGAAGCGCCGGGCGTGCCGGTCGAGTGCGGACAGCTCTTTCTGGCGGACCACCGGCTTGGCGTCCGGATAGAGCGCCCGGAGTTGGTCAATTGTCTGGATCGTTTCGGTCATGTGCGGGCCGTCGGATGTGTGGCGCGGAAGGCGACCGTTCCTGCGTTAAGCCAGCGCCCCGTGCCGACACAAGCCGGAAGTGCGATCGACTGGTTCCAGCGTTTCTGGTGACCGCCCACAAGCCTCGCTGAGATAGCGCCTACGGACCACACTGGGTTAGATTGTCCGGTCTTTGGGAAACTGCTATGGCTTTGCGCGCTTGTGCCGGCCAGAGTCGCGCGCATCCGCGCGTGTTGGCCGAGCAGGGGTGCGTAGCGGGCGGACGTGGGATGGGGCACATCCGTTTGCCCGTGGTTGTCCAGTGAAGGGACCGATTTTGAGCGAGACGCCTCCGACAAACGGAAACGACGGGATCGAGCCGGTCACGATTGAGACCGAGATGCGCCGGTCGTACCTGGATTACGCGATGAGCGTGATCGTCAGCCGGGCGCTGCCTGATGTGCGCGACGGCCTGAAGCCGGTGCACCGGCGTATCCTCTACGCGATGAAGGAGGGCGGCTACGACTTCAACCGCCCGTACCGCAAGTCCGCGCGCATCGTCGGCGACGTGATGGGTCAGTACCACCCGCACGGCGACGCGGCGATCTACGATGCCATGGTGCGCATGGCCCAGGACTTTTCCATGCGCGTCAAGCTGGTCGACGGGCAGGGCAACTTCGGCTCGATGGACGGCGACCCGCCAGCGGCCATGCGGTACACCGAGGCCCGGCTCGCCCGTGTCGCTTCGGAGGCGATGCTGGAGGACATCGACCGGGACACGGTCGACTTCCAGGACAACTACGACGAGACGACGCGCGAGCCGACGGTGCTGCCGGCGCGGTTCCCGAACCTGCTGGTCAACGGCGCGGGCGGCATCGCGGTCGGCATGGCGACCAACGTACCGCCGCACGACCTGGCCGAGGTGATCGACGCTTGCTGCGCCTATGTCGACGATCCGAGCGTCTCGGTCGACGACCTGATGCAGCACGTGCCCGGGCCGGATTTCCCGACCGGCGGCGTGGTGATCGGGCGTAAGGGTATTCGCGACGCCTACCACACCGGGCGCGGTTCGATCGTGGTGCGCGGCAAGACGCACTTCGAGGACCTGGGCAAGGATCGCAAGTCGATCGTGATCACCGAGGTGCCCTACCAGGTGAACAAAGCCCGGATGGTCGAGCGGATCGCTGAACTGGTCCGCGACAAGGGCATCGAGGGCATCTCCGACCTGCGCGACGAGAGCGATCGCGATGGTCTGCGCGTGGTGATCGAGTGTTCGCGCGGTGCCCAGCACGAGGTGGTGCTGAACCAGCTGTATAAGCACACGCCGCTGCAGACGACCTTCGGCGTCAACCTGCTGGCGCTCAACGGCGGCCGGCCGGAGATGCTGTCGCTGAAGGACGTGATCGCCGCCTTCGTGGAGTTCCGCGAGGAGGTGATCCGCCGGCGCACCGCCTATGAGCTGCGTAAGGCGCGCGAGCGGGCGCACACCTTGGCGGGCCTGGCGGTCGCGGTCGCCAACATCGATGAGGTGATCCAGCTGATCCGTCACGCACCCAACCCGGAGGCCGCACGCCAGGGGCTGTTGGAGCGTGCCTGGCCAGCGGCCGAGGTGGCGCCGCTGATCGAGATCATCGACGAGCCCGGCCACCGGGTGGCCGAGGACGGCACCTACAAGCTGTCGGAAGCGCAGGCGAAGGCGATCCTGGATCTGCGGCTGCACCGCCTGACCGGTCTCGAACGCGAAAAGATCGAGGGCGAGCTCCGGGAGATCGTCGACAAGATCCAGGAGTACCTGGAGATTCTGCGCTCGCGGGCGAAGCTGATGGAGGTTCTGCGCGGCGAGCTGGTCGCGACCAAGGACCGCTACGCCGACGGCCGTCGCACTGAGCTGCAGGACGCCGAGTTCGAGCAGGACGACGAGGCATTGATCCCGCGCGAGGAGATGGTCGTGACCATCTCCCACGCGGGCTACGTCAAGCGTGTGCCGCTCAGTGCCTACCGGGCGCAGCGGCGCGGCGGCAAGGGCCGCTCCGGCATGTCGACCAAAGACGAGGACTTCGTCAGCCAGGTCTTCGTCTGCGACACGCATACCCCGGTGCTGTTCTTCTCCTCCCGCGGCATGGCCTACAAGCTGAAGGTCTATCGCCTGCCGGCCGGCCAGCCGGCCTCGCGCGGCAAGCATGTGCGCAACCTGCTGCCGCTGGAGCAGGAGGAGACGATCTCCACCGCGATGCCGCTGCCGGAGGACGAGGACGCCTGGGGCGAGATGTACGCCATGTTCGCCACGGCAAGCGGCAACGTCCGCCGGAACAGCCTGTCCGACTTCACCAACGTCAAGGCGAACGGCAAGATCGCCATGAAGCTGGATGAAGGCGACCGGCTGGTGTCCGTGCGCGTCGCGGAAGGCAATCAGGACGTCCTGCTGGCCAGCCTGCAAGGCAAGGCGGTGCGGTTCCCGGTCACCGACGTGCGCGTCTTCAAGGGCCGCGACAGCACCGGCGTGCGCGGTATGCGCCTGGGCGGCGACGATCAGGTGATTTCGATGTCGATCCTGCATCACGTCGAGGTCAGCACGGAGGAGCGCGAGCTTTATCTGCGCTACGCCACGCAGAAGCGCCGGCAGGCGAACGGCGAAGGCAATGGCGATGATGCCGGCCTGACGCCGGAAAGTGCGGCCACCGACGGCATCAGTGCTGAGCGACTGCGCGCTCTGGAAGATCAGGAAGAACTGCTGCTGACTGTTGGCGATGACGGTTTCGGCAAACTGACCCCGGCCTACGAGTACCGGATCACCAGCCGCGGCACGCAGGGCATCACCGCGATGGATCTGGCCCGCGGCAAGGGCAGTGCACAGATGATCGCGGCCTTCCCGGTCGATCCGAACGATCAGGTGATGGTGGTGACCGATGGCGGCCAGCTGATCCGCTGTCCGGTTCAGGGCATCCGGATCGCCGGGCGCAACACCCGGGGCGTGCGTCTCCTGCGTGTCGCCGACGGCGAGCGGGTGGTTTCCGTCGCGCACCTGGGCGAGCAGGACATTGAGGAAGCGGCCGATGCCGCCGAGGCGCAGGAACCGGGCACACCGCCGGCAGACGACGGCGGGGAAGGCGAAACGTCTGGTCCCGACGCCCCGACAACACCCGAAACGGACAGCTGACGCAGGCCCCATGCCCGCAACCGGGCCGGCGAACGACGGAGGCAAGCAGGCCATGACCGGGCGTCCCCCCTTGATCGGCATCTACCCCGGCACGTTCGACCCGATTACGCTGGGCCATAGCGACATCATCCAGCGGGCGACCAAGGTGGTCGATCACTTGGTGGTCGCGGTGGCCAACAATGCCGGCAAGGGGCCGCTGTTCTCGCCGGAGGAGCGCGTCGCGCTGATCCAGGAGGATTTGGAGGCGCTGGACATCAACGGCGCCACGGTCGAGGTGCGCGCCTTCGACACGCTGCTGATGCACTTCGCCCAGGAAGTCGGCGCCCGGGTGATCCTGCGTGGTCTGCGCGCGGTTTCGGACTTCGAGTACGAGTTCCAGATGGCCTGCATGAATACCCGGATGAATCCGGAGATCGAGACCGTCTTCCTGACCGCGAGCGAGCGCCAACAGTTCATCTCCTCGCGCTTCGTCAAGGAGATCGGGTCGCTGGGCGGGGATATTCGTTCGTTCGTCTCCAGCCGCGTCGCCGAACGGTTGCAGGCGCGGTTCGACGCTCAGGGGGACGGGGGGCGAAGCCACGCCGGGGGCACGGCCAGTTGAAGCGATTTACCGCGATCATGACGGCGGTTTTGAACGCGGTTGACCGCGCTTCCAGCCCCACCTAGTTTCCCGACCCGTTCGACCCGGGCATGTGTCCCGAGTCCCGCCCGTGTGGGCCCGTAGCTCAGTTGGCAGAGCACTCGACTTTTAATCGAGCTGTCCCAGGTTCGAATCCTGGCGGGCCCACCATCTCTGTGCCCAGTTGCTGATCAGGTTGGACCAACGTCGAATCTGCTTCCTGCCTTGCGGTGGGCTGGGCAGTCCCCCTCAGAGGCGATCAGCGTGCGTTCGGGTGCGCGAGTACTCGTTGGCTTTATCCTTCCGGATAGATAGCTATCCGGACCGATGACCCACTGGTCAGCTTTCGAAACCGAACGTGCTCCGGCAACCTCCAAGACATCCGCGCACGTTGTCTTTTCCTCCGGCGCGCGGTCATGGCCCCCGGCGTTTGGTGCCCGTCGGCGCCGGGGGCCGTCCCCATCTTCCCTATGTGCAAGCGGTCGTCAGAAGATGCCGGCGTCGAGCCCGGCGGCCATCGCCTGAGCCAGGTCGCGAACTTGATCGACGAAGTTCTCCTGGAAGGTGCCCTGCAGGATCAACGGTTCTTGGATCGGGCGCCAGCTCAGGCCGGTGGTGATGCTGTCGATCGCGCGTTTGGTTCCCGTGCCATCGCGTCCAGCCCGAATGTAGGCGGCGAAGGGCAGGCCCTGCTTCTCCTCGATCACCGCGTAGTAGGTGCGGTCGAAGAAGTCCTTGAGCGCGCCTGACATATAGCCAAGGTTCTCAGGCGTGCCGAGCAGCAGGGCATCTGCGGCCATGACATCGTCTGGCCCGGCCTCCAACGGCGGTTTCCAACGTGTCTCGACCGTCTTGATCTCCGCGTCGCGCGCACCCTCCAGCGCCGCGTCGCGCAGCCGCGCGAGGTTGGGCGAGGGGGCATGGGCGACCACTAGCAGGTGCTTACGTGCGCTCATTGTGGCCTACGCTATGTTGAAACCAGGGCGTGGACAAACCGGCGCGGGGCTGGAAAGGGGCTGACGTGTGGGCGGTCGCGTCCTTATATCGGGGCCTGGACGATGACTGTCGGGAGTCGAACTCGTCATGCAACCGCGGACCGCGATGGGCAGCCTGATCGCGCTGCTGTTCTACGCCGTCACCGGCCTGGCCTTCCATCTGATCGCGTATGGCGAGGTGGACTGGGGGGACGCCTTCGTCTACGTCGCGATGGCGTTCTGGCCGTTACTCTTGGCCTGGGAACTGCTGCGCATCGCCGCGATTGTCGCGGTCGTCGTGGTGATTGGCCTAGCTGCCTACGCCTTGCTGCGCGGCCTTCTGGACCGGCTGGGCCGCAACGGCCCGTAAGCATACCGCCATCCCGTCTTAGCCACCGAAATCCCGGAGTGCTCTCTCGTGCCCGATGATCGCGCTACCCGCGCCACGCCACCGCAAGCCCGGAGCGGTGACACGGTTCACCGGATCAATGGCGTGGAGACGGCCGATCCCTATGCCTGGCTGCGCACCGCGGATTGGCAGACGACGCTGAGCGATCCCAGCAAGATCGAGGACGAGATTCGCCAGCACCTGGAGGCTGAGAACGCCTATCTGGAACACGCGCTGGCCGATGTCCACGAACTGCGGGCGACGCTGAAGGCCGAGTTGCGGGGCCGGATGCCGGAGCGCGAGGCCGGCGTGCCGGTGCCGGACGGCGAGTGGGCCTACTACGTCCGCTACCAGGAAGGCGCACAGCACCCCCTGTGGTGCCGCTGTCCAAGGCGTAGCGCGGAGACGGCCGATCTGGTTGGCGAAGACGGTTTCGATGGCGAGCAGGTGCTGCTCGACGGCAATGCGGCGGCTGAGGGGCAGGCCTTTTTCCGCCTCGCGGCGGCGGAGCATAGCCCGGACCATCGCTATTTCGCCTACGCGGTCGACCTGACCGGCTCGGAATATCACCGCCTCAAGCTGCTGGATACGACCACTGGCGAGACCCACGACCTGGGGGCTTCGGCCTTGCAGGGCGACCTCGTCTGGGCCAACGATTCGCAGACGCTGATCTACACCGCGCTGGACGACAACCACCGTCCCTCGCGCGTTTTTCGGACGGACGTGACCGGCACGGCCCACACCCTCCTGTACGAGGAAACGGACTCGGCCTTTTATCTCGGCGTCGGCAAGACGGAAAGCCGTGCTTTGATCGTGATCGCCGGCTCCGACCATTCGGACACCACCGAGCTGCGCGCACTCGACGCCGATAGGCCAGACGCCGCGCCGCAGCTGTTGCATGCCCGCGTGCCCGAGTTGGACGTGCAGCTTGCCACCTGGCGGGACCGGGTGCTTCTGCTGACCAACGCCGACGGCGCCCGGGACTACAAGATCGTCAAGGCGCCGTTGGGCGATCCGCAGCGGGGTAACTGGACCGATCTCGTGCCGCATCGTCCTGGCACGTTGATCAAGAGCTTCGCGGTCTTCGCACGTCACCTCGTGCGCCTGGAACTGGCGGACGCGCAGCCGCGTGTTGTGGTCCGTGATCTGGAGACCGGTGCGGAGCATACGGTCGACCCCGGAACCTGGGGCCGCGCGGACACGAACGATTCCGCCTATTCCCTGGCGCTGCTGCCAGGCGAGGAATTCGATACCACGACGCTGCGCCTGGTCTACAGTTCCCCGCGCACGCCGCGGCGGACTTACGATGTCGACATGGCCACGGGCGCGGCGCGCTTGCGCAAGGAGCAGCGGGTCCCGAGCGGCCACGATCCCGAGACCTACCGGCTCGAACGGCGCTGGGTTGCCAGCCACGACGGCGCGCAGGTTCCGGTCACGCTGCTGTACCGGGCCGACGCGCCACCACAGGCCGGCCGGCCGATGTTGCTTTACGGCTACGGCGCCTATGGCATGGCGATCCCGGCCAGCTTCTCCCCGGACCGGCTTGGCCTGGTCGATCGGGGCATGGTCTACGCCATCGCGCACGTGCGCGGCGGCAGCGATCGCGGCTACGGCTGGTACCTGGACGGCAAGCTTGCAAACAAGGAGAACACCTTCCGGGATTTCATCGCGGTGGCCGACCAGCTGGTTGCCGACGGGGCCGTCAAGGCGGGCGACCTGATCGCGAACGGGCGCAGCGCGGGCGGCATGCTGATGGGCGTGATCACCAACTGGCGCCCGGACCTGTGGCGTGCGGTGGTCGGCGAGGTGCCGTTCGTCGATGTCTTCAACACGATGTGCGACGACAGCCTGCCGCTGACCCCACCGGAATGGTCGGAATGGGGCGATCCGCTGCACGATCCCGAGGCCACCCGGCGGATGCTGGGCTATTCGCCCTACGACAACGTGGTACCCCAAGCCTATCCGCACGTGTTGGCCACCGCCGGTATCGCCGATCCGCGCGTGACCTACTGGGAGCCGGCGAAGTGGGTCGCGCGCTTGCGCGCCAACCAGACTGGGAGCGGTCGGATCCTGCTGCACACCAACATGTCGGCTGGACACGCCGGCGCCGCCGGGCGATTCGCGCGCCTGGACGAGGTTGCGCTGGTGCAGGCCTTCATGCTCAAGGTCGCTGGCCTGTCCGAGGGTTAAAACCGCTTCAGTAGGTCTCGCACGGGTAGGCGTTCTGCAGCGCGGCGGCCACGACGGTGGCGAGTTGCGTGTCGCCGGGCCATGGCTGTCCGTCGGCGGGCTGGTTGATCTCCCGCATCACCGTCTCCTCGAAGGTCGTGCCGGTGGTGATGTCTTCTTCGAGCGGGCAGAAGGTCGGCTCCAGGCCCTGTTCACTCAGGTTGGTCTGCAGACCGATCATGCCGTCGCGCAGACCGCTGAGGTAGCTGCGGATCAAGGGCGCGCCGCCGGGCATGGCGGCATAGTTGCGGAATTGTTTCAGGCTCATTCCGGCTTTTGCTGTGGGGGCGCTTGCGAGTGCGATCCCGCTGGCAAGTGCAACGGTCGCTAGCGCGATGGCGATTCGGTGGTTTCCAAGGGGAGCGGTGAAACGCAGGGGCATCGGCGGTCTCCAAAACTTGGGGCGCCTGGATTCGGGCGTGAGGCGGCGCGGCAAGCCGGCGGTGACGCGCAGACTGCTTTCGCCTTTGGTGGCATCCGCCTTTCGGGTTTTCGAATCCTAAGCCTGTTTGCGGCGCGAGGTCTATCTGCTTGCCGTGAATGCACGATTCATGGGCCCAACCGTCCTACCTTGCCCGCGCCGACGCTAGTGACCGGCCTCGTCGTCGTATCCGCGTTTGTTGGAGAAGTACACCAGCGCCATCAGCCCGATTCCCAGTCCCAGACTGAACACGACTCCGAATCCCATCGCCAGCAGGCCCAGCCAGGAGATTTCGACGTCGCCGAGCGACACCCAGACGTACGCCGAGACGCCGCCGACGGCCGCCAGCGCTGCGAGGGCAAGCAGGATGATGGATCCGGTCTTCATGTGAACTGCGCTGTAGCTGTGGTGTCGGGGCGAACGTGGCGTGCAGCCGAGCACGCAGGTGCGCTGAAGCGCAAGCGACATGACTTTGAAACACAGGTCTAAAATGCCCTTGCACAAGTGCGTACGGTGCGATACATGACCGGCGGATCGCGGCGGGGGCCGCGGTTCACCGGACTTTCCGCGGCTGTGGCGGAATTGGTAGACGCGCAGCGTTGAGGGCGCTGTGGGGGTTACCCCGTGCAGGTTCAAGTCCTGCCAGCCGCACCATCCGCCCCGCCGGGCAAGGTGCGCCGCGGAGACGAGAGGCCGGTCGACATATTCCCGCCCGTGCGGCTGTGGCGGAACTGGTAGACGCGCTGTCTTCAGGTGGCAGTGGGCGTAAGCCCGTGCAGGTTCGAGTCCTGCCAGCCGCACCATTTTCCCGGTGCTTTCGAGTAGATGTTCGCTCGCGTTACGTGTCGCACATGGTCGAGTACGACCAACGTGTGTGCCGTACGTCTGTGCGTACGCGTCGGGGAGTCCAGGTACGCTGGTCGCCAAGGCGCGCCCCTGCTACATCTATGTCGGCAGTGCAATGATCCCGGGGGCGCCTGTTAGGCGGCGATGACGCGGAAATCCGACAAACACGGTTTCGACCAGGGACCAAGCCGACGCGACCCCTATGCCCTCGTTGCCAAGCCGGTAGGCGGCCTGGGCAGCAAGCTGCGCAACTATTTCCTGGCCGGGCTGCTGATCGCCGCCCCGGTGTCGATCACGCTATGGCTGACCTGGGAGTTCGTCTCCTTCGTCGACGCCACCCTGACGCCGCTGATCCCCCCGCCATGGCGTCCGCGGACGTATCTACCGTTCGACGTCCCCGGTGTCGGCCTGATCATCGCCGCGGTGGGCCTGGTCACGATCGGCGTTCTCGCAACCGGACTGCTCGGCCGCTGGGCGATGCGGGAGGCGGAAAAACTGGTCGATCGCGTGCCGATCGTCCGGTCCGTCTACAGCGCCATCAAGCAGATCTTCGAAACGGTCCTGGCTCAGCGCTCCAACGCCTTCCGGCAGGTCGTGCTGGTTGAATATCCCTGCCGGGGGACCTGGGCGATCGGCTTCATCACCGGCACGACCAAGGGGGAGGTGCAGACGATCACCGACGAGGAGGTGGTCAACGTCTTCGTCCCCGCGACACCGAACCCGTCGACCGGTTTCCTGCTGTTCATTCCGAAAAGCGACGTGCGCCTGCTCGACATGTCGACCGAGGAGGCGGCGAAGCTGATCATCTCCGGCGGCATCATTAGCCCGCCGGAGCGCGCCGAGCCCTTTCCCGCGGCCCAGGCCGAGCCCGGGGCCTTCGCGGAGAGCGATATTTCCACCGCCACGGCCAGCAACGTGCTGGAGCAGGAACTGGCCCGCCAGGAGCAGGCCGGTGACGACGGGCATCGCGGTTTCGGCCTGCTGGCGCGGCTGCGCAACTATTTCCTGGCCGGCGTGCTGGTGACGGCCCCGATCTCGATTACAGTCTGGATCACCTGGAACGTGGTGGCGTTCGTCGACTCCCGGGTGACGCCGCTGATGCCGCCGGGCTGGAATCCGGAAAGCTATCTGCCGTTCTCGGTGCCGGGAATTGGCGTGCTTGTCGTGTTCGTCGCGCTCACGCTGGTCGGCATGTTCGCCACCGGCTTGATCGGGCGCCTGTTGATGACGGTCTACGAGCGGCTGCTGAACGGTCTTCCGGTCATCCGGTCCGTCTACAGCGCCATCAAGCAGATCTTCGAAACGGTGCTGGCCCAACGGTCCAACGCCTTCCGGCAGGTCGTGTTGGTGCAATACCCGCGCCCGGACAGCTGGGCGCTCGCCTTCCTCACGGCCGAGACGCAGGGGGATGTGGCGCGCAAGGCCCCGGAAGAGTCGATCAACGTCTTCCTGCCGACCACGCCGAATCCAACCTCCGGTTTCCTGCTGTTCGTCCCGAAGGCCGAGGCGAAAGTGCTGACCATGACGGTCGAGGAGGGCGCCAAGATGATCATCTCTGGTGGCATCATCACCCCACCGGAACCGCCGGAGCTGCAAAAGCCAGAGGGCGGGCACGGCGACGCACCGGGCTCGGGGAACCAAAGCGTACCAACTGCCGCGCAGCAAGGCGGTCGTTAACGGCCCTGGTTGTGCGCTGCCGTCCAGCTTCCCACCTTCCGACCGCGTAAACCCGTTTCGTAAAGCCTTTCATCCGTTAGGGCCCCACTTGCCGGCGTTCGATCTCACGACCGCCGTGCCGGTATTTCTTATCAGCGCCCTGGTCATCGCGGTCGCCGGCACCCGGATGACCAACCTCGCAGACGTCATCGCCGACCGCACCGGCCTTGGCGAGGCGCTGATCGGTGGCGTGCTGCTGGGGATCGCGACATCGCTGTCCGGCACTGTCACCTCGATTACCGCCGCGTTGGACGGGCAGGCGTCGCTCGCCGTGTCCAATGCGGTGGGCGGGATCGCGGTACAGACGGTGTTTCTGGCGCTCGCCGATCTGACTTACCGGCGTGCCAATCTTGAGCACGCAGCCGCCTCGGTAACCAACCTGGTACAGGCGGCGCTGTTGATCCTGATGTTGTCGCTACCGTTGCTCGCTGCCGTGACGTCGGCGGTTGCCGTGCTGGGCGTGCATCCGATCACACCGGTCCTGGTGGCTGTTTATATCGGGGGCCTGAAGCTGGCGGACAGCGTGCGCGAGCACCCGATGTGGGTGCCCCGGCAAACGCGCGAATTGCGCACGGATACGCCCGAGGACCGCTCGTTCGAAGGGCCGGGGGCGCCCGGGCTTGTGGTGCGGTTCACGCTGTTGCTCGCGTTGCTCGCGTTCGCCGGCTGGTTGGTCGCGCGCTCCGGTCTCGCGATCGCCGGGGCGACGGGACTGTCGCAGTCGTTCGTCGGCGCGCTGATGACGGCGGTCGCAACGTCGCTGCCCGAACTGGTGACCACGTTGGCCGCCGTGCGGCGGGGCGCGCTCACGCTCGCGGTCGGCGGCATCATCGGCGGCAACACCTTCGACGTGCTATTCCTGGTCGCCTCCGATGTGTCCTACCGCCCGGGGTCGGTGTTCCATGCGATCGGGCAGGCGGAACTGTTCCTGATCGCCTGGGCGATCGCGATGACGGCGACGTTGCTGATGGGGTTGCTGCAGCGCCAGCGTCAGGGCGTGGGCGGGATCGGCTTCGAGAGCGTGGCCCTGCTGGCCCTCTACCTCGCGGGCATCGGGGTACAGGCCTGGGGAATCTAGCCGGAGCGCAGATACTTCACTGCCGCGTCGCGCTCGAACAGGTAAAGCAGCACACGCAATGCCCGGCCGCGGTCCCCCTGCAGCTCGGAGTCCCGTTCCAGCACCAGTTGCACGTCGTCGCGTGCGGTCGCCAGCAGATCGTCGTGCACGCTCAGGTCCGCCAGGCGGAACTCGGGAAAGCCGCTCTGCCGCGTCCCCAGGAGCTCGCCAGCCCCGCGCAACTTCAGGTCCTGCTCGGCGATCCGGAAGCCATCTTCGCTTTCGCGCATCACCTTTAGCCGCTCTGCCGCCGTCTCGCCCAACGGCGTCTGATAGAGCAGCAGGCAGGTTGCCTGCTGATCGCCGCGGCCGATCCGCCCGCGCAGCTGGTGCAGTTGGGCAAGACCGAAGCGCTCGGCATGCTCGATCACCATGATCGTTGCCGCCGGCACGTCGACGCCGACCTCGATCACCGTGGTGGCGACCAGGATATCGATGTCGCCGTCCTTGAATTCGGCCATCACGCGGTCCTTGTCGGCCGCGCGCATGCGCCCATGCACCAGCCCGACTCGCGCGCCGAACCGGCTTTTCAGTGCGGTGTAACGCTCCTCCGCCGCGGCGACCTCGACCGCCTCGGATTCCTCGACCAGTGGGCATACCCAGAAGGTCTTATGCCCGGCCGCCATCGACCGGCCGACCCCGTCCACGACCTGGTCCAGCCGGTCGAGCGCAACGACCCGCGTGTCTACCGGCTTTCGCCCGGCTGGCTTCTCGTCCAGCTTGGAGGCCTCCATGTCGCCATAGGAGGTCAGCATCAGGGTGCGTGGGATCGGTGTGGCGGTCATCACCAGCACGTCGACGCCACGCCCCTTGGCCTGCAACGTCATGCGCTGGTGCACGCCGAAGCGGTGCTGCTCGTCGATCACCGCCAGGCACAGATTGTCGAACGCAACATCCTCCTGGAACAGGGCGTGCGTGCCGACGGCGAGTTTGACGTCGCCGCTGGCCAGGCGGCTTAGAGCCTGCTGGCGCGCCTTGCCCTTGTCGCGGCCGGTGAGCAGCAAGACCTCGACGCCCGCGGCGTCGGCCAGCGGCTGGATGGTGGCGTAGTGCTGGCGCGCCAGGATCTCGGTCGGCGCCATCAGGGCGGCTTGGCCGCCGGCCTCCACCGCGGCCAGCATGGCGAGCAGCGCGACAACTGTCTTGCCGCTGCCCACGTCGCCCTGTAGCAGGCGCAGCATCCGCGCGTCGTCGGCCATGTCGGCCAGGATCTCGCGCGTCGCGCGGGCTTGCGCACCCGTCAGTTCGAAGGGCAGGGCGGAGAGGGCCTGCTCCCGCAGGTGACCGTCGCCGGCGATCCGGCGTCCCTTCGTCTTGCGCTGGCTGCGTCGAACCAGGGCGAGCGCGAGCTGGTTGGCGAGCAATTCGTCATAGGCCAGGCGCTGCCGCGCCGGGGTTTGCGGGTCGATCTCGGCTTCCGAGCCCGGCGCGTGCGCGTTCTCCAGTGCCTGGCGCCAGGGCGCCCAGCCCTGTTGGCGCAGGTAGCTGGGCTCCAGCCACTCGGGCAGTTCCGGCGCGCTTTTCAACGCCGCGGCGACGGCCTTGCGCACGACCTTCTGTGTTAGCCCCTGGGTCAGGGGGTAGACGGGTTCGACCGTGCCGACGGATTCCCGCTGCTCGGGCGGGGCGACGTGGTCCGGATGGGCCATCTGCGGCAGGCCGTGATAGCTCTCCACCTTGCCGGACACGATCCGCGTCGCGCCCACCGGCAGAATCTTGCGTACGTAGTCCGGCTTGGCGTGGAAGAAAACGATGTCGATCGCGCTGGACTCGTCCCAGCAGCGCACGCGGTAGGGCTGCTTGCGGCTGCGCGGCTCGAGGTGCTGCTCGACGTTGACGGTCAGGGTCGCGATCCGGCCCGGTTCGGCGTCGGCGACCCTCGGCTGGTAGCCGCGGTCGATCACGCCGGAGGGCAGGTGCCAGCACAGGTCGACCACGCGCCCGCCTGCCAGCTGTTCGAACAGCTTGGCGTTGCGCGGCCCGATGCCCGGTAACTCCGTGACCGGCCGGAACAGGGGATACAGAACTTCCGGGCGCAGGGGTTGGCCTCCGACTCCGCGACCACACGGGGAGCACGACGGACATCCGCCGCGCCCCCGTGCTTTAGCAGGCCGAGGCGTTCCAGAAAACGGGCCGTCGATCCTACGCCCTGGCCCTCAGCGGCTTTGGTCCATCGCCCCCAGGATCGACCAGGCGAAATCAAGCTTCAGCTTGCCGTCGAATACCCGATCGTTGAGGGGCAGGTAGAAGTTGGCAGCGTAGGGCGTCTCCCGGTTTAGGCCGGTATCGTCGTAGATCGCGGCCGGATCGTAGGCAGCCAGGCCATGGCAGGTCATGCAGTTCGTCTCGACCCCGTAGCGGGTCGCGGTCAGCCCCGAATCAGGTACGATGACCGGCCGGCTTAGCTTGAAGGTTTGCGGATCGAACCCGGCTTCCAGATAGGGATTGTAGACCGGGAGCAGGGCGCCGTAGTTCTCCCCATCGTTCAGCGGTTGGGCGGGGGCGAGCATCTGATATGCCGCCGACATGGCGTAGTGACTGGCCGGTGCCGGAAGCTGCTCCGGCTGCGCAGCTGCCATCGCCTGACTGCTTGGCGCGTTCGGCGCTTCGGGGTCTGCGGTCCACCAGAAGGTTTGCCAGGTCCAGCGCTTGATCTCGCGGCTGCCTACATGCATGGCCACAAGGATGATGGTGTCGCCGACTTCGAGCGTGCCTTCCTGGCCGCCGCTGAGGTTTTGCAGATAGGCCTGATCTGCCTTCGTAACCGGGTAATGGATAAAATCGGACAAATTGTAGGTGGTGGACGGGCTCGCCCCCGTGCAGCCCTGGTCGACTGAGCCGTCTCCCTGACCCTGGTTGTTCGGGTCGATGTGGACGCACTGATTCCACACTTCCTCGCCGAACGTCTTGGCAGGCTCGGGCGTGCCGGGCCAGACCGGCATCGCGTACAGGCCGTTGTCGTCCAGCTTTTCCTGCGAGATGACCTTGTAGACCGGTTTCACCGTCACGGCATCGTAGGGCAGGTTGGGGATTTCCGAGTAGCCTTCCTCCACGTAGCGAGCGAGTGTGCTCTGCGCCAGCAAGTCATTGCTCAGCACATGGTGCGCGGCCGACGGGCTGTAATTGACGGTAACGACAATGCAGGTATCGGGCTTGCCACTGCCGCCGCAGCGCGCGTCGCCAATTGCCTGCGGGGCCGTAACTCGAGGGTGCCCACTATGGAACTGACGGGGCGGCTGCAGACGTAGCGGCTCGTTGCGGGCGACCAGGTTCTCACCAGCAGTCGGCGCGTGCGCGAGTTGATCGGGGGTTGCCCACGTCAGATAGATCGGCGCGTTCTCGACCCCGCGGGCGGTGCTGCCGCTGTCCGAGGTCAATCCGGCCCACAGGGTCCAACCATGCGCGTAAATGTCGGAATCGTTGCCTTTGTCGATCCATTCGTTGATGACGGTCTGTGAAACCGGGAACGGATGGTCCGGGAAGACGTTCGCTGGCAAGTCTGTGCCCAAGTCGATGGCGCCAGCCGGTGTTGCCAGTGTGAGGCTGGCCGCCGCTAACGGCACGACGGCAAGACCTCGGCCGATCCTCATTGTGCGGGTCATGTGGGTTGGCCTCCCCTTTACGTCGGCGGTTGAGTCCGACCGACGGGGACAGTCTACCTTGAGCGCGCCTCCCGATAAACGAAATAGGCGTCGAAACAACACGTATTGCGTGCAGATTCTGCTTTTACACGCCAACACTCCCGGCAACGGTCGTGACAGGGGCGCAGCGTGGGCCTATATCCCGGCGGCAAGGCGGGGCCTTTCACCAAGCGACAGGATGGCGTATGCGCGAGACATCTGATCCACCCAGCGCACTCGAGATCCGGCGCAAGCGGGCCTATTTCAACAGTTGGCACCGCGGCACGCGGGAGATGGACCTGCTGATCGGCGGTTTCGCCGACGAGACGCTCGCCAGCTTGACCCCGGAGGAGCTGAGGCGTTACGAGCAGCTTCTCCAATTGCCCGACAGCGATCTGTACGCCTGGATCACCGGTCAGGCTGAAATTCCCGAAGAGCTGGACAGCAAACTGCTGCGTGAGTTGTGCAAGTACCGCGTCGATCTGGTGAACCGCTGAAGAACCCGCTCGCCCGGGCGTTTTCCGAAAACCGCCGCTGGCTGATCGCCCGCGCGCCCGAAGGCTTTGACGCCTGGCTGCTGGGCGAGGCCGCGGCCGAGCGTGCCGGCGCCCCCGTTTTGCACGTCGCCCGCGACGACGCCAGGCTGGAGCGCGCGGCCGAGGCGCTGGCCTTCTTCTACCCAGGCATCACCGTGCTGCGCTTCCCGGCCTGGGACTGTCTGCCCTACGACCGGGTCAGTCCGCACCGCGATGTCGTTGCCCAGCGCGTCGACACTCTCAGCCGCCTGGCCGCCGGTGGTCTGCCCGAAACCGGGGTGGTCGTGCTGACCACCGTCAACGCGCTGCTGCAGCGTGTGCCGCCGGTTGACGTCATCGCCCCACGCGTATTGACCGCCAAGGCTGGCACGCAGATCGCCCCCGACCGATTGACCGCTTTCTTCGCGGAAAACGGCTACGTCCGTTCCGATACCGTGGGGGATACCGGTGAGTACGCGGTGCGTGGCGGCATCGTCGACGTCTTCCCGCCGGGCGAGCCGGAGCCGCTGCGCCTGGACTTCTTCGGCGACGAGCTGGAGAGCGTGCGCACCTTCGACCCGCTGTCCCAACGCACCACCGGCAATCATCCCGGCTTCACGCTGAAGCCGGTGAGTGAGGTCGTGCTGGAGGACGACACGGTCGAGCGGTTCCGTACGGCCTATCGCGAGATTTTCGGCACGCCGTCCAAGGACGATCCGCTCTACGCTGCGGTGAGCGAAGGCCGGCCCTACACCGGCATGGAGCACTGGCTGCCGCTGTTCTACGCGCGGATGGCCACCCTGTTCGACTATCTGCCCGAGACCACGCCGGTCACGATGGAACGGCAGGTGGAGGAAAGCCGGGCAAGCCGTCTGGAGACGATCCACGACTTCTACGATGCCCGCAAGACGGTGCAGAGCACCGAGGGGCTGGACGTTCCCTCCTACAAGCCGTTGGAGCCGGAGCGCCTGTACCTGAGCGCCGAGGAGTGGTCGCGTACCCTAGAGGCCCGGCCGGTCGCGCAGTTCCAGCCCTACAACGCACCGACCGACACCGAAACGGCCGTACTGGATGCTCGCGGGGCGCCAGGACACGATTTCTCCGCTGCACGCAAGAAAGGCGAGGCGGGCGAGCCTTACACCACGCTCAAGACCGCGATCCGCCAGGAGCGCGGCAACGGGCGCCGGGTGGCGGTCGCCGGCTACACCGAAGGTTCCTGTCAGCGCCTGGAAAGCGTGTTGAAGGAGCATGGCATCGAGAACCTGGCGGCCGTGTCGAGCTGGCCCGAGGCGCGCCAGCTTCCCGCCGGGCAGGTCGCGCTGGTGACACTCGCGCTCGAGCACGGTTTCGTCGGGGATTCTGCCGCGCTGATCAGCGAGCAGGACATCCTGGGCGAACGGATCGCCCGACCGCGCGGACGCAAGCGCAAGGCAGAGAACTTCCTGACCGAGGTCTCCAGCCTGCACGAGGGCGACCTGGTCGTGCACGTCGATCACGGCATTGGGCGCTACGACGGTCTGATCAACATGGATGTCGGCGGCGCGCCGCACGACATGCTGAAGGTCACCTATGCTGGTGGTGACCGTCTGTTCGTGCCGGTCGAGAACATTGAGGTGCTGTCCCGCTACGGCTCGGAAGAGGACGGCATCCAGCTCGACAAGCTGGGGCAGGGCAACTGGCAGGCCCGCAAGGCCCGCGTGAAGGAGCGGGTCAAGGAGATCGCCGACGGGCTGATCAAGATCGCCGCCGACCGTCAGCTCAAGCGCATGGAGCCGCTGTCCCCGCCGCAGGAGTTCGACGAGTTCTGCGCCCGCTTCCCCTACGCTGAGACCGACGACCAGCTTAACGCGATCGAGGAGACGTTGGCCGACCTGCAGGCAGGCAAGCCGATGGACCGGCTGATCTGCGGCGACGTCGGCTTCGGCAAGACGGAAGTGGCGATGCGCGCGGCCTTCGTCGCGGCGATGAACGGCAAGCAGGTGGCGGTGATCGTCCCGACCACGCTGCTCGCTCGCCAGCATGCGGAGACCTTCCAACAGCGCTTCCAGGGCTATCCGCTGCAGGTGCGCCAGCTTTCCCGGCTGGTAACGGCGAAGGAGACCAAGCAGGTCAAGCAGGACCTCGAGGACGGCAAGGCCGATATCGTCGTCGGCACGCACGCGCTGCTGGGCAAGGAAGTGCAGTTCCGCGATCTCGGCATGCTGATCGTCGACGAGGAGCAGCACTTCGGCGTCAAGCAGAAAGAGAAGCTGAAGGAGCTGCGCGGCGATCTGCACGTGCTCACCCTGACCGCCACGCCGATCCCCCGGACGCTGCAGCTCTCGCTGTCAGGCGTGCGCGAGATGTCGCTGATCTCGACCCCACCGGTCGACCGCTTGGCGGTGCGCACCTTCGTGTTGCCGTTCGATCCCGTGGTCGTGCGTGAGGCGATCATGCGGGAGCACTGGCGCGGCGGGCAGACCTTTTACGTCTGCCCACGGATCGAGGACCTGGCCGAGGTGACCGACCGGCTGGAAAAGCTGGTGCCGGAGGTCAAAGTCGCCGTCGCTCACGGCCAGATGGGCGCGAAGGAACTCGAGAAGGTGATGACGGAGTTCTACGAGGGCCAGTACGACGTGCTGCTCTCGACCCACATCATCGAAAGCGGGCTCGACGTGCCGACCGCTAACACGCTGATCATCCACCGGGCGGACATGTACGGCCTCAGCCAACTCTACCAGCTGCGCGGCCGGATCGGCCGGTCGAAGCAGCGCGGCTACGCGTATCTGACATTGAAGCCCGGCCGTAAGCTGACCGACGCGGCGGAGAAGCGCCTGCACGTGATGCAGCAGCTCGATCACCTGGGCGCCGGCTTCACGCTTGCCAGCCACGACATGGACATCCGCGGTGCCGGCAACCTCGTCGGCGAGGAGCAGTCCGGCCACGTCAAGGAGGTCGGCATCGAGCTCTACCAGCAGATGCTGGAGGAAGCGGTCTCCCAGGCCAAGCAGGGCGCTGGCCGCGGCGGTGCCGAGGCGAGTGCGGAGGAAGGCTTCACCCCGCAGATCAACATCGGCACCAGCGTGTTGATCCCTGAACGCTATGTACAGGACCTGAACGTGCGTCTGGGGCTGTACCGCCGGATCTCGACGCTGGTCGACAAGCAGGATATCGACGCCTTCGCGTCCGAGCTGATCGACCGTTTCGGGCCGCTGCCGCCGGAGGTGGAGAACCTGCTGCAGGTCATTCAGATCAAGCAGCTCTGCCGCGATGCCGGCGTGGAAAAGGTGGACGCCGGGCCGAAGGGTGCCGTCCTGACCTTCCACCAGGATCAGTTTGCCCGGCCGGACGCGCTGGTACAGTTCATCCAGGAGGCGCCGGGCCAGGTGCAGCTTCGCCCGGACCACAAGCTGGTCTACAAGCGCACCTGGAACACCCCCGAGCAGCGCGTTCAGGGCATCCGTCATCTGGTCGAGCGCCTGGCCAGGCTGGCGCAGCCGCAGCAGGCGGCGTAGGGCAGGCGCCGCCCGCGCCCTTACTCCGCGGCGCCCTTTTCCTCCCGGGCCAGGTCGAACATCTGGAACAGCACCTTGGGCTCCTGCGCGCCCGACAGCGCGTATTGGCCGTTCAGGATGAAGGTGGGCACCCCCTGGATGCCGGCCTTACGGGCCTGCATGTCCTCTTCCTGAGTCTCCTGGATGCCGGCGCCGGCCTCCAGGTAGCCGCGCGCGGCGTCGGGATCGAAGCCGGAATCCGCCGCAGCCTGAATCAGTACGTCCGGGTCTTCCAGATTGCCGCCTTCGATGAAGTAGAGGTTGAACAGCCGCTCCACGAGCGGGTCCTGGTCGCCGCGTTCCCCGGCGAAGCGCAGCAGGCGGTGCGACATCAGGCTGTTGGGGGTGCGCTCGATCGCTTCGAAGTCGAAGGCGAGCCCTTCCTCATTGCCTGCCTGACGGACGGCGGCGTAGACGCGGTCGGCGTTTTCTGCCCCGCCGAACTTGCGTGCCAGGTAATCCTGCCGGTCGAGGCCGCCGGCGGGCATGTCCGGGTTGAGCTGGAAGGTCCGCCAGTGAATCTTCAAGTCCGGCTGTGGGCGTTCGGCCAGCGCCCGCTCGAGCCGGCGTTTCCCGATGAAGCACCAGGGACAGATCGTGTCCGAGTAGATGTCGATGCGCATGGTGGTGGCCTCACGGCTTTTGAACCTCGCATACAGCTAGGGCTTGACGGGGGTGCTGGCCAGCCGAACCATGTATGAAAAGGTGGATCGGACAGACCCAGGGTGGCCGGGGAGGCGGGCATGAGCTTCGATCTGAGCGGCAAGGCCGCGCTCGTCACCGGCGCGTCGAGCGGTCTTGGCCGCCGGTTCGCGATCACGCTGGCACAAGCCGGGGCCAAGGTTGCCGTGGCAGCACGCCGGGTCGATCGGCTGGACTCGCTCGTGCAGGAGATTGCCGAATTCGACGGCCGGGCGATCGCCATCCAGCTCGATGTCACCGATCCCGACAGTGTGCGCCACGTGCTCGACGTCGCGGAGACGGAACTGGGCGGCCTGTCGATTATGGTGAACAACGCCGGGATGGTCCTCCGCGGGGATGCCCACGAAATGGCGCTTGCCGACTGGGACGCGGTGATCGAGACCAATTTGCGCGGTGCCTGGATGATGGCGCAGCAAACCGCCCGGCACATGATGCGCCTGGGCCATGGCGGCAGCATCATCAACATCGCCTCGATCCTGGGCATTCAGGGCCGTCCCTGGGTGCCGGCCTATTCCGCCAGCAAGGGTGGGCTGATCTCGCTTACCCGGGCGCTGGCGGTGGAATGGGCGCCGCACGGTATCCGGGTCAACGCGATCGTGCCTGGTTACATCGAGACGGACATCAATCGGGAATTTCTGGCAAGCGCGGCGGGCAAGACGCTGAAGGCGCGGATCCCGCAGGGCCGCACTGGCGTGCCGGAGGACCTGGACGGGCCGCTCCTGCTGCTCGCCTCCGATCTGTCCGGTTTTATGACCGGGACCACGCTCACCGTCGATGGCGGGCATAGCGCCCAATTGTAACGCCGGGGGCAACCCAAATCCGATATTGCTGCAGGACAGGTCTGTTCTATAGCCCAGTGAAGGCGCCTTTGCTAAGGTTCTGTTTCAGGCGGCGCGGAGAAGCCGACGGTGGGAGGAGTGGAGCCATGACGACAGGGCGGACCTTGGCACAGATGTGCGGCAAGGCTGAGTTGCGGGCGGTTGGGTCTGAGAGCACGGTTGCGGATGCCGCACGGATGATGCGCGATCACCAGATCGGTGCGGTGCTGGTGAGCGACGGCGGCCGGCTAAGCGGTATCCTGTCGGAGCGTGACGTGACTTACCGGACCGTGGCCGCCGGGCTCGATCCGAACGGCACCTCCGTTGCCGAGGTGATGACGCGGGATGTCATCATCGGCCACCCCGAGAGCCGGGCGGTCAACGGCCTGCAGCTGATGGCGGAGAACCGGATCCGCCACCTTCCAATAGTCGATGGCGGCAGGATCGTTGGAATCGTCTCCCTGCGCGACTTCCTGGCTGACGAGCTGGCGCAGGTGCAGGACGAGATCGTCTTCGAGGGCGCGATTGCCGAAGAACTCTGGTAGCGCGATTGCAGCCGACTAGACCTTGGCCGCTGTCTGTTGCGCGGCGCGGGCGCGCAGCGGCATTTGCAGCAGCGCCAGCAGCAGGACGGCGCCGGCGACGTAGAGGGTGCAGCCCACCGTCAGCGCCTCGAACCCGATATCGGCATCGAGCAGCCAGCCGAACAGGGCTGGCGCACCGGCGGTGGCAAAGACCATGCAGGCCTGCACGACACTACGGATTCCGCCGAGGTGGCCGGTGCCGTACAGCTCCGCGAAGACCGCGCCCAGTAGGATGAAGTTGGCCCCGCCCGTCAGGCCCGCCAGGAAGAGATAGACCGCGGCTGCGGCCGGATGATCGAACACCGCCAACACCAGCGCGGCCAATCCGAGCGTCGGCAGATAGAAGGGCAGCATGCGGATTGCCCCCGTCCGGTCGGCGAGTGCCCCGGCGATGAGGCTCGCCAGCACCTGTGCGCCGGCGAAACCGGCGAAGCAGGTTGCCAGCCATTCCAGCGACCAGCCCTTGGTCTCTGCCAGGTGCACTTGGTGGAAGAACAGCCCCGTGGTGATGAACGGCGGAGCCAGCATGCAGATGATCACCGGGTAAAATACCGGATCGCGCAGTACCTGCCGCAGCGACCAGGAGTGCGCATCTTGGTTTGCCTCAGTGGCCGCGGCTGCGTTCTGGCGCGCTTGCTCGCGCGCCCCGTGCCCTCGCAGCAGCCACAGCATCAGCGGTATCAAGCCGATCAGCAGCAGTCCGCCGAACACCCCCCAGCTGAACCGCCATCCCAACGCGCCGATCAGCAAGACGGCGAGTGTCGGCAAGATGGCCTCGCCCAGCGGGTGACCCAGCGAGGCGATACTGATCGCCTTGCCGCGGTCGAGCTGGAAATAGCGGGCCATGGCGACGTTGGAGACATGGCTCATCAGCCCCTGACCGGTCAGGCGGAGGGCGAAGAAGGCCGGCACGAGCATCCAGGCGCTGGAGACCACGGCGGTAAACAGGCAAGCCGCCGTTAAACCCAGGCACACGAACACGGTATAGTGCCGCAGGTCGACCCGGTCGATTTTCTTGCCCAGCCAGATCAGGCACGCCCCGCTCATCAACGTGGCCGCCGAGTAGATCGACCCGTAGCCGCCGTGGCTCAGCTCGAACTCCGCGCGCCACGCCCCGCCGAACAAGGCGATGAAGAAGGTCTGCCCGAAGCTGGAAAAGAATGCAGCCAGGGTGCCGAATGTCAGGAAACGCGGGTTTCGCGCGAGGAAGGACAGGTAGGAGCGCACGTCGGCTATCTTGTTGTTATACGGATCGGGATGGAACGGTAGTTCGGGAAAGGCTCAGGCGCTGAAGTCGTCATCGTCGTCGATGTCGCGCAGATGTCGTGGGCGGCGCGGACGCAGACCGATGGTGAACAGGTCGAAAGCGAGCAGCCCCACCAGAAACCCGCCAACGTGTGCAGCCCATGCGACCTGGGCGCCGCCGCTTGCTCCCGGCACGCCGGTAAATCCGGTCATCACTGCGATGGCAATCCAGATCAGCGCGACCGGCAGGATGCGGGTGCGTTGTCCCATCACCTGCGCCTGACGCGCCATCAGGCGCAGCACAGCCCCGAACAGCCCGCTGATCGCTCCGGAAGCTCCCACCACCGGGATCGTCGTTTCGGGATAGACGGCACAGTGCAGAGCGGCACCTGCCAGACCACTGACCAGATAGATCGCCAGCAGGCGCCGGCCGCCCAGAATCTTCGCCACCCCAGCCCCGAAGGCTGCCAGCATCACCATGTTGACGATGAGGTGGACGGGCCCGGCATGCAGAAATTGGTGGGTGAACGGTGAAACCAATCCCTGCCAGCCGGGCCAGTCCAGCACGGTCCAGCGGGCCGGTATGAAGCCCAGGTTGAAGAACAGAGCGTTCGTCCAGCGTACTGGGATGACCGCTGTAACCAGGTAGACAGCGACGTTGATTCCGATCAGCCAGCTGACGACACGCGGCAGGTTGATGGCGGATTTGCCGGGCCGGCGCGGCGGCGGTGGTGGCGGGCGATTGTCGTGACGGATGCTCAAGGAAACGGCGATCGATCGGTGAAAAAGGGGCAGGGTGGGGCCAGCCGGCGCAACCAACATGGCGAAGCTATCTCGGGGTGGCAAGGTACGGGTCGAATACGAGGCCCAAACACACTGCGACGTCGAACACCCCTGGAAATACGCGCGCCAACGCGCCATCGTCGGCAGCGCCATGACAGAACAGCCAGCCGACTTTGTTGCTTCGCCCACCGCAGACGCCGACATCACCGCCGATGTTGCCGTGATCGGTGGCGGCATTGCGGGCCTCACAATGACGCTCGCGCTTGCCCGCGCCGGTTTCCGTACCGTTTGCGTCGACCCACAGCCGCCGGAACCGGAGGTTGCGCATACGCTCGACGGCCGCACCACCGCGCTCCTGATGCCCTCGGTTCGGGCATTGGAGACGCTAGGTGTCTGGGCGCGCGTCGTCGCGGAAAGTGAGGGCTTGTGGCGGATGCGCATCGTCGACGACAGCGCTGGGTTCGACGAGACGCCCCACACGGCAGACTTCGATTCCGCCCGCTTGGACGGTGGCCCGTTCGGCTATAACGTGCCCAACCCGACCCTGCGCCGCGCGCTTTTGGCGGAGATCGGCGAACTCGATGCCGTGCAGCACATCGCGCCGCACAAGCTCGACCAGATCGATTACGGTCGTGACGGTGCGCGCGCGCGGCTCGACGACGGGCGGATCGTGCACGCGCGTCTGGCCGTGGGGGCTGACGGGAAGGGTTCCCCCTGTCGCGAAGCGGCCGGAATTCGCGCCCGGCGCTGGGGCTATGGGCAGACAGCGATGGCGTTCTCGATCGCGCATAGCCGTCCCCATCGTGGCACGTCGACCGAGTTCCACCGCCCGAACGGCCCGTTCGTACTGGTTCCGCTACCGGGCAACCGCTCTAGCGTCGTCTGGGTGGAGCGCGACGCAGGCGCCAAGCACTTCTTGGCGATGGACGATGCGGCTTTCCGCCGCGCGGTCGAGCGTCGGACCCGACGGATCCTGGGCGAGGTGACGGCCGTGGGTCCGCGCTTCTCCTATCCGGTAGGCAGTCTGCTGGCGGATCGCTACGCTGGTCGGCGGCTTGCGCTGGTTGGCGAATCCGCGCATGCCCTGCCGCCGATCGGCGCTCAGGGCCTGAACCTCGGCATCGCCGACGTCGCCACGCTCATCGAGGTTCTGGTCGCGGCCGAGCGTGCAGGCGAGGATATCGGCGATCCCGAGGTCACACGACGCTACGAGCGCCGACGCCGGCCAGACGTCGTAGCCCGCGCCTTCGCAGTGGATACGCTGAATCGCACGGTCCAGAGTAAAGTGCCCCCGATCGGTTTCCTGCGTCGACGCGCGCTCGGCGTGATCGACCGGGTCAGCCCACTCAAGGCTCGGCTGATGCGCCAGGGTATGCTGCCAGTCGGACCGTTGCCGCGACTGATGGACGGCATTGCGCCTTGGGCGCCCTGACACCGGAAAAATGGGGCGGTATGCTTTCAGGCATGTCCCCGAAGACCAGGTGCAGCCACGCAGATGGCGCTCTGGATCAGGAGGCGGCAGTATGGCGGCAGGCGGGTTGTTGGGTAATCTTGCTCGAACTGGATTGCCGCCAAGACCACAGCTGTTGACAAGGGCTTACCGGACCACCTAGGTCCGGCGCGATTACGCTACGGACGTTTCATGGGCCGCCTGTGTGCCGTGCCGAACGCGGAACCTGCCCGGCCCCTATTCGTTCGCATACCAATAATGGAAAACCGCGTGGAGGCTGGATGGCTAACCTAAACAGCTATTTAAAGGAACACACCAATCCACCGGTGTTCCTGATCTCGGCGGCGATGGTGGTCGCGTTCGTGCTTTGGGGGGTGTTGGCGCCGGGCAATCTCGGCGACATCGCCAGCAGCATGAAGTCCGGAATCTCCACCTACTTCGGTTGGTGGTACATCGGGTCCGTCACCGGGTTCCTGGTCTTCGTGATCTGCTTGCTGTTTTCGCCGTATGCCCGGATCAAGATCGGCAAGGATCACGAGGAGCCGGAGTGGAGCACCTGGGGCTGGTTTTCCATGTTGTTCACGGCCGGCATGGGGATCGGCCTAGTGTTTTACGGCGTTGCCGAGCCGATTTTCCACTTCAACAAACCACCGGTGGGCGAACCCGGGACTGCCGAGGCGGCCGTGACCGCGATGAACCTGACGTTCTTCCACTGGGGGCTTCATCCTTGGGCGGTTTACATCGTCGTTGGCCTCTCGATGGGGTACTTCTGCTTCCGGCATGATCTGCCGCTGCGCCCGGCTTCGGCGTTCTATCCGCTGATCGGCGAAGCGGTGTACGGCTGGCTGGGGAATCTGATCGACATTCTGGCAGTGTTCGGCACGCTGTTCGGTCTGGCGACCTCGCTGGGCCTGGGGGCGACGCAGATCAACGCCGGTCTGAACTCAGTGTTCGGTCTGCCGATCAGCGCCTCTTGGCAGGTGATTATCATTGGCGTGGTGACGGCTGTTGCCGTGACCTCGGTGATGGCCGGCTTGGACGCTGGTGTGCGTCGGTTGTCCGTGATCAACATGTACCTGGCGATTCTGCTTGCCTTGGTCGTGTTCGTTGTTGGCCCGACGCTGTTCATCCTTAAGTTCGTGATCGGCGCGACCGGCCACTACATCCAGCACCTGCCGGAGACGAGCCTGCGGATGTTCACCTTCTCGCAGGAAGGTAGCAACTGGATCAGCACCTGGACGTTGTTCTACTGGGGCTGGTGGATCGCCTGGTCGCCGTTCGTCGGCATGTTCATTGCCCGGATCAGCCGCGGCCGTACGATCCGGCAGTTCATCCTGGGCTGCTTGCTTGCGCCCACCGGCGCCTCGATCGTGTGGTTCACGATCTTCGGCGGCAGCGCGTTGGACATGCTTCTGAATGGCGGCAATCAGCTCCTCTCTGAGGCTGGTACCAACGATGCCATGTTCGTCCTGATCGAGCAGTTGTCCCTGCCGTCCGCGTTCGTCACGCTGTTCTCGCTGCTGGCGATCGTGGTCGTGGCGGTCTTCTTCGCCACCTCTTCGGACTCCGGCTCGCTCGTCGTCGACATGCTGACTAACGGCGGCGATCCGCACCCGATCTGGCAGCAGCGCTTGTTCTGGGCCGTGACAGAGGGGGGTGTCGCGGCGATTCTGCTGGTCGCTGGCGCCGCCACAGAGGGTGACCCGCTCAAGGCCCTGCAGACGGCCTCTGTGACCTCCGGGCTGCCGTTCTCGATCGTACTTGCGTTCATGTGCTGGGGGCTGATCCGTCAGTTGCGTTCGGAGACGATCCCGCCGCGCCAGCAGTCTGGCTACAAGACTCCCGCCGAGCGACATCGGGCTGCCGAGTAATCTCGGCCGCGCGCGAAGCGCGAAGCTCGAACTCACGGGAGAGACCGAATGCCGCCGTTCGCACCAACCGGTGCGGACGGCGGTTTTCGTTTTTACGTCTTATCGGCTGAGGTTTCTCAGACCTTTCCACGCGGGGCACGAAGGCTAATCAGGATCGCCCCGGCGAGGATCATGCAGATCCCGGCCCCTTCCTGAGGCGTCGGCATGTCGGCGAACAAAAGGGCGCCCCAAAGTGCCGCGAACCCCAGATAGGCCGTGTCGAAGACCCCAACGATGGGCGTGGGCGCAAGACGGTAGGCCAAGGCAACCGCCATGGCGATGATGGCCAATAGGACGCCCAAAAGGACCACCAGAAACCAGTCGGATGCACTGAGTTCTGGCCAAAACGCGAGGACGAACCCGGCTTTCTCCGGCGAGCTGGCTACAGCGAGCGCGACAAGCCAGAGACCGGCCACGGCGCAGAGGGTGATATTGAGATTCAGTGCCATTGCCCCGGCTGTTTCGTCCTGGCAGCGGCGCCAGGTGATGATTCCGGCAAGGGCGTAGAAACCCGCCGCGGCAAGCGGCAACAGCAGCAGGGGTGAGACGTTTCCTGGCTGTGGGTCGACCGTTAGGATGACGCCGGCCAGGGAGAGCGCGATCGCGAGCCAGCCGCGCCCACCGATCGGCACGTGCAGGGCGAAGCGCGCGATCAGCGCCATCCAGACAGGCGAGCTGTAGTAGCAAGCCGCCGCGAGCGCGAAGGACAACGCGGGCAGGGCGGCATAGTAGCTGAGCCACATCGCTGCCAGGCAAAGGCTTCGCGTGCAGACCCAGCCTGGTCGTTTGGGATAGAGCGCGGCCGCGCCGCTCATAGCGAATACTGCGCCGGCCAGGAGCCCGGCCGCGACGAGCGAGCGCAGAAGTACGAGCTGCCCCAGTCCGAAGCGGTCCCCGGCCAGTTTCACCAAAGCGTCCGAGAAGGAGAGGAGAAACACCGCGACCACGATCGCGGCGATGCCGAGTGTTGGCCCGCCAGCTCGGGCCGAAGGGACGGATATCCATGCCATAAGGTATGGAAAGCCGACTAGTATGGCTGCATAAAATGACTAGTCGTCGGAAAAACATGAGGCTTTGGAATGGATCGCCGCGCCCTGCCGCCGCTGTCGCGCCTGCGCCCCTTCGAGGCCGCGGCCCGGCATGAGAACTTCACTGCGGCGGCTGAGGAACTTGGCCTGACCCAGACGGCGGTGAGCAAGCAGATTGCCGCGCTCGAGGCCGATCTGGGCGTGGTGCTTTTCGAACGTCGCAACAGAGCGGTCTTCCTGACCGAGGAGGGACGCCAGTTCGGGCGGGTCGTCGGGGCCGCGCTTGCGGACATGGCGGCCGAGGCGGCGCGGCTGCGCGGCGCCCGACATCCCGGTGGTCTCGTGCTGCATTGCCAGCTCTGCGAGGCCTTTTACTGGCTGATGCCGCGTCTGGCCCATTTCCACAAGCGCCACCCCGGGTTGGAAGTGCGGGTGGTCAGTTCCCTCGCGCCCGTGACCGAGGTCGCCGAACCCTTCGACGTCGCCATCCAGACAACCGGACGGCCTTCGGGTTCGGCGCGGCTGGCCTTCACAGCGTCGGACGAGATCTTCCCGGTGGCCGCACCGAGCCTGATCGACGAGAGCGATCTCCCGCTCTCGCCGGCCGGGCTGGCGGAGTACCCGCTGCTTTCCCACCGGGTGGTGCCGCAGGACTGGATGGATTGGCCCGAGTGGTTCACGGCCATTGGGCAATCTATTCCGAGAGATGCCCGCATCGTCGATTTCGACAGCTTCCCGCTGGTCCTTCAGGCCGCGGTCGCCAGACAGGGGATTGCGCTTGGCTGGCGGCGGACGGTCACGGGGCTGATCGCCGATGGCAAACTGGTTCAGGCTTGTCGCGAGACCGTGGCGCGTCCTGCGGAAATCTCAGTCTTCCGCGGCACCCGGCGCGGCGATCCCAGACAGGCGGATGCTTTGCTTGCCTGGCTGCGGGCCGAACTCGAGGTCGCCTGAAGCGAACGGTCGTTGCGGGCGGGGCGTCTCGCCTACGTTCCAGGGTAAACCCTGCCAGGTTTGCAGATTCAATCCGGGTGGTCTGCCCGCGATGCATATGCATGAGAATTGTATTAGTGGAATTCCATGATATTTTGCCCTTCAGATTCACAGCCCCGAAGGGGCAGGGTAAGCATGGCAAGCGATCAAAAAACGAACGGGCAGCAGTGGTCCGATTTTGGCCGGCTCCTGCCGGCGGTCGGGCAGGCATGGCGGCGTATTCTCGGCCAACGTATCGCCGAGGAAGGCCTGTCCGACGCCACCGCGTTGCCGATCCTTGAGCTGCTGCGCGCAGGCGACAAGCTGATGCGTCAACGCGAACTGGCGCAGCGGCTCGGTCTGGAAAATTCCACCGTCGTCTGGATCATCGATGCCCTGCAAAAGAAGGAGCTGCTGCAGCGCCGGGAGGATCCCTCCGACCGCCGGGCCAAGCTGCTCGAGCTGACGGAAGAGGGGCGCGAGCTCGGCCTGCGGGTCGATCGGATTGCCGTGGCGTTGCGCGAGGAGCTGCTGCGGGACGTCGCGCCGGCCGATATCGAAGCGACTCATCGCTTACTGCTGCAGATGTCTGCCGCGCTTGAAGATTGCCAGTCCCGGACCAAGCGCGGATGAGTTCAGCCAAGCCTCTCGCGGTCGAAGACGTCGTCTTCTCCGTAAAGACGTTCAGCGCATCCATGCTGGCCTATTGGATCGCGTTGAGGTTCGGCTTGGAGCAACCGTTCTGGGCCGCGGGCACGGTTTATATCACCGCCAACCCTTTGGCCGGTGCCAATACGTCAAAAGCGGTCTACCGTCTTATTGGCACCGTGCTTGGGGCGGCGATGACCGTGGTACTCGTGCCCAATCTTTTCTTCTCGCCGGTGTTGCTGTCGCTCGGCATTGCCGGTTGGTGCGGCACCTGCCTGTTTATCGCCATGCTCGACCGCACGCCGCGGGCCTACTTGTTCCAGTTGTCGGGGTACACGGCGGCCCTAACCGGTTTCGCGCTCGTCAACACGCCGGAAGTGAGCTTCGACTATGCGGTGGCGCGCGTCGAGGAAATCGCCATCGGCATTCTCTGTTCCGCCGTGATCGCCCGCAGTGTGTTTCCGCGCGCGGCGGGGCCGGTGCTGGCGCGCCGGGTCGAGGGCTGGCTCGACAACGCCGGCAGCCTGACGCACGACGTTCTTCTTGGGAATGGCAAGACCGACGCCGCCTTGCGCCAACGCCACGATCTCGCGGCCGACGCGGTCGATCTGCGTAGCTTTACGACACACGTTGGCTACGAAGGCATTAAGGGCCAGGCGCTCACCAACCATATGAATGCGCTGCAGCAGCGTATGGTGGCGCTGTTGCCGCTGCTTTCGGAGATCGCGGACATCGTGTCCGAGTTGGACCGCAGCGCCGAGGGGCGTGGACGCGAGGGCATCTTGCTCGAGCGCATCGCCACCTGGATCAGCTCCTCGGACGAGGACGTGATTGCGCAGGCTGACGCGCTGCTCGCGGAGATCTCGCAGGAGCGGACCCCGAGGGAGGACCGGCCCAGGTGGCGGGACCTTTTGGTTGTGCGCCTTGCCAAGCGGCTGCGCGATCTCGTCGAGGTCTGGCGCGACTGCCGGCTGCTGCGGATGGATATGGCGCAGGGCTCCACGCACGCGCTCAGCCAAGCCTTGTCGGTCGGCGACCGGCGGCCGGCCAACCTCCATAGCGACTACGGCATGGCCCTGCTCTCCGCATGCGCGGTGGTCGTGGCCATCCTACTGTCCTGCAGCTTGTGGATCGCCACCGACTGGAGCTATGGCAGCTACGCCGTGCAGATCGCGAGCATCCTGTGTTGCGTGCTCGCCACCTTGGACGATGCGCGGCCCGCGCTGCAGAAGGTGATGCTTTATGTTGCGGCTGCGGCGTGCATCACCTTCGTCTACGAATTCGCGATCCTGCCATGGATCCATGGGTTCGTGCCCCTGGTCCTGGCGCTGGGGCTGTTCTTGATCCCCGTTGGCATCCTGCTCGCCATCCCCGCGCGCTGGCTGATGGGGTTCCAACTCAGCGTCAATTTGATCTACATGCTCCAGCTCGACGAGCGGCTGAGGATGGATTTCGTCGCGTTCGCGAACGTCAGCCTCGCGACGTTGATCGGGGTCGCGATCGCCACGATCGTACTGGCGACCGTCCGTGCGATCGGGGCCGAGACCAGCGCATCGCGCCTGCTGAAATCGGGCTGGGGCATGGTGATCGAGACCGCCCGTACCCCGCGCCGGATCGATCGCGAGACGGTGCTGCATCGCATGACCGACCAGCTCGGCCTTCTGGTGCCGAAACTCGCCGCCGTTGCGCCGGACTCAAGCCTGGTTGGCAACGACATCCTGCGCGACCTGCGGGTCGCTTTGGATACGCTCAAGATCCAACGCAACAAGAACGGCTTGTCCGCGCCCCAGCGCCAGACCGTGGAGGATCTGCTTGAACGGTTGGCGGCGCACTATCGCGCCCGGCGTGCGGGCAAGCCAGCCGAGACCGCTTCCCTGTTGATGACGCTCGATGCCTGTCTCAGGACGCTGCCGTTCGAGACACCCCTCGCGGCGCCACCGCGTCGCGTCCGGGATGCGTTGGTTGGGCTGCGCAACGCGCTGTTTCCAGCGAGCGATCCGCCGGAACTGATCGCAACGTCGGTGGAGGGGGGTGCATGAGGCCGGACCTCGACCTCTTTGGCGTTTATGTCCCGATGCTGCTGCCTCTGGTCCTTGGCTGCTACGGGGTGTTTCTCGCCATAAGACGGATGTTTTCGGCGGCTGGCCTCTATCGGCACGTCTGGCATCCGGCGCTTTTCAACGTCGCACTTTTTTTCACGCTCCTTGGGACCGCAGTGCTTTTACAAGAACGTCTTTCGCCATGATGTCTTCGCTTCGAAACCAAGCAGGCCGCATTCTCCTGACCCTCATTATGGTCGTCTGCGCGGTGCTGCTCGGCCGGCATATGTGGGACTACTACGTCAACGCACCCTGGACCCGCGATGGCCGGGTCACGGCTGACGTGGTGAAGATCGCCCCGGAGGTTTCCGGGACCGTCTTGCAGGTCGAGGTGACCAACAACCAAGCTGTGCAGCGCGGCGATGTCCTTTTCAAGATCGACCCGAGCCGGTTCCGGCTGGCAGTCGAGCAGGCGCAAGCAAAGCTGGAATCCAGCAAGGCGACTTTGCACCTGAAAAAGTCGATCGCCCGACGGCGCAAGTCCCTACGTGCCAGCGGCGCGGTCAGTGCGGAAACCGTCGAACAAGCCACGCGCGAGGCGGTTGCCGCCGAGGCGAACTATCGGGAGGCGCAGGCCGCACTCGATCTTGCCGAACTCAATCTGGAGCGGGCGACGGTCCGGGCACCGGCGGACGGCTGGGTCACCAACCTCCACCTGCGACCGGGCGACTATGCAACCGCCGGTCAGATGGCGGTCGCCATGGTCGATGCCGACAGCTTCCGGGTGACCGGATACTTCCTGGAAACCCAACTCGACCGCATCCGGATCGGGGATTCCGTGCGCGTCCTTCTGATGGGGTTCGATCCGGAGCTTGAAGGACATGTCGAAAGCATCGGACACGGTATCGCCGACAGCAACGATACCGCCGATCAGCATGGCTTGCCCGCGGTCGACCCAGTTTTCGAGTGGGTGCGCCTCGCGCAGCGGATCCCGGTCCGAGTGCGGATTGAGGACGTCCCGTCTGGCCTGCCGCTCGCCTCGGGCATGACGGCCAGCCTCTATGTCGAAGAATCCGAACCGGCCAACCGCACGGCGGAGATGGCCGAGCAGGCGTCGAGGCCATAGAAAGCCAACGCGGTGCGGCGCGATAAGAAGGAGCTTTTCGCACAGCTGCCGAGCCCGAAATTGGCGGGGGAGGAGGGATTCGAACCCCCGGAGGTGGGAACGCCACCTCTGCGGTTTTCAAGACCGCCGCATTCGACCGCTCTGCCACTCCCCCGCAGCGGCCCGGGTGCGCGCCGCGCTGTTGCGATTTAGACCGGGTGACCGGGCGGCATCAAGGTGGTGCGTGCAAACAGGGCGCACGGTCAATTGCCAGACCCCGACCTTTGTGGCAGAAGCGCCGGCATTGAAAGCGGACCGATTGCGGCGGTTCGCGAGTCGCGCTTGGAGTGCTCGTCCGATGGCCACGATTGCCTGTCTCCACAACGCCACGCGTCCCTCTGGTATCAGCCCGCGCCGGCGCTGGCTGGGTATCTGGGCGGGGCTGGCCACTGCTGTCGCGCTGATCGCGACCCCTGGAATGGCCACGGCACAGCAGGACGAGAAGCAAGCCGTCGTCGCGCCGCAGAACGATCAGCCGTTCGAGCAATGGCTGCAGGATCTGCGTGATGAGGCGCGGACGCAGGGTATTGCGGCGTCCACCCTGGAGTCCGCGCTGACGGACGTCGCGCCGGTTAACCGTGTCATCGAGCTCGACCGGCAGCAGCCTGAGTTCACGCAGACCTTCTGGAGCTACCTGGACAAGCGCGTTTCGGAGCAGCGCATTCAGCGCGGGCGCGAGATGCTCGCCGAGCACCGCGATCTGCTGCAGCGAGTCGCTGACGACTATGGCGTGCAGCCGCGCTTCCTGGTGGCCTTCTGGGGGTTGGAGACGAACTTCGGCGATTATCTGGGGTCCTTCCATGTGATCGATGCGCTGGCCACGCTTGCCTACGATCAGCGGCGTCCGGAGTTCTTCCGGGCGCAACTGTTGGATGCGCTGCGCATCGTCGACCAGGGTCACGTGACGGCCGACGGGATGATGGGCTCCTGGGCCGGGGCGATGGGGCATCTGCAGTTCATCCCTTCGACCTTTGTGAATCACGCGGTCGACCGCACCGGCGATGGCAAGAAGGACATCTGGGGGACATTGCCCGACGTCTTCGCCTCCGGCGCGAACTATCTGAGCGACCTTGGCTGGAAGGGGGACGAACTATGGGGGCGTGAGGTTGTGCTGCCGGACGGCTTCGACCTGCGCCAGGCCTCGCTGTCCGTGCGCAAGCCGCTTGACGCCTGGGCCAAGCTCGGCGTGCGCAAGGCAAACGGCCAACCATTGTCGACCCCTGCGGGCATGCAGGGATCGATCGTCCTGCCGCAGGGGCACGCCGGGCCCGCTTTTTTGGTCTATGAGAACTTCCGCCATATCCTGAGCTGGAACCGCTCGATCAACTACGCGATCGCGGTCGGGCACCTAGCCGATCGCATCGTCGGCTTGCCGGCGATCCAGCACGGTCGGGACGCCGACAACCGGCCGTTGTCGTTCGATCAGGCCGAGGAGATCCAGCGTCTGTTGAATCGGCTCGGCTTCGACGCCGGGCCGGTCGACGGCGTGCCGGGTTCGCAGACGCGCGCGGCGATCCGCGCGTTCCAGAGCGCCAACGACCTGCCGGCAGACGGTTACGCGTCGGTCCGGCTGTTGGAACGCTTACGCCAGAAAGCGACGCAATAGACGGTCGGCAGATGGGCCGCGCATGGGCAACGACTTGCCGGGCAATGGAAATTGCACGTATCTTGCGCATAATGGCCAGAAAAGCGTGGTGGAGCCCCAAAATGTTGCGGTCGATCCTTAGGGTTCAACAATTCCGATGACGCGCCTGACCGGGAAGCGAACTGCACTCGCAGTTCTATCTACGGCGCTGTTGCTGGGCGGCTGCGCGGAAACCCAACTGGTCGCGCACACCGCCAAGCAGGCGCGCAAGGCCGTTACACCCGACCAGCCGGACGGCCGCGGCGGCTACTACAAGGTCGGCAACCCCTATCAGATCGGGGGCGTCTGGTATCATCCCGAAGCGGACTACCAGTACAGCGAAACCGGGATCGCCTCCTGGTACGGGCCGGGCTTTCACGGCAAGACGACCGCGAACGGCGAGACCTACAATCAGAACGATCTGACGGCCGCGCACCGGACGCTGCCGATGCCGAGCATCGTGCGTGTGACCAACCTGGAGAACGGCAAATCGATCAAGCTGCGGGTCAACGATCGCGGCCCGTTCGCCCGGGGGCGCATCATCGACGTCTCCGCCCGTGCGGCCGAGTTGTTGCAGTTCAAGAGGCAGGGCACCGCGAAAGTCCGGGTCCAGGTCGTCGCGGCGGATAGCCGGCGGCTGGCGGGCGAGGTGGAAACGGCGGGCTTGTCCGACGAGCGCGCTTCGCCCACGCGAAGCGGCAACGCGGAGCAGGGGCACGGAGACAACAACCAGCAACAGCGCCGCCAACCGGGCGCACAGTCAGGCACGCGGGAACAGGTCGACACGCCGGAAGTCGACGGGCGGGTCACACAGCAGCCGGTCAAGGACACCAGCATATTCGTCCAGGCCGGCGCGTTCACGCAGTACGCCAATGCCAACCAGTTGCGCGCCAAGCTGTCGCCGCTTGGAAACGCCCGGATCGAACGTGCAATGGTCAATGATCGCCGGTTCTTTCGCGTGCGCCTAGGGCCGCTGCAAACCGTCGAGTCAGCCGACCGGCTGTTGAACCGGGTGGTCTCCAAGGGCTACACGCAGGCGCGCGTGGTGGTAGACTAGCAGCGAACCGCGCCCGCGCCTCGGACGGACTCTGAGCGTTCGGTCGGAACGCCATATTTCGACCTTCATGCCGCAATACAGCCTGCCGGGGCAGGCCATCTAGCTCCTGCCACGCCATCCTCTTCCTGATCGACCGAGACGTGACACCAACCATGCGCCGCACCCTGATCCGCTCCTTTTTCGCGCTGTTCGTGCTGGCTGTCGGCAGCGCGCCGGCCAGCGCGTTTGAAACCGAAGCGCGCGAAGCCGTCGTGATGGACTTCAACACCGGTACGCTGCTGTTCGAAAAGAACGCCCGGGAAGCGATGCCGCCGGCGTCGATGACCAAGCTGATGACGGCCTATGTGATCTTCGACCGGCTGAAGAACGGCGATCTCTCGATGGACGACACCTTTGTCGTGTCCGAAAAGGCCTGGCGGAAGGGCGGCTCCAAGATGTTCGTCGAGGTCGGCAACGAGGTTTCGGTCGAGAACCTGTTGCAGGGCATGATCGTCCAGTCCGGCAACGATGCCTCGATCGTGCTGGCAGAAGGGATTGCCGGCAGCGAGGACGCCTTCGCCGATATCATGAACGACTACGCCGAAAAGCTGGATATGCCGGCGACCAACTTCGAGAACGCGACCGGCTGGCCAGACCCTGAACACCGGACAAGCGCGCTTGGCTTGGTCCGCTTGGCCAGGGCCCTGATCGCGAACTTCCCGGACTATTACGAACGCTTCTACGACCAGCTCGAGTTCACCTGGAACGGCATCCGTCAGTATAACCGCAACCCGCTCCTGCGTCGGAACATGGGGGTCGACGGGTTGAAGACCGGCTACACCCGCAACGCCGGCTACGGCTTGACCGCTTCAGCCATGCGCGATGGTCGCCGCGTGATCACCGTCGTCAACGGGCTGGACCGTCCGAGTGGGCGGGAGAACGAGAGCGCGCGGCTGATCGAGTGGGCGTTCCGCGAGTTCAAGAACGTCGTCCTGTTCGAGGCCGGCGAGACGGTCGAGCAAGCCGAAGTCTGGCTGGGCAGCCAGCCGAGCGTGCCGCTCGTGAGCGAGCAGCGGCTCGAGATGACCTTGCCGGCGGACGCCACCGACAGCATGACGGTTACCTTGACGTACGAGGCGCCGATCCCCGCGCCGATCGAGGCCGGCGAACAGCTCGCCACGCTCACGATCGAGGCGCCGAGCATCGAGACCCGGACGATTCCACTCAAGGCGGGTGAGACGGTCCCACAGTTGGGCACGTTCGGCCGGATCGTCTCCGGCGTCGAATACCTCGTCTTCGGCGCGCCTTAAGCGTGCTTGCGTCCGCTGTTTCGTGACACGCGGCCGGTTCATAACGCTGGAGGGCGGCGAGGGCGCGGGCAAGAGCGTGCAACGCGACCGGCTGGTCGCTGCCTTGCGCGCTGTTGGCATCGGTGTCGTGGCAACACGCGAGCCTGGTGGCAGCCCGTCCGCGGAAGTCGTGCGCGATGTGCTGCTGGCCCACGGCCTAGCGTGGCAGCCGCTGAGCGAGGCCCTGCTGCATGCCGCGGCCCGAGCGCAGCACCTGGTCGAAACGATCCGTCCGGCGCTCGCCGACGGGCATTGGGTCGTTTCCGACCGATTCAACGATTCGACCCGTGCCTATCAGGGGGCTGGACAAGGGGTGCCGGCCGAGACGCTCGACCAGCTGGACCGCATGGTGGTTGGCGACAGCCAGCCCGATCTGACCTTGATACTCGACGTGCCGGCCGAGGTCGGCCTGGCACGCGCGCAGGGGCGCGGGCAGGGGAGCGACCGATACGAAGCGATGGATCTGTCCTTTCACGAGCGCTTGCGGGCAAGCTACCGCGCAATCGCCAAGGCCGAACCGGAGCGTTGCGTGCTGATCGACGCGACCGGCGATCTTGAGGCGGTCGCCACGGCCGTTCGTGCGGCCGTGCAGACGCGTCTGGGCGTGGCGCTTTAGATGGCCGCCCGCAGCAAGACTGAGACGGCAGATGCGTCTGTGCCGCATCCCCGCACGACGCGCGACCTGCTTGGCCACGCTGAGGGGGAGCATGTGCTGCTGCGCGCCTGGTCGTCCGGGCGCTTGCCGCACGCTTGGTTGATCACCGGTGCGCGCGGGATCGGTAAGGCGACGCTTGCCTATCGCTTCGGCAAGTTCGTATTGGCGGGCGGCGGGCAGGGCGGGGGTCTGTTCGGCGGCGGACCGGAAAGCCTGGATCTGGGGGCGGAGCATCCGGTCGCCCGGCAGGTCGCTGCCGGCAGTCACCCGGATATCTTCTCCCTCGAGCCGTTCATGCCGCGCGAACAGCGCAGTCTGAAACCAAGCGCGGATATCTTGGTCGAGCACGTCCGGCAGGCCGTGCATTTCTGCTTCATGACGCCGTCGAGCTCGGACTGGCGGGTGATCGTCGTCGACGCCGCCGAGGAGATGAACCCCAACGCGGCCAACGCGCTGTTGAAGGTGTTGGAAGAACCGCCGAGCCAGGCTGTCCTGCTGCTGGTCTCGCATGCGCCCGCACGTCTGCTGCCGACCATCCGCAGCCGCTGTGCGCAGTTGTCCCTCTCGACCCTGGATGCGGACAGCATGGCGACGCTGTTGGACCGGCACCTGCCGGACGTCGGCGAAGACGACCGCGCCGCGCTCGCGCAGCTCGCCGAAGGCAGCATTGGCCGGGCGCTCGACCTGCACAAGGCTGGCGGGGTGGCGCTGTACCGGGAACTGGTGGACCTGCTGACCGGTTTGCCGCAGCTCGAGACCAGCCGACTGCACGCCTTTGCCGACAAGCTGGCACAAGGCCAGGACCCGACAGCTTTTCGGCTTGGCGGGGACTTGCTGGCCTGGTGGCTGGGCCGGCTGATCCGCGCCAAGGCGCGTGGGGAGACGCCGGCTGACGTGGTCGCGGGCGAGGGCGCTGCGACCGCCCGGCTGGCCGCCCGGGGCGACCTTGAACAGTGGCTTAGCCTGTGGGAAAAGATCGCTGGCTTGTTCCGGCGGGCCGAGCGCGCCAATCTCGACCGCAAGCAGGTGGTCCTGACCGCCTTCCTGGACCTGCAGTCCACGGCCTCCTGACGTCGCCGTTCGGGATGCGGCGCGCGGAGCCGGTTGGCCCCATCCCAGGGATCCAGGCGCCGGCGCCGTCGTTCAGCTGCTTCCACACGCCGCAGACCTGCGCGAGAGCCGAGAAGGACACTGCTCATGCCGGCTAACGGCAAAGACATTGCAAAAACACCCTATTACATCACGACGCCGATCTATTACGTCAACGACAAGCCGCATATCGGCCACGTCTACACGACGCTGGCCTGCGATGTGCTGGCGCGCTTCATGCGCTTGGACGGACGGCGGGTGAAGTTCCTGACCGGCACGGATGAGCACGGTCAGAAGGTCGAGCAGTCCGCGCGTAAGAACGGCTTGGAACCGCAGGCCTTTACCGACCGGATGTCGCAGAACTTCCGTGACCTCTCGGCGGCTTGGCAGTTCTCCAACGACGACTTCATCCGGACCACCGAAAGCCGGCATGTGAAGGCGGCGCAGGCGATCTGGGTGCGGTTGAAAGAAGCTGGCTACATCTACCTCGACAAGTATTCCGGCTGGTACGCCGTGCGCGACGAGGCGTTCTACGGCGAGGACGAGCTGACCAGGACCGAGGATGGCCGTATGATCGCGGCCTCCGGCGCGGAATGCGAGTGGGTCGAGGAGCCGAGCTACTTCTTCAAGCTGTCGGCCTTCGAGGACACGCTGCTCCAGTTTTACGACCAGAACCCCGACTTCATCGGTCCCGACGGCCGGCGCAACGAGGTGATCTCGTTCGTTAAGGGCGGTCTGCGCGACCTCTCGATTTCGCGTACCACCTTCAAATGGGGCATCCCGGTACCGGACGATCCGGACCACATCATGTACGTCTGGCTGGATGCGCTGACGAACTACATCACGGCTGTCGGCTATCCCGATGAAAACGCCGATGAATATCAGGCGTTCTGGCCCGCTGAACTGCACATGGTGGGCAAGGACATCCTGCGCTTCCACGCGGTCTATTGGCCGGCGTTCCTGATGGCGGCCGGTCTCGCGCCGCCCAAGCGCGTGTTCGCGCATGGTTGGTGGACCAACGAGGGCCAGAAGATCTCCAAGTCGCTCGGCAACGTGATCGATCCTTACGAGCTGATCGAGACCTATGGCTTGGACCAGACACGCTACTTCCTGCTGCGGGAAGTGCCGTTCGGCAACGACGGCGACTTTTCACACCGGGCCATGGTCAACCGCATGAACAACGACCTGGCCAACGATTTCGGCAATCTGGGTCAGCGCGTCCTGTCGATGATCTACAAGAACTGCGGCGGTCAGATTCCCGAACCGGGCGAACTGCGCCCGGCGGACGAGGCGATGCTGGCGGCCGCCGACAGCGCGCTGGCGCGGATGCGCAGCGAGCTCGCCCTGCAGGCCTTCCACCGCGCGCTGGAGGCGCATCATGCCGTCGTGGCACAGGCCAACCGCTACGTCGACGAGCAGGCGCCCTGGGCGTTGCGCAAGACCGACAAGGCGCGCATGGCGACGGTTCTCTACGTTCTGGCGGAGGTGATCCGCAAGCTGGCGATTCTGGCACAGCCGTTCATGCCGAACGGTCCTGCAGCCCTGCTCGGCCAGATGAACCAGTCGGACGCGGCCCGCGACTTCGCCGCGCTGGGGACCCGCCTGGTGCCCGGGACCGAGATCGCGAAGCCGCAAGGTGTGTTCCCGCGCTATGTCGAGGACGAAGAGACCAAGGGAGCGTCCTGATGCTGGTGGATTCCCACTGCCACCTGGACATGATCGCCGAGCACCAGGACCTGGACGAGGTGGTCGGCCGCGCCCGGCGTGCCGGTGTGCAGACGATGGTGACGATCTCCACCACGCTGTCCGGCTGGGACCGCGTGAAAGAGATCGCCGAAAACTACGAGAACGTCTGGTGCTCGGTCGGTGTGCATCCGCACGAGGCTGGCCCGGAGGGGCAAAGCGCACCGGACAAGCTGATCGAACTGGCGCAGCATCCGCGCGTCGTTGCGATCGGCGAGAGCGGTCTCGACTACCACTACGACAACTCCCCGCGCCAGGCGCAGGCTGAAAGCTTCCGCGCCCACATTGTGGCCGCGCGCGCGACCGGTCTGCCGCTGATCGTCCACACCCGCGAAGCGGACGAGGACACGGCGCTGATCCTGCGCGAGGGCTACGAGCAGGGTCCGTTCTCCTGCGTCATGCACTGCTTCTCCTCCGGCATGGGCCTGGCGGAAGCGGCG